>JAGAXF010000008.1 GCA_017941085.1 Bacillota bacterium
CTGCCATGTTGGAAATGCTTAACGAAATACTTGAGGCGCCTTATTAAGGCGCCTCAAAGAGGGTGACATTTTCCCTGAATAATTAACTCTATCTATGGGTGACATTTTCCCTGGTTATTGACATTGAATTTCTAGGTCCTGGGTGTGAATTAGGGGAATATCTAAATGTCAATACTTGAGGGGGTATTTTATACATGGTATAATACTTGCATGAGTATAGGGTATGAGCTGACAATTGAACAGAGCCAAAAACTATCAATGACCCCGGAGCTTATTCAGGCCATTCAGATTTTGCAGTTCAATAACGAAGAACTAAATGAATATATAAAGAATGAGCTACTGGAAAACCCTGTGCTGGAGGTTGCTCAATCTACGGAAAAGGGCAGCTTAAATGATGATGGTTCAAATCAAACCCATGAGGATCCTAATCTGGACATTGACAGATTCAGAGAGACCCTAGGGGAAGCAAATTATAATTCTGATGATTATAGACAGTGGATTAATTCAGATAAAAAAGAAGATTTTTCATATGAAAGATATGTGTCCTTCCGATACAGCCTGATAGAACATTTACTTCAGCAACTTCAGTTTTCCAAGATTACTGAAAAGCAGGCGGAAATCGGAAGGTTTTTAATTCACAACATAGATGAAATAGGTTATCTGGCCATTCCAATTAAAGAAGTATCCCACATAATGGCCAGGGATGAACAGGAGGTGGAAGAGGTTCTAAAGGTGATTCAAACCTTTGATCCGCCGGGAGTAGGAGCAAGAGATTTAAAGGAAACTCTCACCATTCAACTTAAGCAAAGGGGCAAATACACGGAGCCCATCAAATATATATTGGAAAAGGGTATGGAGGATCTGGCGGCAAACAAGGTAAGCGCCCTGGCAAAGGCCACGGGTATTTCCGGATCCCAGGCCCAGGAACTGGTTGACCTTATTAAATCCCTGGAACCAAAGCCGGGAAGATGCTATGATTCTGACAGGACCATTAAATACGTAATTCCCGATGTGGTGGTAGAGGGAACAGAAGACGGATATAAGACTTCCATCTATGACGGAGGAACACCCGCCCTTACCCTTAGCTCCTATTACGACAAGGTTAGAAGGGAATACAAAGAGGACCCGGAGTTAACCAAGTATTTAAACGAAAGAGTCAGCTCTGCTCTTTGGCTAATTAAAAGCATTGAGCAAAGAAATAAAACCATATTAAGCGTAGCCAATGCCATAGTGGATTATCAAAGAGAATACTTTGATAAAGGGGAGCATTATTTAAAGCCCCTTACCCTTAAACAAATTGCAGAAGAAGTAGGGGTTCACGAATCCACAGTAAGCCGCACGGTAAACGGTAAATATATGCAAACAGGGCGGGGAGTTCTGGAAATGAGATATTTCTTTACCAGCGGAATTAAGGCAGAGGGAGGAGAGAACCTTTCCTCCAGCAGCATAAAGGTTAAGATAAAGGAACTCCTTAGGGAGGAGAACCCAAAGAAACCATTTAGCGATCAAAACCTGGTGGATATGTTAAAGGAGCAGGGCTTCGATATATCCAGAAGAACAGTGGCCAAATATAGAGACAGCATGGGGATACTTCCCTCCTCAAAGAGAAAAAGATTTTAAGACCCTAGGTCATAAAATAAAAAACTTTAATTCATATTTTTAAGAGTCATGGAGGTCAAAATTATGGCAATTAAAGTAGGTATCAGCGGCTTTGGTAGAATAGCAAGAGTAGTTATCAGAGCAGCAATGGATGAACCGGAAATCGAAATCGCAGGAATAAACATTAGAAACGCAGATTTGGATTATTTGGTTTACATGTTAAAGTATGATTCCACCTTTGGTAGATTCCCCAAATCCCTGGACAAGTATGACGAAGGACTAATTATCGATGGCAAGAAGGTTCCGGTATTCAGTGAGGAAGATGCCAAGAATATAGATTGGACCAAGGCAGGGGTAGAATTTGTTGTTGAATGTACCGGTGCCTATGTAACCACAGAAACAGCAATGGACCATATTACCCATGGAGGAGCAAAGAAGGTTATTATTTCCGCTCCGGCCAAGGACAAGGAAACACCTACATTTGTATTCGGCGTAAACCACGAAAACTATACAAAGGACATGCAGGTGGTATCAAATGCATCCTGTACAACCAACTGTCTGGCTCCTATGTGTAAGGTTCTTAATGACAATTTTGGAATCAACGAAGGACTAATGGCTACCATTCACGCAGCCACAGCTAAACAGAAGGTGGTTGATGCCCGTTCCATGAAGGACTGGAGAACCGGAAGAAGCGTATTTGGAAACATCATTCCTTCCACCACCGGTGCAGCTAAGGCCGTGGGTCTGGTAATTCCTGAACTTCAGGGCAAGATGACAGGTATATCCTATAGAGTACCTACTGCCGACGTATCCATTGTTGACCTTAACGTGGTTTTGGATAAGCCCACATCCTATGATGAAATTTGCAAGGCTATGAAGGAAGCTTCTGAAACATATCTTAAGGGAGTTCTTGAATATGTGGAGGACGAAGTGGTATCTTTGGACTTTGTTGGTGATCCCCATACATCCATCTTTGATGCCAAGGAAGGCGTGGAGCTTAACGAGAAATTCTTTAAACTCATAGCCTACTACGACAACGAATTCGGATATTCCGCCAAAATTCTTGAAATGATTAAGCATATGGCCAAGGTTGATGCCAACTAATGGACCGGTGAATCTCTAAATATAGATTCAATAATCATTATAGTGAAAAGGATTATAAAATGAAAAAGACCATAAAAGATGTGGAATGGAAGGGCAAAAGGGCTCTGGTAAGGTGCGACTTTAACGTGCCTTTAGACGAGGATCTTAATATTACCGATGACACCAGAATAAAAGCCGCTTTACCCACCATAGAATATTTAAGGGACCATGGAGCAAGGGTGGTTATAATGTCTCACCTGGGAAGACCAAAGGGAGAGGCCAATCCCAAATACTCCTTGCTGCCTGCTGCAGTTAGACTGGGGGAGCTTCTCGGTAAAGATGTAGTCTTTGCTGACTCTCCTCAGGTAGTGGATGACAGTGTAAAGGAAAAGGTTGCTTCCATGGAGGAAGGGGACGTGGTTCTTCTTCAGAACACTCGCTATAGAAATGAGGAGGAGAAAAACGACCCCGGCTTTTCCAAGGACCTGGCGGAGCTGGGAGATGTCTTTGTTCAGGAAGCCTTTGGTACCGCCCATAGAGCCCATGCATCAACGGCAGGTGTGGCGGATTATCTTCCTTGCGTATCAGGATTTCTGATTGAGAAGGAAGTAAAGTTCCTAAGTGATGCAGTGGATAATCCGGAGAGACCCTTTGTGGCAATTATGGGAGGAGCAAAGGTTGCCGATAAGATTCAGGTAATAGAAAACCTTTTGGACAAGGTGGACACCCTTATAATCGGCGGCGGAATGATGTTTACCTTCTTTAAAGCTATGGGCCTTGAGATAGGTAAATCTATACTGGATCAGGAGCACATTGATGTAGCCAAGGGCTTAATTAAGAAGGCAGAGGAAAAGGGAGTTAATTTAATTCTTCCTGTGGACACCCTTTGTGCATCGGAGTTTAGCAATGATGCTGAAACCAAGGAAGTAAAACGAGAGGAAATTCCTTCGGACATGATGGGTATGGACATAGGAACGGATTCCATCAAACTCTTTACCCATGCAATTAAAGAAGCAAAAACGGTTATATGGAATGGACCTATGGGTGTATTTGAAATGCCAAAGTTTGCAGAAGGAACAAAGGCTATTGCTCAGGCTCTGGCTGAATCTGACTGCATCAGTGTAATAGGTGGAGGAGATTCTGCTGCCGCAGTTGAGCAGTTTGGATTTGCCGACAGGGTGACCCATATAAGCACAGGAGGTGGAGCCTCCTTGGAATTCTTGGAAGGAAAGATTCTCCCGGGAATCGACGTTATTCAAGATAAATAAGTATAGAGGCGGGAAAACCGCCTCTTATATAATTTGTCCCATAGTGATAGTAAGGAGATAAAACATGGCCAGAAGACCCTTAATAGCAGGAAACTGGAAAATGTACAAAACCACCAAAGAGGCATTGGAATTTGTAAAAACCTTTGGAAAGATATATGACAACACTGAGAATTTGGATGCAGCCATTTGTGCTCCCTTTACTCAGTTAACAACCCTAAGGGAAGCAATTAAAGGGACGGATTTATTCTTAGGAGCTCAAAATGTCCACTTTGCTGATGAGGGAGCCTATACAGGGGAGATATCCCTTGCCATGTTAACTGAAATAGGAATCGACTACTGCATTATCGGTCACTCAGAAAGAAGACAGTACTTTAATGAAACCGACGAGGCCATCAATAATAAGCTAAAGCATATGTTCTGGGACAGCCAGGTAATTCCAATTCTTTGTGTAGGGGAGAACCTAACGGAAAGAGAAGAGGGTAGAGCCCAGGAAGTGGTTAAATTTCAACTGGAAAAGGACCTGGCAGACCTTAGCGAAGATCGGGTGGAATCCATGGTTATAGCCTATGAACCCATATGGGCCATTGGCACCGGAAAAACCGCCACACCTCAGCAGGCAGGGGAAATGTGCACCATGATAAGGGAGACCCTTAAGGAGATATATGATGAAGAGGTTTCCCAGGGGGTTAGAATCCAGTATGGTGGCAGTGTAAAGGCAGCCAATATACAGGAAATACTATCCATGGAGGATGTGGATGGAGCCCTGGTGGGAGGAGCCTCCCTGGAACCTGAAAAATTCGCTGAACTACTTGATTTAGCCAACTCTCTATGATAAAATCACAAAGTTGACTAATATATAGGAGGAAAAAGTATGCAAACTTTCTTGATGGTAGTACTTGCATTGGTGAGCATATTCTTAATTTTAAGCGTTCTACTTCAGTCCGGAAACAGTGATGGACTCTCCGGTTCCATTGCCGGTGGCGCAGAACAGCTTTTTGGAAAAAAGAAAAGCAGCCCCTATGAGGCACTTCTTAAAAAGCTTACCGTTGTTGCAGCAGTTGGATTCATTGTAATTTCTTTGGTACTGCTGGCAATTAAATAATCTAGTTATATTATATTATTTTTTTATAATCATTTGCGTAGCATAAACTGAGAGGTACTTTATGTGCCTCTTTGATGTATTCCTAGGCAAATGAAAGGAGGTATCTCATGATTAGTTGGATTGCTCCGGTAGCGGCAGCAATAGGCCTGGTAGTGGCTTTTCTGTTGGCTAGCTGGATTGGCAAGCAAGAAGTCGGAAACGACAGGATGAAGGAAATCGCCGGCTACATCCACGAGGGTGCAATGGCATTCCTAAAGAGAGAATATAAGACAATGATCATTGTAATCGTAGTTCTCTTTGTGGCCATCGGTGTTCTTCTTCACAGCTGGATTACAGCATGTCTATATGTATTCGGCGCTTTGTTCTCAGTATTGGCAGGATACTTTGGAATGAGCGTTGCAACCAAGGGTAATGTTAGAACTGCAAATGCAGCAATGACATCCGGTATGCCTAAGGCTTTGGCAGTTGCTTTTAGAAGTGGTGCCGTAATGGGTCTCTGTGTATCCGGTCTTGGACTTTTGGGCGTAGGTATTGTATTCGCTGTATTTGATCTAGCTACAGTAACTCAGTGCATTACAGGTTTTGGACTTGGTGCTTCTTCCATGGCACTTTTCGGACGTGTAGGCGGCGGTATCTATACAAAGGCTGCTGACGTTGGTGCTGACCTTGTAGGTAAGGTAGAAGCAGGAATTCCTGAAGACGATCCCAGAAACCCTGCAGTTATTGCAGATAACGTAGGGGACAACGTTGGTGACGTTGCAGGAATGGGTTCCGACCTTTTTGAATCCTATGTTGGTTCGATTATATCCGCTGTAACCCTTGCATCTGTTGCAGCAGCAAACTCCATTACAGGAGCAGATGAAGCAACTTATGCAGTATTTCCTCTTATTCTGGCAGCCATCGGTATCTTGGCTTCCATTCTGGGAATTATGCTGGTAAGAGGTAAGGACGGCGGAAACCCGGCCAACGCACTTAATATGGGAACATATATAAGTGGTGCCATTGTAATCGTTTGTGCAATAGTTCTTTCCAATACAATGCTGGGAAGCATGACCTATGCATGGGCAATTATTGCCGGTCTTATCTGCGGTATTGCCATCGGTAAGATTACAGAAGTATATACCTCCGGTGACTATAACTCAGTAAAGAAGATTGCTGATCAAAGCCAGACCGGTGCAGCTACAACAATCATTTCCGGACTGGGTGTTGGAATGATGTCCACACTCTTCCCGATTATCTTCATCGCAGTTGCAATTTACATTGCATATGCCTTTGCCGGAGTATACGGAATCGCTCTTTCTGCAGTAGGTATGCTTTCTACCACTGGTATGACCGTTGCTGTAGACGCCTATGGTCCTGTATCCGACAATGCCGGCGGAATCGCTGAAATGAGTGAACTGCCCCATGAGGTTAGAGAAATCACAGACAAGTTGGATGCAGTAGGTAATACAACTGCAGCCATCGGAAAAGGATTCGCCATCGGATCTGCAGCCCTTACAGCGCTTGCTCTCTTTGTATCCTATGCTGAGGTAGCAGGAATTGTTAACGTAAGCTTGCTTGATCCAATTGTAATCATTGGTCTCTTTATAGGAGCAATGCTACCATTCCTTTTCTCCGCTATGACAATGAACTCTGTAGGTAGAGCAGCTAACCAGATGATCGAAGAAGTTCGTCGTCAGTTTAGAGAAACTCCGGGCATCATGGAAGGAACATCCAAGCCGGATTATGCTCGCTGCGTAGATATTTCCACAGGTGCTGCCCTTAAGGAAATGGTAGTTCCGGGACTTATGGCTATCGTAGTTCCACTGGTAGTTGGATTCCTTTTGGGAGCAGAAGCTCTGGCAGGAATGCTGGGCGGCGCTCTTGCAGCCGGTGTACTCCTTGCTATTATGATGAGTAATGCAGGTGGTGCATGGGATAATGCAAAGAAATATATCGAAGAAGGTCACTTTGGTGGTAAGGGTTCAGAGCCTCATAAGGCTGCTGTAGTAGGTGACACAGTTGGTGATCCATTTAAGGATACTTCCGGTCCTTCCATCAATATTCTTATTAAGCTTATGACCATCGTTGCTGTAGTATTTGCACCAATGTTTGGCGCAGGGCTACTGGCTGGATTGTTTTAACATATGAACAGGATAGTATCCAATTGAGGTTATATAGATAATTTCAGTAGTGATACTAATAATATGTATTATGTAAAGAGGGTGCATTTTACGTTAAAACGTAGATGCGTCCTCTTTTTTCGTTATTTAGGATAAATGTACAAAAATTTTTCTAATTTTTTTTCAAATTTATAATTTATTAGAGTTTTTCTCATTCTAAAGTACTATAAAATCCCAAAACCCTTCAAAATTCAACATTCTTTTAATTATTAGGGTGTTGCCTGCGCAACAGTTGAAATTTCAACGGTTTCAGATGTTCACAATATTAGAACGAAAGTGTAGCATTTTTGGAGCGAAAATGTGTTGCTTTGGTAACAAGAGTATTTCTATAATCCAACAAGTGCAAAAAACTATTTATGGGGGATTTTTTGTTGCACAAAAGGAATTAGGAAATAGTCCGCATATTTATTAATTAGGTATTTTGATGTGGACGAATGTAGTTTAATTTTGAGGGAGGACAAGATAGTATGAATACTAAACTATCACAGTCAAAAGGAAAGAGTTTTCTGACCCGTGTATTAACTATGTTCCTGATAGTGGCTTTGCTGTTTGGCATGGCTCCTTCAGGGACTTTTGCTGTATATGCGGAAGACAGTGCTAATGCGGAACAGGCAGAAGGCTCCGGAATTACAAGCTGGTCACAGCTTAAAGATGCTATTGAAAAAGGCACTGATGCAGAGATTTCCATAAGTGGTAAATTAATCGCCACAGAGGAAATCAATGTTAGTCGTCCTGTAAAGATTACAGGCAATGCTACCATTTATAGAAGTGGAGCAAAGGGTGCCAATCAGGACTTTTCTAACTTTGTTGTTGGAGCAGGCGGTGATCTGACACTTTCCGGCGGAGTTACTATGACCGGTGACAGGGAATGTGTAGCAGGACAGCCAATCTCAGAAGACAAGATTAATGAAGAGAAAACTCCTATCAACCAGATTGGCGACGATGTTAAGCCTGTAGAGCATACAGAGACTGGCAAACAGTATTGGATGTATTCAGATAAAGGTATTCTTCTAACAACCGATGCATCAAAGGCAAGTACATTCACCATATATAATGATAGTAAAAAGGTTATTGATTATGTAGCTGTTGGAATTAGAATATTTATTGGATATGGTGATAAATTCCTAAAAGATATGACCCATAAATTGCAAGTCCAAGTTGAACAGTAAGTTATAGCTACGAAGCATGAACCTTGAAAACTGAATACACCTGATCGAGAAATTCATCAAAGAGTTCCTCCGGCGTGTAGTACCCAAGATGCTTTCGCGGCAGTGCATTC
>JAGAXF010000009.1 GCA_017941085.1 Bacillota bacterium
CATCCTGAGCCAGGATCAAACTCTTAATTAAATGGTATTACTATGCAGCTTCACTTTTTCGCTCTGCTGCTTAATAATCTGTTTGATTCTTTAACTCAAACGCTTGCGTTTCGCAATTAATTCTTATCTTGAATTATTGTTTGGTTTTAGAAATTGTCTTTGTAAGTTTCCTTACTTTGGGACCATACACTTGTTTGTGCACAGTCATTTTTTGACTTTTTCTTTGCTATGAGATTTTCTAGGTTCATCAGGTCAAAACCACCAAATATCGCATTCAGTATTTTGACCTTGCACAAGGTCTTGTGTCGGCTATAAGCCTTGCAATTCCTTGTTTTGGGCACATCACAAAATGCATCTGCATTTCGTGACAGCTCAATTATCATAACACAATGATTTATGGGTGTCAACGACTTTTTTAAAAAAAATTCTCAAGTTTTACTTATTTTTTCTTACGACTTTTGGGACGCAATTTTCATAGAGATTTTGCTTACTAAAAGGCCGATGGCTATGCCCAGAATCACCCCTGCCAAAACGTCAGTGAGATAGTGAACATATAGATACATTCTGGAGAATGCGATTAATCCGGAAAGGATGTAAGCGGCAATCCCCCAGGCCCTATTATATTGAAAGATAATGGTGGCGGAAATGAAGCTACATAGAGTATGGCCCGAAGGGAATGAATAATCCTTCGGCATAGGGATGAGCAAATCCACAGTATCATTTATCCAGCAGGGACGGGGCCTGGCAAAGAGATTCTTTAGAATCACGTTTCCAACTACGAGGCTGGACACAAGTCCGGCGGCCATGGTAAGACCTAAGGGTCTATACTTTTTCCAAAGAATCAAAGCCGCCGCAATTATTATCCACATAATTCCTGCATTACCCAGCAGCGTTATGTGGGACATAATAAAGTCCATTGCATCCGATCTTAAATTTTCCTGTATCCAATCAAGTATTGCAAGTTCCAATCTTAAGGTCCTCTTTCTCTATCAAAACATCTTTTCTGTCTTTGCTCCTTGATCCAGCGGAAGCAAAGTAGGTTACTAAACCCAAGGCAAGGAGCAGGGCAGCTGCAACAGGATATACCACCAGCAATCGGTTGGTTGTACCAAAGATATCAAGGACACCTTTATACACACTTCCTATTGTAAGGGTTACTATGCCATAATTCCACATTCTGATGGACCAGCGAGAGGGCAATTTTTTATCCCTCTGCAAAATCAATGCCTGTAGCCCTACTCCCAATATCAAAGGTATGCCGAAGGCATATATCATATAGTAAGAATACACCTGGTGACTAAAGAACTCATATATGGCACCAAACAATGCTATGAATACGGTGAATCCGAATTGCGCCCAAATACTTTTTCTCAAAGTGTTTTTTACATCATTCATTTTACTACCATTATCTATGTTATCAAATCCCCTTCTCATTTTATTTCACCTCTTAAACTAATTTACTATCCGATGTAAACAATGTCGCTTACACTTCTTTCTTTGATGGAATTTCCGGAGGATGTAGGATTATTTATTACCTGGTCCTGGAACACCATGGTGGAGGATCCGCCTCCGTCCAAATTATATGCGGTGGTTACTCCCAGTTCCTGCATGAAACAACCTAGCTCATAGAGAGATAACCCGGCGCTTTCATTGGTTCTACCATCGGAAACAACGAAGACGTAATGTAGGTCATCTATAATGCCTATGGCTGTTCTGGGATTACTGGCCTTGGCCCTTCCGGTTTCTTCATTTACACCAACGGTAACCTGGCTATCTTCCACCAAAGCGGGGCCAAAGGAGAATGCTTGCCACGCGCCCTTGGCTACCAGTTCCTCTGCGGTAACATCATATGCGCTTACAATTTCAAAGCTTCCATCAGCGTAGATTACAAGTACATCGCTGTCGTCCTGAGAGTCTCTATACAAAACACCGTTCCTTATTACATAGCCTCTTTCCCTGGTGCCGTAGTAATCACCGTTGATGGCCAGAATAGCATTGTTTTCCGAGGACATTTCTGAGGTCTTTGCTTTTATGTTCTTACCGTAGGTTCCATCGGCCAAAGCTGTCTTAAGATATTTAGCAGAAGACACTGTTACATCTGCCACATATACTTCTGTCTCATTAACGGTAAATTGCTGGAGGCTAATACTAATATTTTCGTCAGCGTACTCACCTATTACATTACCGGTCAATCCCAGAGAAGTTTCACTTACCGATGGTTCCGATTCGTCAGTATCCACCTTATCGTTGCTATTGTCACTACTATTGTTATTCTCTACATTCTCATTACTATTATTTGCTATATCCCCATTACTATTTTTACTATCTTCATTTTTTCAAAGAATGCCTCTTCATTTATCTCCGTTGCCTCCACCCGATACGCACTGGATAGAACAAAGGTATCCAGAGAGATATATGTGGTGAAAGCCAAGAGGCAAGAAAGGAAGAAGGCAGTAAATTTATCTATTTTAACTTTCATTTTAATCACCCTTTAAAAATTATTTGATGTTGCACGAACCAACTGAAGACAAACATGGTCATTTCAACAATTATCTTTGCTACATAGGCTCCCATGCCCAGCACCGTCAGCTGATTTAGCAGCAGAGTGTTAACCGCCAGAATGAATACGGACAACGCGATATACTGAAGGGAAGATTTCACCAGAGGCACGTTGCTTCCAAAGACCATGCGTCTATTCATTGCATAGTTCATTGATCCGCTTACTATTCTGGCCAGCACGTTGGACATAACCAGATTCCCCGAGGTCCCCAGCAGCAAGCAATAAAGACCATAGTCAACAAAGAAGCTGGCCAGGGATGATCCGGAGAACTTGATAATTTCTTTATATATTCTGTAGGAATCCTTAACAGTATCAAAATGAGAGGAAGCATTCTCATCCAGATATACCGTATCAATCCATACTTCTTCTATGGGCTTATCTCCTTTTGCAAAGGTCATCAGCACATTCATCTCATATTCATATCTGCTTCCGGAGATGTTCAGCATGTCTCCCATAAGAGAATCGGAAAACCCTCTCAAACCTGTTTGTGTATCATATACTTTCATACCGCTGGTTAATCTATACACAAGACGAGTAATAGTATTTCCTAATCTGCTTCTTAGGGGAACCTTGCCTGTAAATTTTCTACTTCCCAGGACAAGAGTATTTCTTTTCCCTTCTGCAACCTCACATACTCTTATTGCATCCTTTACCTTATGCTGACCATCGGCATCCACTGTAACCACCACATAGGGAGCAAAGAAATTTTCACAGATATATTTAAGCCCGGTTTTAATAGCCTCTCCTTTGCCCTTGTTAACTTCGTGGACCAGGACCTTGCCATAGGTAGCCGCCTCCCGGAAGATTTCATTCTTATCCTCTCCGGATCCGTCGTTTACAAAAACCATTTCGAAATTATCTATCTTAAGCTCCTTTGCCAGGGCCAGCATTTTTTCGTCCGGTTCATAGGCCGGAATCAATGCGATTCTTTTACTATTATTCATAATTCTGGTCTCCCTTTTACCATCTGTTTTCTATACTCTAACCCACAGGACTAAAATATAATTAAAATACACGTGTATATTTTGTGACGTCTGATTCATCCAATCATCACACGAAAAAACAGGCGCTAAGGGCACCTGTTTTCATCTATGCTCCGACATTTCGCGCCATTATTATAAAGGCCTGGATCTATACTAATAAAGTGGACACGAAATAGCGTAAACTGATACAATTTTGTAGACACAGAAAGGAGCTATCACATGTCCAATTCCAAAATGGCAAACCGTTACGATGAGGAATTCAAGAAAACCCTTGTTGCCCTCCA
>JAGAXF010000010.1 GCA_017941085.1 Bacillota bacterium
CATCGATGGATATTACAATTCCAGGAGGCCACATGGGACTATCAATAACCTAACCCCCAATGAAAAGGAGGATGAGTTTTTTGAATTTGCCTAAGATGCCTCGGAACAAAAGTCTCTTATTTTTGTGTCCACATTATTGACCATTAAGCAGCCTAGAGAACCACTAGTACATTACGTAATATCTGGCCCAACCCCTTTCCCCCAAGGCCTCCTTTACTTCAGAAGCAATACTCTTAGCATCTAACGAATCTATCCTCCTAACAAGTCTTTGTTGGTCGGAATAATTGGGTTTTATCATGGTATATCTAATGCCTTTTCTGTCCACCAACTCTTTTACGTCTGTGTCGTATTCTATGGTCATGAGAGGATAAGCACCAAAGTGCGCCTTGTCTGTTTCAAGAGAAGGTATGGAGTTGGCCAAACCAAGAGAAGCCGCGGTAAGAATCGCTTGATTATTATAGGCGTTAATACCATAGTCTCCTATAAGCTTTATCCCGTCCTTTATTAATCCTTTTAGTGCTTCCAATTGGGATAGATTTCCCACATAAATAGGCACATCATTTTTTAGACAATAGTCCTGCAAAACATCAAAGTTTTTAAGGACAATACCATGTTCCTTGCCCTTGTCCACATTGCTTATATAAGGAAGAATTCTTCCTCTATATTCTTCGTATTCCTCCCGACCAAAGAAACCTTCAAGGATCATATCTGCCGCCGGCAGAATAAAACGATAATCCGCAGAAAAAGTCACTGAAGCATCAGCTATAAATCTCTTGAAGTCCACCAAAGAATAAAAGTAAAATTCCAATGTGGAAGGTTCCCCCTTATCTTCCGTTGGCAGGTTTATAACCTTATCCTCAGAGGGAATCTGAATTCCTTCCCTTCTTGTAATCAAAGATTCTTCAACCAGCAGCAACAGGTCTCTTCGCATTTTGTTTATCTGGAACACAGGGATTACAAAATCCATGTCGCCTCGATACTTAATATCGCCCACCTCAAAAATAGTGCCGCCGGTTTTTCTAAGGGCGGATTCAAGGCGTCCCTGACATCCTTCGCCGGACTTGCTCTTCTCAAAGGGACCAGCCTCAACCACAGCCTTCCCAAGGGAAGAATATATCTTTATAATTCCCTCCTTATCCGAAACCACATTAAGGTCTATCACTCTTTTTCGGGAGAACTTTCCTTCTCTCCAATCCTTTCCTTTATAAAAGCCGGAAGCCTCCTTCATTTGAGTGGTCGAGGAAAGTCTGTAGACCCTATCTCCAGGAAAAACCTTCTCCTTAATATCTCCCACTCTAAAGAGTCCATTTACTTTCTCAGAATAGGTAACCATGGCAGAAACTGAATCACTTAATCCATTACCATCTCTTACCTCAATTAGATCCCCCTGGATTATCTCTTCTTCCTTCTTTGATGGTTCTATGTCCAAAAGAAATCTGTTGCCATTTTTATTTTTACCCACGGGAATTATGCTCTTTACTGTGCCAATAAGGACTCCTTTATTCTTGGGAGTTTCTCCTGACATTAGCTTGGGATCCTGGCCATCGTAGAAATTACCAAAGGTAAAGCCTCTATTGAATATCTGGGTGAGGTTTAATCTATCCAAAGGTTCAACAAAATAATTTCTTTCTTTAACCGCGATTTTATCTAAGTATTTTCTGTGTATTCCAGTAACCGTTCCAACATACTCCGGAGACTTCATTCTACCTTCAATTTTTATTGAAGCCACTCCTGCCTCTGATATTTCCGGAAGAAAATCTATTAAGTCCATGTCAGCAGGACTTAAAGGATAGGGCTTTTTCAATTCCATTAATTTATCAGCACCTTCGCCTCCACCAAAGCTTTGATACTTCATTCTGCAAGGCTGTGCGCAGGCACCTCTGTTGGCACTACGTCCGCCTATAGCTCTACTCATTTGGCATTGGCCGGAATAGCAGTAGCATAAAGCGCCATGACTGAAAATCTCAATTTCCATTAGCCGGTCACCTTCCGCCGGTTTGATTTCCTCCTCTTTTATTCCCTCTATAATTCTTCTTATTTCTTCTAATGTTAGTTCTCTTGCAAGAACCACTCTGGAGAAGCCCATTTCCGCTGCAGCCTTAACACCATCTAAATCATAAACTGTTCCCTGGGTGGACATGTGCAAATTCATATCCGGAATATATTTCTTTATTAATCCGGCCACTCCAATATCCTGAACAATTAGGGCGTCTACTCCCATCTCCCAAAGCTGCTCTCCATATTCTAAAGCCTGGTATAGTTCCTCATCCTTTAGAAGAGTGTTTAGTGTGACGTGAACCTGAACTCCCCTTTTATGAGCAAAGTCCACAGCTTCCCTTAGTTCCTCCAGAGAGAAATTCCCCGCATTCATTCTGGCATTGAAAATTTCACCACCGCAGTAGACTGCATCTGCTCCTGCTTCAACAGCAGCAATAAAAGCCTCTTTAGTTCCTGCGGGGGCCAAAAGCTCCGGTATGAAATTTTTATTTTTGCTCTTACTCAGCATTCTCTTTCTCCGTGGAACTGATAATAGCAAGTTTCTATCCTGCCGTTATATAGTTTTCTTCTTCTATTTGCCTGTCGCTGAAAAACCTTCTCCTCCACATCTTTATCTGCAGTAATCATAAAGAGGGACCAGGTGGGATTATCCTTCATAAAATCCTTTAGCTTGCTATATATGTTTTGGATTTCTTTTTCCTCACCTATTCTTTCTCCATAGGGAGGATTGCAAATAATGATTCCTTCTCTTATGTCCTTTGGCGCGGCGGCGGCTAAAGCCATCATGTCTCCCGTAACGAATTTAATCTGGTGGTCAACGCCGGCAGCCTCTGCATTCTCCTTTGCTGCAGAAATCGCTTTAGGATTAATATCACCCAGAGTTATATCCAAGTTTATGTCGGATTTTATGGCGCCGTAGGCTTCTTTTCTTTCGCTCTTCCAAATCTCCTCCGGAATAATATCCCACTCTTCCGCCGCAAAATTTCTGGACAAACCAGGTGCAATATTCATTCCAATAAGGGCAGCCTCTATACCGATGGTTCCGGAACCGCAGCAGGGATCCACCATCACTCGCCCCTCTCTCCAAAAGGAAAGGTTGATTAATGCTGCAGCTAAGGTCTCCTTTATGGGAGCATCCACATTGGCCACCCTGTATCCTCTTTTGTGAAGTCCTTCTCCGCTGGTATCTAAAAGAACGATTACCTTATCCTTTAAAAAAGCAAATCGAACAGTATATGTGGGTCCATCCTCAGGAAGCTCAAGAACACCATACTCATTACAAAGTCTATCCACTATGGCTTTCTTGGTAATGCTTTGGCAGGCAGGGACGCTGTGTAGGAGGGACTTTACCGAGGTTCCCACAACAATTACCTTTCCATCCTCCGGCAGAATATCCTCCCAGCTTATAGCTTTGATACCCTGGTAAAGGTCCTCGAAGGTTGTGGCAGAAAACTCTCCCATCTTTATGTATACTCGATCTGCAGACCTTAGCCAAAAATTGCTTTTTACTATCCCTTTTTCATCCCCTTTGTAGGTTATTCTTCCATCTTCTGTTTTCACCACATCAAAGCCAAGAGCCTCTATTTCTCTTCTTACTACTGCTTCCAATCCAAAGGTGGCTGTGGCTACTAAATCAAAAAGCATTTTAATCTCCTTTTAGTATAAGGGTGACCTGAGATCATCTAAAGTCTCTTCTAAATCAACAACGCTCCGAAGCAAAAGCAACGGAGCGTCAGCAATAATCATTTTATAGATAAGGTTCCTTGGCATTAAGCTTGTTATTCTCAATTGATTCGATTACACCAAGGGCTTTTCCTGTTCCGATGGCAACACACTGCTCTGGGTTCTCTGCCACTTTGACCTCCATACCTGTATGTCTGGCAATAAGTGTGTCCAATCCATATAGATATGCTCCACCACCGGTAAGAACTATTCCGGAGTTTGTAATGTCCGCTGCCAGTTCCGGAGGAGTGTTTTCCAGCACACGGTGAACTGCTTCGCAAATGGTGTATAGCGGTTCTTCCAATGCCTCCATGATTTCCTCTGAGGATACTTCCACCACTCTGGGAAGGCCGTTAACCATATCACGTCCACGGCACTCGGCAATTACACTTTGCTCTCTGGGAGAGGCGGTGCCAAGCTTTTTCTTAAGCTCTTCGCTGGTTCTTTCGCCGATGTAAAGTTTGTGGTTTCTTCTCATATAATTTTCAATGGCTTCATCGAATTTATCACCGGCAACCTTAACGGATTCGCTGGTTACGATTCCTCCTAATGCAATTACGGCAATATCCGTGGTTCCTCCGCCGATATCTATAACCATAACTCCGTCAGGCTTGGCTATATCGAGGCCTGCACCGATGGCCGCAGCAACAGGTTCTTCAATAAGGAATACACTCTTGCCGCCAGCCTGAGTTGCCGCTTCTCTTACCGCTCGTTTTTCTACCTCGGTAACACCGCTGGGAACGCAGACCATTATTCTAGGCTTGAAAAATCTTCCGCTGCCGCATACCTTGCGGATAAAATACTTTAGCATTTTTTCGGTAATGTCGTAGTCGGACACAACCCCGTCTCTTAGAGGCTTAACCGCCACAATGTTACCGGGGGTTCTTCCCAGCATCTGACGAGCCTCTTCGCCAACGGCCAGAATTTCATCTGTATCCTGGTTCAAAGCCACAACGGAGGGCTCCTCCAAAACGATCCCCTTACCTTTTATATATACCAGCACATTGGCTGTACCTAAATCTATACCAACTTCAGTTGCCATATTAACTCCCTTTCTCTACTCCCTTCATACTTGCCCCCTTTAGGCAAGTACAACAAAGTCTCTAACCATTTAATTATATACAAAGGCATGGTTTTTTGCAATATTCCATAAAAGCCCTCTCCACAGCCAAACCGCGACGTTTCCGGAAAAGAAAGCTCCCCGGTTTCCCAAGGGAGCTGTTGCTTTCATTGCAGGACCTTAGGCCCTGCTTAGACTATACCTAATGCCTTCCCATGGCTTTGCCGGGGAGGCTAATTAGCTATATATTATTTATCCTGTAATTTCTGTAGCATTTGCCTTTGCTTCTTCCGGAATTACAATGTCTTCCACATCGTTAACGCCTTTTACCTTAACGCTGGTGCTCATCTTTTTAATTCCGATCATTCCGGCCATGCCTTCTTCTTCGTTTTCCACAGCTCTTTCAAGAGCCACCTTAAGGACCTCCGTCATATCGATTTCGTATTTGATTATCTGCTCCTTCTCTACGTCTACCCAGAAACTAAAGGGTATATTTCCGGAATCCTTAAAGAGCTCAGCAGTTCCATCGATTCCCACCTGGCTTTCAACACCGGATTGCTCAACTACTTTGCCAATGTCATCACCGCTTATTATGCCATCAAAGCGTGTTGCCTTTACGCCATCAACATCCTCTGTGCCCACTTCTTTGATGCTGGATGCACTGGATGCATATAGTTCAATAGAGTTTGCTGCGTCATACTGTGCAATCTGCTGGGAATTAACCTCTACACTTTGCTTTAGCCAGCTTGTGCCCTGAGCTTCATCTACCATTCCGGTATACATAGTAAGGTCGCCATTTTCTTCCTCTGCATAAACCATCATATCCATCTTTCCCATGGTGCCCATATCTGCAGTTCCCAGGATTTCCATTTTCACCGGGCTCATTATCTGCTTGCAATCCATAGACATCAAAGTATCAAAAGCAGCTCCCATGACCTCCATGGACATATCCATCTCCATATCGTAGGACAAGCTGCTTACATCCTTCAGGTTCTCAACTGCCTTGAGAAGGACTTCATCCATGGCGGCATCTCCGGTGCCTCCTAATGCATCCTCTCCTGCCTCATTTTTATTTCCACAGGCAGTCATAGTAAATATCAAAACAAAGAGCATAAGAAGAACTATTAACCCTCTGCTATTCTTATTACTAATCAATTTCTTCATCATCTCGCTGGCAATCACAGAATTGCGCTCTCCTTTCTTGGTAGAAAAATATCATAGCAAAGATTAAAAAACAATATATTCAAATCTAAACTTTTCTTAAATCGATTTATTATGTTATAATTTCCGTTACACAAACAAAGTGAGAGGGTTATATGAACAAAAAAATAAACAGTATAGTATTATTTCTGATTATTGCAGTATTAGGTTCTGCAATTTTTATGACAGGATGCAGTCGAGACGATTCCCTAACCAAAGTGGAAACTTTGGTTCAGGGCACTCTTGATGCAGCATACAAAGGCGAAGCAGCGGAAGAATATTTGGAGCTTACGGGTACAACTTCCGATGCAATTAAAAAAGCCTTTGATGAATCTCTAAAGAACGACGCCTTGTTTTTCTGCAAATACATTGGCGCCTTTGAAGAACCAACGGAAGATCTTTTTAACGCTTTGCCAAAGGATACTCAGGATAAAGTCGCAAACCTCTATCGGAATATATATTTAAAGACAGAATATGAGGTCAAGGATCCCGAGAAGGAAGAAGACGGCAGCTATTCTATTGAATTAACTCTGAAGCCCCTGGATGTTTTTCAAAAGGCCATAGATAAGATGAACGCCGGAGAGTACGAACCCTACAACGACTTTGTAAGGAAGTACAATACCGGCGAAATCTCCGAAGAGGATTTTTCCTATCGATTAATTAATGTAATGGTTGCCCTACTGGAAAATTCTCTGGAGGAAGCCCAAGCCAAGGAGCCTAAGGTCTTTATCTTAAAGGTTACTCAGGAGTCCGAGGACTCCGACTTTGCTCTTGAGCAAAACACTCTTAATGATATCAAGGACAGCATGATTATCTACCCCTAACTTTCTCGTGTGCAAATATAACATATAGAAGAGACAATATAAATAGACTGCAGTATAACGTCATATTCTCCAGATCTCCGGTTTTCGGCACGCTAATTGCATTTGTGCCCTGGTTGGCTGTCGGTACCGATGGTTCTATATTGGATTCTTCTTTCCCATCATCTTTTTTATCCGATGCGCTGTCATCTTTTTCTTCCTGCTCTACCTCGGCATAAAGATACACGGCGCCTCCCTTAGGGACTATATAATAGTAATTACCTTCCTCATCTTGAAGTAGGCTGACTCTATCCTCGCCCAAGCCGTTATATGCGCCTACCAATTTATATCCATCGGCAAGGGCAAGATCCAATACAACTTTGTCACCCTCTCGTGCTATATCAAAGTTATGGCTTTGTCCAAGATCGCTTCCGTCTGACTTTGTTGCCTTAAGGGTATAGCCTTCCTTCTCCTGAACCTTTACGATGTACATTACCTCTGATTCTGCTTTTTCGTCCGCATCATATTCCGCTACGAATCCATCTCCGTCAGGTGCAGGTACATCTGTGAGTCTTTGTTTTTCTATAGCATTGCCTCGTTCATTAAGAACAATCTTCCAAACTGTGATGAGGGCCTTTTCATCGGAGCCATCTAGATATAATACGCCTCGTTCCTTTGCATCGATGGTATCTTTAACCAGGATGTCCGTTAATGCCGCATTGTTATCTCTTAAAACGATACCTCTATCATTTGAAATCATATCCTCTTCAACGCTTACAAAAACTCGCGAGTTGTCTTTGTTGTCTATATAGATCCCACGAGCAAAGCTATCATCAAGGCTTCCATCGGTCTCTGCGGTAATACTTCCGCCAACAGTTATGGTTACATTGTCGTTTTTTAAAGTATCAACACGAACCCCGTTAGCGTTGTCAGAACTGCTTTTACTTATTATATCTCCGCCTATATCTATAATGGTTTCACTGTCACCGCTATTTGTGACATCTACTGCATAAGCTCTTCCCCAGTCATCTTTTGATGGTGCTGTTGAGGTAACGATTACACTTCCACCAACTTTGATGTTGGCGCCCGCATTGGAATTCTCTTCATTATAATTCTCTATAAGTATTCCGTGTACGCCGCTACCGCCGGATGTGCTTAAAATGTCTTTACCCACTGTAATCGTAGCCATATCGCCATCATATCCATTTAACTGTATTCCAAGAGCATTGGATTGCGACGACTCTGCAGATATTTTGCCACCTATATCAATTTTCGAATATCCACTCTCTCCTCCAACAGAATAGATTCCGTAGGCAGGACTTCTCTCGGTTTTAGAGGAAATATCTCCCCCTATTTTAATATTATATGTACCGTCATCGTGTTCGGATAATATGCCGTAACCATTAAAATCTGATTCTACTGATACATTCTTTTCAGCATCAATTTTAATATCCCCTCCGGTGTTCGAGTAGACTGATATTCCCACGGCATAACTGCTATTATCCGCTTTACTTGTTATGTCCCCCTTAATAGTGGTTGCAATCTTTGATTTGGCTCTGCTTTCTGCATAAATACCCGTGGAATGGGATTCCTGGGAGTGGCTTGTCACATTTCCACCGATCCGTGTGGTTATGGTGTCTCCATTATATGATCGTGTTTGAAGTGCGTATGACCTATTCTTGGCTTTGACCTCAAGGTTTCCGTCTACGTTTATGTCTACAGTGGATGGGGCACCAAAGCCATAATCTCCCGCAAGTGCATCAATTGCCCCAAGAGAATAGTCATCTGCGTTAACTTTGATGTTGCCTTTTACATTTAGAGACGCATCTCTTCCTAGTTCTCCACAGATATCAACGCCTTTGCTGAAACCGGTGCTGGCTCCACCCTCTACAGTCACATCGCCGTTAACCACAAGAGATGCCGACTGCTCTACGCCGAATATTTCAGCAGCACTAATACCCCACAAGGGATTATCGTTTTCCATGCGGCCTATTTCAATGTTTCCAACTTCCACATTATTGTTGTCATCGTCATCAGGCACAAAAACCGGCTCCGTCTTGAGCTCAGTAGCGTAAACAGAGCAGCTTTCCACTGTTCCTACGGGCACAAAAACTAAGCACATTAAAGCGACAAAAGTCGTCGCAGCTCGTACGCCTTTTCTTAACATATTATTTGCTTTTGAAATATTTCCTTGTAGCAGTAGCTCCAATTACTGCGATTCCCATAAGCGAAACATACAGCATCATGTCCTGTTCATCGCCTGTCTTTGGAGTCTTATCTTTTTCTTCTGTCTTTGGTTTATCTGTTTTGGGCTGTTCAGGAGCCTTGTAATTGCTGACGAGAACACGCTGCACTGTATCATTTGTTACTTCAAAGGAAACAGTCTCAACCTCTGATCCATTGACAAAGTACTTTGTTTCATAGTCTCCTTCAACTTCCCTAACACTTACCTTGGTGCCTATTGGAAGTTTATCTATCTTGCTATCCTGTCCGGGAGTTAAGAGCAGAGAGTATTCAACCATTCCGGATTCTCCTTCCGCAACAAAGGGCGCAGGATACTCCAGAGTTACAATAACCTCATACTCCTTATTCTTGTCCGCAGCTCCGGTAACTTCCTTTCTCAGCGTAATCTCGCTAAGTGTTCCCGGCGTATGTGGGAAAGGCGGATACCATGGTCTACTGAGATTTGTAATAGTGAATCCATCCGCAGGAGTCCCCTCTACTGTAGTTGAGTAATACTCCACTGCCGTCTCTTCAACTGTATACTCAATGGCGTTTCCTTCAGCGTCATTTTTAGGCAGCTCAGTAAACGTTCCTTTCCATCCGCCGGCTTCAGATAATGTACAGGTTTGAACTTCCTTGCCGTTACCCTTTAGCGTAACCGTTACGCTTTCCGGTCTATTCGGGCTATCATTGTCATCCCAAACCTTTGTTACAGGAATCTCTATTAGCGGGTTGTCAGCAGGTGGGTTGTCCCCCGGTGTGTCGTCTCCCGGCGGGTTGTCCCCCGGTGTATCAGGCACAGTTACTGTAACAATTTCCGATGGAGCAGATTTAAAGTCACCATTGTGAGTAAATAAAACCACATCATTTGAAATCAGTTCTGTCTTAACGCTGTATTCACCGGCTTCTTTAATCTTATAGTAATCAAAGCTAAATGTCTCTTTACTGGATTTGCTTGTTACAATCTTTTCTGCACTTTGTCCTACCGGTTCCTGATCCTTTGCTAAAGTAACCTTTATGGTATAGTCTTTTCCATCTTCAAGACCTGAGAATTCAACCTCATCTGTTAGGATTCCTTCTTCACCATCCTTTAGTTTTATAGTTCCGGTCTTACCATTTATTTTAGCAGTAGTATTGGTTATTTTTGGCTCCGGCTTAGTTTCCGCATACTCATTCTTAAATGAATGAGTGTCCGGAAGAGTTATTACCACTATGCCATTAGATCCTGTGCTCTGAGCTACTTCAGCGCCACTCCCCATTACAGCCTTATCAACAGCAAGCTTATCGCCGACTTTCTTGGTGGTAATCTTAATTGTTCTGGATTTTTCCTTAGCTGTAATACCCTTTGGAAGCTTGCTCGTATCTTCATCAATCTGGAAAGTATATTCCTTTGCTTCTGTTAATTCTACAGAATTAAAGACAATTTTGCCATCTGTCCCATTTTTCTGTTCCTGGGTTGCAGCATTGGACATCTTGAATGTAAATGTGTAATCTTTAATGTCCGCACCTGTCAGCTGCTTTTTGGCAACAATCTGAACCTCAATAGGTGTAACCGTTTCATCAGAACCAGGACAGTTTTCTTCTGTAGTGCCATACTTACCAGCGGCCAAAACTGCTCCAGTGTTAAGAATTGCTTGATCCTGATCGTGGTAATTAGAATCAAAATGTAATTTGTATCTCGCAGTAACTTTATTATAATCAAGGCTCAGTATCTTTTGAACTAAGTCTTTTACTGCTGCGTCGTCACCAATCCCAATGGCACTATTGCCTGTTGGTTCCTCGTTGTCAGTTAATTTCCAGATAGCTCTCTGTGTAGCCCATCGGAATAAGGTTTCCCTTTTGGCAGCTGTATCGTATGCAGCGTAGGCTCCATCCCCTGAGTCATATTTCATCTTAATATATTGTGCCATTGTAGGCGGGTTGTTGGCATCGCATCCTTGGGCAAATGCTCCGTTGTTTGGATATCCATAATATAGAACTGCATTAATCTTTTTATAAGCATCCTCAGGCCTTGTATAGCCCGATGCTACCCTGGTTCCAAAATCTGTCCCTATATATGTATCCCATACAGATTGGTCAGTCGTACCAGAGTCATAAGGTTCACCGGCTTTGTCAGGAAAGGATTTGAACCTATTGAAGCAATATGCAACATTTCCATCTATAGTGAAAAAATTGTCTGAATCGCTGGCACTGGCCGTTTCCGCCCTGGCTTCTTGCACACCTCCCGTAAACATCCCTGTTGCGATCATTAGCACTGCAACTAGAATGACTACCGTACGTTTTGCCAGGTCTTTTAATCTCCCTTTCATTTTGTTCCTCCTATGATTCCAACACTTTAACATACCAGCCCACTATCTATCGCGTTTCACGATTTAGAGAGCTAGCTATTTAATAGGTTTAATTATGTCCCTATTCTATCATTTTCTTCGAGAATTTCAATATATACGCATTCTTCGTAAGAAACTATTAAAACTCTATTACATTTACTCAAAAGCCACTTCCACTTTAACTGTCTTTGTTTTTTCATCGAGAGAAATGCTATCACTATTAATAACGGACAGGTCTAGGGTATAAACTCCCGTTCCGTGATAGGATCCGTTTCCTCGCTAGTATGAGGCTTGGGCTGAAGCTGCTTTGTTATAAGGAATGTGGCCACCATTATTCCAGTTCCGTCGCAGCATAAGAAACGTCCTCATACTCTATTGCAGTAAGAACCAAGTCTTTAATCAGCTCTTCATCCGGATCTTCATACTGTTTTTCGTCAATTATCCCATCAAAGGTTCCGGCATATACAAACATATCCTTTGTTAGAGAGAACTTGGTACTTTCCATAGTGAACTCATGGCCGTAAATCTCATAGTCCTGAGCTAAAACCTCTTCACCTGTTAGCCCTATCAACTTGTCCAGTTCTTCCTGTGGCAGAATCTGCTGAGAAAGGTCCTCAACCTTTGTTATTCTTAATCCCGCCATAAACTCATTAAGCTCTTTGCTGATATCACCTGTCTCATCAAAGAAATTAATATCTCCTAAGGCTTCATATTTTTCCGGAGTCATATCCGCTATAACTCTCGTGGGGTTTCCATCTTTGGTATAGACTAAAACAAAATGGTTTTCGTCGTAACTGGACATTCTATTGTCAACCTCTAAAGCCATAGCATCAGCAATGGTTTCCAGTTTATCGGTTGACTTGGAACTGCTACAACCCGCAAGGCCAATAGCCAACAATGCAATTAACAAAACTACTATTGTTCTTTTCATATGCTTCTCCTTTTCTCGAACTTTGTTCCATAATGTTCTATCTATATTCTGACAATAATGCCCGTAACAAGTTGTTCGAACTTGTGGGCCACTTTATCAGCCGTCTCTTGGACCTCTTCGTGAGTAAGGGGCTGATCCAGGATTCCGGAGGCCATGTTGCTTATGCACGAAATTCCCATGACCTTGAGTCCCATGTGACCGGCGGCAATTGCCTCACATGCAGTACTCATTCCTACCGCCGACGCTCCTAGTGTTCTAAAAGCTTTGATTTCAGAAGGAGTCTCAAATTGCGGCCCCGTAAATTGGACGTATACTCCTTCCTTAAGGTCAATCCCCATTTCCGCTGCAACCTGGCGAGCAATCTCTCGATACTCAGGATTGTATAGTTTGCTCATGTCTGGGAACCTTGTTCCCAGTTCTTCAATATTTGGCCCAATCAAAGGACTGGGGACATACCCTGTAATTTGATCGCTGATTAGCATCAAATCTCCGGGCGCAAAATCCAAATTAATACCACCGGCAGCATTGGTGAGTATAACAGATTCAATACCCAACATTCCCATTACTCTAATAGGCATTACCACAGTTTGCACCGAATATCCTTCATAGTAATGCACCCTACCCTTCATTGCCACAATGGGAACCTTAGCGCCGTCAGACTTTGCCACATATCCAAAGATATATTTCCCATCGTGTCCGGGCACAGTTGACACAGGAAACTCCGAAATGTCTCTATAGGGAATCTCCGCCAACACCTCCATGTTTGCTGCATATCCCCCAAGGCCGGAGCCTAGCACCAACCCAATCCTTGGAGTAAAGTCGAGGCCTTGGGAGGCCAGCCGCTCTTCTATATACGATTTTGCCAAAATTAGTCTCTCGTATTCCTTACTCATGATTCCCTCCAATTCCTCGAAAGCACAGGCTTACTTATATGCTTTATTATACTTTGCTTTAGCGATGAGCGCAAAGTAAATAGCATATGTAGTGCATCGGCGACTGCTAGCCGAAGCAATCGCCTTATCCTTTGCTTTCCCAATCTACGCGTATATGACTTTTGGGCCTCCCGCCATGTCTTCTGGACACTCTTTCTTTTCTTCTGCGATTGTTTACGCGCTTTCTTATGACAGCAGCATCTTCTCTTCGAATCTCCCTGTCATAGAGGTAAGTGATAATGTCGGTTCTGTCGTCATTAACCTTCACTGTTTCAGTGTTCATCCCCATCTTAACTAGTTCACCAAATCTC
Organism: Bacillota bacterium; assembly: GCA_017941085.1. GTDB lineage: Bacteria > Bacillota > Clostridia > Peptostreptococcales > Anaerovoracaceae > Eubacterium_B. Next base: position 13,505 of record JAGAXF010000010.1, read on the forward strand.
TTGGGGCTTATCCCATTTTCACGGCACATTTTGATGGCCATTCCAACTCCCACTTCATTCCAGCTAATTAACTCCTTGATTTCAGTCTCAAGACTCTTTTTCTTTTCCATGCTCATACCTCCGCTTTAAAAATGGGTTAACGTGGCTTGTATCTTGATATTTCACACACGGTTTTTGCAAAGCAAAAACCGATGCGTTTACAGAAATATAAAATACAAGCTTGTAATTCACCATTTCTATAAAGCATCGGCCTAGATTCGATTAGCCATACTGCTTCCACATATTATCACATAGATTCATTCACGTCAACTTGACCGACGTTTTAGATCCGAGCCTATGATACGCGCCTTCTCACTTATACGTAGGCGCATCGTCATTAATCGTGTATACTATTTAGCCATCATATTGTTGATGATGCTTTACCAGAGTCTTCTTTCCTTTCGTTTCTGGAACCGTCATTTTTCCCAGCACTGATCCGTTAATCGCTATTGAGTATCTATCTATGCTTCCAAGTTTATATCTCGCTGAACTTTGGGAATGACAAACTCTCTAATAATCTTCTCTATGGTATGTGCATCTATTTCTCCATTTGAGTCAATCGAAAAAAACAAATTATCCCATAGATGGTATCCATTTCTCTCATAAACGCCAATACGTTTAGCAAAGTTGCCACAATACCTTGGATTATTCATCATACCTAAATGCTCCCATATAATAAACTTATCATCCTTCCCCTTTATTGTAAAATCAGGAAACATGAGAATCGGGTTTCCGTATTCGTCCTCTAAGGACAACTTTGATTCGTACCTAAAGCAAAGATTATGCGCATGTAACATGTTGTATATAATCACTTCATTTTTTGAACGAACCTTCTCGCCTGTAATTGTAACATGAGAAGCATGAAAGTCATGTTCATTGCGATCATAATCTTCCTTCATCCATTCCTTCTCCGCCTCTTGTTGCTCTACTTCTACGGCCTCAAGTATTTCTTGAACATTCTTTCCTAAATCCACCATGAGAGAATCCCAGTCGTACTCCACGAATTCCTTCTCCCATTTCTTTATTTTGCTTTGATTCTTTTTAAGACGTTTAGCCAGGGCCATTTTGTATCTTATAAGGGCTGCCGCTTTTGACTTTGAATCTGTCACACCACCTAATGGTATCCACCCTGTTGAATCAGCGCCTTCATTTTTGCTCTTTTTACATTCTAGTATGTATGATGGCTCACCATCCTTACCGGCTCGTTTTCTTATAGAGCCCTTAGCAAGGTCTTCATCAAAGCTGCCGATGTTTTCTAGTAGCGAGTCGATTCTCTTCGATTCTTCTATTATTTGTTTTTTAAATCCAAACATTGTTTCACCCCCTATTTGCCTCGTTGTTCTTCGTAGTTATTCGTTATTCAGCCACGTTCAGCTATGTTCAGCCATATTCAACCATGAGTGTTTTCCGGCAGACGCACCATGCGTAGCACTCATTTGCCGGAAACCCTTCGATTTTTGGGAGCCGCGTTGACGCGGCCTCGGTTTTGGACGTGTTTTCCGGCAGACGCACCATGCGCCAGCACTCATTTGCCGGA
>JAGAXF010000011.1 GCA_017941085.1 Bacillota bacterium
AATTCATCAAAGCCTAATATACAAAGCAAAAGCCCATACTGGAGTGCTTCCTTCTCCCCAGTATGGGCTCTTTTTATGCTGAGTTCCATTACTTCATTTATTTTCTAGGCTTATCTTATGCTCCGGACAATCCTGAACATCCTTATTTTTTCCCGAAAAAGCGGATAGAATACCAAATTACCATTCTCATCCACCTTGCTCAGATGTTTAAGAAAATGTCTCGCTATAGTTCCCGTGATCAGGGCAGATATCAATGTGCCTTCCCGTATGCCATCAAATCCACTTTTTCCCGCAGTCCAACCTTTATGCCACCGTACCCTTATAATATCAGAGGAAATATTATACTTCTCAGATAGTTCACGCACGGTATAAATTTGCCCCTTATATTCAATATGGATTTTCGCCTTTCCACCTGGGCGACGTACCGGATTGTTAACCACATCCAGAAGTGTCTCGCCTCGATTTATTCGCCAACGCACGCTTTGGCTGTTTAGATTGAACCGTTTTGCTACCTTCATTTCTCTGAGTGTCATTTGTTACTATACTATAATTATACCATACATATAACGCAATTCCTCATACTATGGACATTTTACATATTTTATCCAACTGCTCTCTCTTCATTGACAAAACAATATGCAAGTAGTAGTATACAAATAACATAGATTACGAGTTAGTAACTTATGAGTTACTTTATTTTACATATGGATAAGGAGTACATCATGTTTTATTGTCGCGATGAAGAATTACATAAGCTTAACAAGCGCTACGATAACGATGCCTTTGAATGTATCATCATATATGGGCGCAGACGCGTTGGCAAGACTGCACTCATCAATGAGTTCTGTAAGAATAAGCCCACCATCTATTACTCAGCGCTAAAGGCTACGGCAGCCAAGAATCTGTCTGCCCTTTCCAAGGCAATCCACCTGTTCAAGGAGCCGGAAGCGACCACCTTCCCGGAATACCAGACCTTTGATGATGCGCTTTCCGAAATCAGCAGACTTGCCCAAGACCAGCGGATTATCTTTGTCATAGATGAATACCCGTACCTTGCCAAGGCTGAGGAAGCTATCTCCTCCCTGCTGCAGCATATCATCGACCATACCTGGTCAAACAGCAAGCTTTACCTGATTTTATGTGGCTCCTCTATGAGCTTCATGGAAAAACAGGTTTTAAGCGATGAAAGCCCATTATATGGCCGTAGAACCGGACAATTCAAATTAGAGCCGCTGACTTATAAGGAAACTGCAATCTTTTCTCCAAACCTTTCCCCTACACAAAATGCTCTTATCTACGGGATTACCGGTGGCGTTCCACACTACATAAGAAAGCTCAATGTTAAGGACGATGTAGACGAAGCACTTCTTGAAAACCTCTTTGACCGCTCCAGCTACCTTTATGAAGAGCCAGAGAATCTTTTGAAGCAGGAACTTAGGGAACCATCTCAATACAGCGATATCCTTTCTGCTATTGCTGAAGGGGCATCCAAATTAGCAGAGATTTCATCAAAATGCAAACTGGAAACCGGAGCCTGTTCCAAATATCTGAAAACCCTGCGGGAACTTGGCATTGTCAAGCGCGAAAGGCCATTAATCAATGGCAATTCGAAGCAAACCATTTATTCCATCGATGACAACTTCTTCCGCTTCTGGTATCGATTTGTCCCCAACAACACATCCCTTATTGCTTCCGGACGTATAGGACGGGTATATGACCGAGTGATTAAGCCCTATCTTCCTGACTTCATGGGCTTTGTCTTTGAACGGATGTGCCATGACTACTTGCTTTACTATGCCAATAATCTCCCTTTTGAAATTCTTTCCCTGGGCAGATGGTGGGGAAATAATCCCAGCGAGCGCAAGGAAATCGAAATCGATATCGTAGGAGAAACGCTAAATGTTGAAACCGGTGAAGAGTCCTATATTATTGGTTCCTGCAAATATCGGAACAAACAAATTGGACGGGACGAACTGGAGCTTTTAAGACAATATGCTGCTGTCTTTGCCAAAGGTAAGAAATGCTACTACGTCATCTTCTCTAAGGATGGTTTCACCCAAGAATTACACGAATGCGCCGCCGCAGGCGATGTTATCCTCTACACATTGGATGATATGATGAATGTTTAACCAATTTCCTTTTTATCCCCCATATCAATAACAAAAAGCAGCCGACTGACATCATTTTTCTGATATCAGTCGGCTGCTTTTGTACAAAACTAGAGTTGCCATCCCCCAGCCAGAATCGAACCCGCTTATCACTAATCAGTCCATTTCTTGTCTTAATGACAACCTCATCTATTCATTAGTTCAAGCCGTTCCCTCAGGGTATCACTAAAGCCTTCCAGGTCATCCAGCGTTATGACCTTTTCATCCAGCAGCACCATGATATTAGCAAACATTTGCGAACGGCTCATATCTGTAACGCACACGCCGGATTTCTTCTTATCCTTCCTCATGCGTTTTTCCAATTTCCAAAATTTATCAGAGGCATCAGTATCACCGGCCAAAATGGCTTCATAATCATTAATCAAATTCTCCATGTATCTTTCCTGCCAGTCCGGCAGCATCTTGCGAAAGAGTTTCCAATCCTTCTCCGTAATAATATTATCAGTCACAGTCATCTCTCCTACCCACTTATTCTTTACGTTCAAACCGATATTTCTGCCCAGCTTTGGGGTATTTCTCATGATCCACTTCACTCATGAACATGTCCAACGGACGGCAGTAAATACCATATGAACCGTATAGCGCCTGGTAAACGCAATAGACTTCCCGCGTCTCCGTATGAATAACCGGACAGGCTATGATCTTGTACTCATTGTCCTTGAAATGATGCCATATCTCCTCTGCCATCGGTATTTCCCTGCGATATTTAGTGCTCAGCAGCTCTCGCTGCTCCTGTACTTCCTTTGTTTCTTTCAAATCCTCGTTGCTCCTTCAAATTCTCTTCTTAATCGTTTCCCATGTGTCCGTAGTAAAGAAGCAGCCATCTGCCTCCTGCTCCATTTCCAAGAACCGGCTATAAGGGATACTGAAGGACATCTGCTCTTTGCTGATAACCTTACGGGCAGATGGATCCGTCATCCCTATGTAGCAGGTCTTCTCTCCTTTTTCCTCTGCCGACAGCGGATACAGTACAGCCTGTCCGCAGCCGGAAGCAAAATTGACCTGCACATTATTCTGGCTAATCCTGTCGTAATTGGCTAAAGTGGTAAGACCAGACAACTGGTCGGCATTTACCAGGAATATTATGCACTCCGGCTTTTCATCATCTTCTACCAAATCCAAAGGCTTAAATACCAGACAGGCAGGAGCTTCTATCTTAGGAATGGTATCCGTAAATATTTTGGCCAGCTCCGGCGTCTTCTTGTAGAATTCGCTATGGGGTATCTTATCGTTGCCAGTAGACAGGAAGTATTCAATCCATCCATGCTCATACCCTTGAAATCCAAGACCTGCCCGACCTCCCATGCATACCGTCGTGTCTTTTGCAGCCGCTGCAAACTTCCCCTGGGAAGCTGCTTTTATCAAGGCCACAACACAGCCCCACTTGCCTTCCTTGAAGCATATGGCCTTCTGAGGTACACTATCTGCCTTTAATACCGCAACAGGGTGATTATTCAGGCAGATATGCTTTGCTATTTTGCTCTCCATTTTCGCTTCTCCTAATCGTCACAATCACGTTTATGGTTACAGATATGCTTCAGGGCACCATGATTATGATTTCCTTTGAATTCCTCATCCAATATCTCACAGCACAGCTCAACACATTCATCGCAGATATATACGCCTGGCCCGGCGATGAGCTTTCTCACCTCATGCTGGGTTTTATTACAAAACGAACACTTTAACGGCTCCTTAAATACGTCATCATAAACGTCTTCCCACTTGTCCAGCAGTTTATTTAATTCCTCATCATCTTTGCCTTCTGTCTGTTGAATTTTAGCCAGTACCTTGATAACCTTCTTCCAGTCAACATTTTTCATGGCCTTCATGGCTTCCAACAGCTGTTCTTCGTCTTTCTTTTCCATGCTCATACATAGCTCCCCAGTTTTCTTATCGATCAATCAGCAAACGGCGCACAACCTCCATACCGTCCTCATTAGCCAGGGTTCCATAGGAAAATCTTGCGTCTTCCGTTACTTCCCTGCCAAACCAATCCGGAGGCACAAAGTCTTTAGCCTTCTCTACTGTAGAAAATTCGACCTCAACGTAGCTGAACCCTGCTAAATGGCCACCATGCACATGCAGTTCTGCAATGCGGCCATCCTGAAGCTTTATATGGTAACGGCACTTTTCAATCATTCTGGTTCCGGGATACAGTCGTGCCGCCAGATTTTCATATTCCTGCCGGGAGATATCGGTCTCCCACTCTTCCCGTACCAGGCCAGCGCCTCTCTTAACCGTCAGTA
>JAGAXF010000012.1 GCA_017941085.1 Bacillota bacterium
GCCCGTCGTGGTATTCCTCAGATTGAGGTAACCTTCGACATCGATGCCAACGGTATCGTAAACGTAAGTGCAAAGGATCTGGGAACAGGTAAAGAGCAGAAGATTACAATTACATCTTCCACCAAGCTTTCCGAAGACGAAATCAACCAGAAGGTAAGAGAAGCTGAACAGTATGCAGCAGAGGACAAGATACGTAAGGAAAGCGTAGAACTTCAGAACCAGGCAGAAAGTTTGGTATATCAGACCGAAAATACTCTAAAGGATATCGACGGAAAGATTGCTGAGGAAGACAAGACTGCACTGGAAGGTCTTAAGAACGATCTCCAGAGCGCCATCTCAGCCAACAATCCTGATGACATTAGAGCAAAGATGGAAGCCCTTACCACCAAGTTCAACGAGGTATCCACAAAGCTTTATCAGCAGGCTGGAGCCCAGGCAGGTGCCGAGGGACAGGGTTTTGATCCAAACCAGGGCCAAGGTTTTGGTGGAGCAACAGAGGGCCCGGCACCGGGAACTCACCCCGACGACAATGTAGTTGATGCAGATTATACTGTAGTTGATGAAGATACACCAACAGAAAATAACTAATTAATAAACTGATTGAGAACTAACTAGAGGAGTAGGGGCGTCCGGCTTGGTCGCCCTTGCTCCTTGAAAACTGTTCTTGGAGAAAATATGGCAGATAACAAAAGAGATTTTTATGAGGTTCTGGGTCTAAAAAAAGGAGCATCTGAATCGGAAATCAAAAGCGCATTCCGCAAGATGGCTCTTAAATATCACCCGGACAGAAATCCCGGAGACAAGGATGCAGAGGAAAAGTTTAAGGAAGTAAACGAAGCCTATAGCATTCTTTCCGATCCGGATAAAAAAGATAAATACGACAGATTCGGACACGCCGGCGTTGATCCCAATGCCGGATTTGGTGGTGCCGGTGGTTTTGGTGGCTTCGGCGGCTTCGACTTTGGAGGCGGAGGCGGCGGAACTTGGAACGGCAGCTTTGAAGACATATTTAACATGTTTGGTGGCTTTGATTTTGGTGGACGTGCGTCTGCCAGAAAGACCGGCCCCCAGAGGGGAAGAGATCTTCAGAGAAATATAACCATAGAGTTTGAAGAAGCAGCCTTCGGAGCAAAGAAAGAAATATCCGTAACCAAGCTGGTTAAATGTAAAACCTGCGAAGGGGAGGGTACAGCCAAGGGCACAAGCAAACGCACCTGTCCCAAGTGTAATGGTACAGGAACCTTTACCACCGTGCAGAGCACTGCCTTTGGTCAGTTCCAAAATACGAGAGCATGTCCCGACTGTAAAGGTCAGGGCTTCATAATAGATACCCCTTGTACGGATTGTAAGGGACAGGGCAGCGTAAGAAAGACCATTAAGATTAATGTGGATATTCCGGCAGGAGTGGATAATGGCTCGGTGATTCCCATTAAAGGACAGGGAGAACCGGGAGCAAACAACGGCCCGGCAGGAGACCTTTACATCGTCATTGAGGTAAAGCCTCACAAGATGTTTAAGAGAAGTGGCTCCGACCTTTATCTCAACGTTCCAATCTCCTTTGATCAGGCGGCTCTTGGGGCAGATATAACCGTACCTACCCTGGAGGGTAAGGTAATGTACAAGGTTCCTGCGGGGACCCAGCCCAATACGGTGTTCCGCCTTAAGAACAAGGGCATCAAAAACGTAAGAACAGGAAAGCCGGGAGACCTTTATGTAGAGGTTAGTCTGGAAGTTCCCACCAAGCTTAACAACAAGCAGAAGAAGAGCATAGAGGACATGGCAAAGACTGTAGACAAAAGCTGCTACGAGCAGAAAACCGGCTTTGCTCAGAAGTTAAAGGACATATTTGGAATCCATCAGTAAGAGATAAAATTGAAGTATACAGAAGTAAAAATAGAAACTCCCGGAGAGAAAATAGAAGAGGTAACCGCTCGCCTTATGAACATGGGGATAGAGGGTCTTGCCATAGATGATCCCCGGGAGACTGTGAAAATGTTAAGCACCATCGGAGAAACCGAATGGTTCGATGAAGGCGAAATATGGAAGGAAGCAGAGGATAGAGAAGCATATATAAATGCTCCTGCCTTTGTTTCTTTTTATTTACAAGAGGAAGAGCCTTGCCTTGACGAAATCCAAGAAGCTTTCTCGGATTTTAACGTAACATGGAAGGTCGTTGACGACGAGGATTGGAAGGACAAATGGAAGGAATATTTCCATCCTACCAAGGTTACATCTCGTATTGTGGTATCTCCCACCTGGGCATCACCTAAGGAGTTGGAAAGTGTGAGAGGGGAAGAGGATATAGTTATTCATCTGGACCCGGGCACCGCCTTCGGAACGGGAACTCACGAAAGCACATCCCTTACCCTTGGTTTAATGGAGGAGACAATAGACCAGGGGAAGGACCAGAAGGTTTTGGACGTGGGAACCGGCTCCGGAATCCTTGCCATAGCTGCCATAAAGCTGGGAGCAAAGGAAGTATTAGCCATCGATATAGATGAGGATTCCGTTCAAGCAGCAAAGGAAAACATCTCTCTCAATATACCAAATTCTGAAAGTATAAAGGTTGCCCTTGGAGATTTAACCAAAGGGGTAGAATATAAAGCAGATATCATTGTTGCCAATCTTTTATCCGACTTAGTAATAAGATTTGCTCCGGATGCAGCCAAGCATCTTGTACCTGGCGGAATTTTTATTTCTTCGGGTATCTTAATAGAAAAACAAAGTGAAGTAGTTAAGGCCATAGAAAAAGCCGGATTCAGAATATACAAGATATCCGAAGCCGGCGATTGGTGTGCTATTTTAGCTGAACTTATATAATCCTAAAGTCAATTCTATGAAGTAATCTCCCTTATCATACTAGGATAGATGGCAGAGGTTCCACCCATCACATAGAGATTCTTTACATTGTTAGAATTTAAGTAGCTTTTTGCTGCATAGGTGAAGTTGTCCAGCACCAGTATTATAGGTGCATTTAGTTTATATGCCAGAGGACCTGCGGACACACCATCATAGTACAGCTTGGAAGTGGCTATAACCATGTTCTTGTGAGTACCCGGGAAGAATGTGGTGGCCACCTTTAGAGATGTATCGTAGGCCCTTGCTCCGGCTACTCTTGAGGTGGGAGCATAGGCTGATAGCTCATCCTCCGCACTGGGGGAAACCGCACTTGTTCCTCCAATAATAATGAATTTCTTAACTTTTATAGAAGACAGATATGCCTTTTGTCTTTCTTCCAATTTATCGCTTACCAGTAAAATTGGTTTTCCTGTGGCAGAGGCAGAAAGGGCATCGTGGAATTGACTGTCAGAGCATACAAGTATTTCCTGGTTGTTCACTTTGCACTCCCTTAATACTGCCATATTTGTATCATAAGCAAAGGGACCTGCAATTCGCTGTGTCGCTATGCCGGATAATGCGCTTTCTAATGTAGATGGAAGTGCGCTTTTTCCTCCTATGATATAAACCTTACCGCCTGTAGCAAGATTATTCTTAACATAATTAACTGCTCCCGAAATGTCGTTCTTGTTGGTTAAGAGCACAGGTGCATTCTTCATGGCTGCAATATATGTGGATGATAGAGCGTCCAAATAGTTAGCACTGGTGGCAAGAATGATGTTCTGGAATTTGGTTACTCCCAGTACCTGCTTTAGTCGATTTGCTGCCTGTTCAGAGGTATTATATTCAGTTGCTCCGGCAACTCTAATCTCGTTTATTGTTGTACTGCTGGTGCTTCCGCTGGAACTGGAACCGGAACCGGACCCACTGCTGCTGCCGCCGGAACTGGAACCACTGCTGCTGCCGCCGGAACTAGAACCTCCTGAGCTGGAACCGGAACTGGATGCTGTTGGAACAGGGGAGGCCTTGGCAGGCATATTCTTATAAACCGGAATCTCAAATTCCAATCCGGAAGAAAGAGCATTCTTAAAGCCGGACCTCAGGGTCACTCCTTCGCTGTTAGCTCCATATACCGCTGTCATATACTGATTGGTACCAACGGCATTTAATCCATTCATAACATTAAACTTCTTCAAATAAAGGGTGTTCTGTCCCTTGTAAATGAAATTCTTGGCATAGTATGTGGCTCCATTAATAATGGACTTGGTAATGGAATTCCAACCATTCTTCTTGGCATAGATTAGTCCATTTGTAACAGCGGACCTTCCGCTGTGGGCATAGGCACCAATGTTAAAGTGGTTGTAATAACCTTCATATCCTGAAACTTTGCCGGATATCAAGCCGGAGTTTCCGTTATATCCTTGCTCCTGGATAATCATGGAGGCCAGCACCAATGGATTTGCACCGCTTTGCTTACCTGCAGCCATAAGCAATTCCGCATAAGAGGAATAGGTCTTCTCAGGGAATGTTTTTGACAGGAAGGAGCCTGCGGTTATATTGTTTATGCCACTCAAAGACTGATATTTTTCGTTGTAAACTATGGACAGGAATTGGAATACGGAATTCTCATTAATGAAATTCCTTGGATCCATATAATATCTGACAGCAGCTTCAGAGGCTGCAACAAAGCTTCCTGAATCGAATACGATATGTGTTCCACTGCTGGTAAGCGCTGCTGAAGCAGTGGATTTAAAGGGCGCGGACCAACTGGCAGGGACCAGATTAGTACCAACGTTCTTGGTTTCTTTCTTAATAACATCCTCCCAACTTAAATTGGTGTTCTGGGGAACAAAGATCCAATTGGGGTATTTGGAATGAAGGGCTCTAAGATAAGGCTTGTAGCTGTCGGGGAATCCGGCAATGGATTTTTCAAAGGCTGCATCGCTTGCAGCGGAAGAACCTCCTGAAGAATTTCCTCCGGATGAAGTGTTTCCGTTATTGCCCGTATTAGAGCCTGAGTTGGATTTTACGTAATCTGCAGAAACGTATCCTGTTCCTTGTCCGTAGTTAATTTTATGCCATCCGTTAGTGGTAAGAAGGATAGTTACAGATGAACCATCTGCCAGCCAACCTATTTTGCCATATGAGGTCCCCGGGCCGGACCTTACGTTCAAACCGTCTCCGTCTGCATCTACAGTCCCATAAGTATCTGCATAAACAAAATCTAGCGCAGCAAAAGAGGCTACGCTAAAACTCATAAGACATATAATTAAACTAACTATCAAAGTGCGTAGAAAAGCACCTGATTTCCCCTGTTTTCTTTTGTTCATCATCTCAGACCCCCTGAAATTCCAGAAAAAACTTACGTAAATTTTACCATTTTTTGTTCCTAGATTCAACATATATATAATAAAGTAGTATTATTGGCCGATTTATGGTATCATTTTAATGGAAAACTGGGCAAAAGGGACGGTAATATATGGAAATAAAAAGTATTGGAGTTCTTGGAGCCGGAACCTGGGGAATGGCTTTGGCAAGACTTCTTGCAAATAAGAATTACGACGTAACTGTATGGTCCGCCTTGGAAGGGGAAATAGAGGAATATTCCTCTACCAGAAAGCATCCGAATCTTCCCGGAATGACCATACCTGATAGCATAGTATTTACAAAGGATTTAGAATCAGCCCTTAGTAACAAGGGCTTGGTACTCTTTGCTGTTCCTTCAGTGTATATAAGGGAAACAGCTAAAAGTGTGGCTCCATTTCTAAAAGAGAAGAAGCCCATAATAGTTACAGTGGCCAAGGGAATTGAAAAGGGCACCAGCCTTACCATGTCTCAGATAATTGAAGATGAAATGGGAGATGGATATAAGGTGGCTGCCTTGTCAGGTCCTACCCACGCTGAAGAGGTAGCTCTGGACCAGCCCACAACCATTGTTGCAGCATGTGAGGACCTGGAAATAGCTAAAATAGTCCAGGACACCTTCATGACAGATAATCTCAGAGTCTACACCAACAAAGACATAAATGGGGTAGAGTTTTGTGGTGCTATGAAAAACGTAATCGCCTTAGCCGTTGGAATTTCAGACGGTCTAGGCTTTGGTGACAATGCCAAGGCTGCTCTTATAACCAGGGGCATGAGAGAAATATATAAACTGGGAACAGCCATGGGATGTGATGATATGACATTCTATGGACTTGCGGGAATCGGTGATTTAATTGTAACTGCCACCAGCCGCCATAGCCGAAACAACAAATGCGGACAGCTTATTGGGCAGGGCTATACTCCTGAAGCTGCCGTCAAAGAAGTAGGTATGGTGGTGGAGGGCTTAAATGCATTACCCTCCATAATGGAACTGGCATCCAAGTTTAACATCGAGGTCCCGGTAAGCACCATGCTTGACAATATAGTGAACAAAGGAATTAAACCAAAAGATGCAGCAATTGCATTAATGCAGAGAGAAAGGAAGGGGGAAATCCTATGATGAATTTAAAGAAATTCAGGCATATAGGAACATTACTTATTCTGGCATTAATATTTACCTTAGTTCCAATGGGGTCGCCGGTATACGCAGAAACCGCCACCCGTGGGACTATTAAGGCTGACCTAAGTGGAACCACTTTAACTATTTCCGGATCCGGGTCTATTCCGGAAAACGCCTTTTCGGCATCAAAACCTATAGCCTTTGACAGAAATAAATTAGCCAATGTAACCACCCTTAAGATAGAGGGTACCATTACAGATATTGAAGCATATGCTTTTACGGGGCTAACTAATCTAACCAGCGTAGATTTCACTAAAGCCACGTCATTAAAATCAATTTATTTTGGTGCATTTTACAACTGTAAAAGACTTGCATCTGTTAAAGTCCCTGACAATGTAAAGTTCATACAGGATAATGCCTTTGCTACCAATACTATATTGAGTTGTCCTAATAATTATTCCAGCACCGGAGCAAAGGGCTATGAAGTTAGAGAGACCTTGTCCTTCAATTTAACACAGAAGGACTCCTTGGCTTTTGAATTATATAAACAGATCAACAACCGTAGAACAGCAGCCAAAGTATCCGGCGTAACAGCCTTTAAAGGTATGAGTGTCCAGCTCTTTGATGCAGCCATGGATAGAGCTGCGGAGGATGCCGCCCTTGATGAAGCCATTGGAACTATTTCGCACATTAGACCTAATGGGAATTTGTTTTATTCCATGTTTGGAGGAATTTCCGCTGAAGTATCCAGTAAGGAGTTAACTTCCAAATCCGTGGCAGCCGTTCTGGACAGCATAATGAAAAACGAGAGTAACAAGCAGCGTATACTCAGCTCCGATTATGACAGCATAGGGATTGGCTGTATGCAGACGGCAAGGGGTCTCAACTATTGGGTAGTCTGTCTTGGGAAAAACATGGTGAGATACAAAGGGTCAGCTTCAGCGGATACTACTGTTTCTAAATCTGTACCCCTTCCAACAGGTTCCAATACCATTAAGATAGAAAACCGTTCATACAATCTTGGATTTAAGATGAATCCCACCACGTTAAAGCTGGGATTGGTAGAGGATTGTAGCGGCGGTAGTGATGGAAAGATATTATCCATCAAGAAAGAAACCGGCCAGGCAAGATTGGGAATAGGAAATATAAGTTTTGCAACAAACAGCGGAGGATGGTTATCTGACAATACAAAGGTTTCCAGCGTTTCCACCACAGGATTGGTAAAGGCTGAAGGTTTGGGTACTACCAAGATTTGGGGAACATCTACCCTTACTGTTGGTACAGCCGGTAGGGATAGGTCGGTTTCCAAATCCTATCAAGGTACCAAGCGCGCTTCCCTTACGGTAACTGTATTTGAAAAGATTCGCCTTTGGGGTGATACCAGAGTGGATACATCCTTAAGGGGTGCGGAAAAATATATGAAGCTCCTGGGGGTTTCCAAACTGGACAGAATAATTGTGGCCTATGCCGGAAACTTCCCTGATGCCTTGGCGGGAACATATTTAGGAGTTGTAAAGGATGCGCCAATAGTATTAGTATATGGTGGTGTCGAAAACAAGGTTGTGGATTGGTTTAAGAGCCATGTAAACAAGAACGCCAAGATTTGGATTCTAGGTGGAACCGGTGTTATTGCCAGTAGTTTTGATAATAAGCTTTATGCCGCAGGATATAAAAGAGATGAAAATTATGTAAAGAGGCTTTGGGGGCAGACACGGTTTGACACAAATATAGCAATACTAAAAGAGGCAGGCGTAAACGGAAAAGACATGATAGTATGCCGGGGAGATGACTATAGAGATAGCTTAAGTGCCTCCTCTGCCGCAAGACCTATACTTCTGATTCCTAAAACTGGTGTACTGACGCAGGCCCACAGAGACTTTTTAAGCTCGATTAAAACCAGCGGTAAATGCTATATAATTGGTGGAACGGGAGCTGTAGGAGGTGCTGCTGAAGGTCAGCTATCGCCTTATTTCAACAGCATCGAGCGCAAATGGGGCAATACGGCTTATGACACCGGAAGAGAGGTCTCAGAAACGTTCTTTGGTAAGAAGCTTGAAACAGTAATGGTAGTTTACTCCAAGAACTTCCCAGATGGTTTGTCCGGAGGTCCAATTGCGTACAAATACGGTGCTCCGGTTCTTTTGGCCGCAGATGAGACATTCCGTAATAAGGAAGGCCAAACCGTAAAGGGCTATGACATGGCTGTTGACTACACCAAATCAGTTGGAGCCAGAAGAGTAATAATAATGGGCGGTACATCGGTAATACCGGAAAAAATAGCCGATGCAGTTACTAAGTGGTAGATGTTTTAAATCAAGAAAGAGTTAGCTAAATGATTAAATACATAAAGGGGTTTTTGAGATACCGATTCCTCCTTGGAGAATTGGTCAAAAAGGGAATTAAACTTAAATACAGACGATCATACCTGGGAATTGTTTGGTCGCTTATAGAGCCGATTCTTACAACCATAGTTTTGGTTGCAGTTTTCGGTACTTTGTTTAATAATACGGAGAAAACATATCCTCTGTACATTATTTGCGGAAGACTGATTTATTCATTCTTCTCCGCCGGCACCAAAGCGGCATCCTCATCTATTAGGCGAAACGCCTCCATGATTCAAAAGGTATATGTGCCTAAATATCTTTATCCTTTGGCGGATGTTCTGTTTAATTACTTGATATTCTTCATATCCCTGGCAGTGCTGATTTTAATAATGATTTATTCAAGGACGGCGCCTACGCTGCTTATTTGGCAGGTTATTCCTGCCTTGATTTTCCTGCTTCTTTTGACTACGGGAGTGGGACTTTTCCTATGCACTCTTACGGTTTACTTTAGAGATATGGAATACCTTTGGAATGTTTCTTTGATGCTAATAATGTATATGAGCGCCATATTCTATTATCCCGAAAGAATAATGAACAGCGGCGTTTCTTGGCTGCTTAAATATAATCCGTTGTTTTGTGTAATAGATATGTTTAGAGGCGGAGTAATGGGATACCAGGCCAGCATGTGGGATTTCGGTTATTGCGGAGTAAGCTGCGTTGCGGTGCTGGTTGTTGGAACGTATATATTCTGGAAAAAGCAAGATGACTTCCTGCTTCACCTGTAGGAGATAAAATGGCTGATAAAAATATAACTGCGGTAAAAGTAGATAATGTAAGTATGAAATTTAACCTTAGCTCGGAAAAGCTTGACGACATGAAGGAGTATATCATCAAGCTGTTAAAGGGCAAGGTTCATTATGATGAGTTTTGGGCGCTAAAGAATATAAGCTTTACTCTAAAACAAGGAGAAAGGTTAGGAATCCTGGGTCTAAACGGGGCAGGCAAGAGTACCCTTCTTAAGGTAATAGCAGGTGTTCACAGACCAACGGAAGGCAAAGTGTATAAGAAGGGAATTGTGGCGCCGCTATTGGAACTAGGTGCTGGCTTTGACATGCAGTATACCGCCAGGGAAAACATCTATTTATATGGTGCGGTGCTGGGATATAGAAAGGATTTCATCCAGAAGAAATTCGATGAAATAGTGGAGTTTTCTGAACTCCAGAAATTTGTGGATGTGCCTTTAAAGAATTATTCCTCCGGTATGCGATCAAGATTGGGATTTTCAATTTGTACAGCAGTTGAACCGGATATTTTGATATTGGACGAGGTATTATCCGTTGGTGATGCTCGCTTCAGGAAAAAGAGCGAACAAAGAGTAAAGGATATGTTTGATAAGGGCGTAACGGTTCTCTTTGTTTCTCATTCCATTGACCAGGTGAAAAGTCTTTGTGACAAGGCCATGATACTAAAGGAAGGGCAAATGCTTTCCTATGGTGATGTGGAACCGGTGGCTGCAGAGTATCAAAAGATTATTGAGGCCTAATAAGTATGATTGCTCTGTCCGTTGGAAAAGCTGCATTAAGGGGCATATATTGGTTATATAAAAGGGTTCCCGTAGATAAAACCAAGGTCCTGTTTATGAGCAGGCAGGGAGATAGTGCCGGTACGGACTTTTTGCTTTTAAAAGAAGAAATAGAAAAGCTTAACCCTCAGGTAAAGGTGCGGATGATTTGCAAAACCCTGGATGGGGGACTTTTAAAAAAGCTGGGATATGTGATTAATTTGGCAGGGCCTCAGCTTTATGAACTGGCAACATCAAAGGTGGCTATCCTGGATAGCTATTCCATTCCCGTCAGTATTCTTAACCATAGGAAAGAGCTGAAGGTGGTGCAGATTTGGCACGCCATGGGTGCTCTTAAAAAATTTGGAAAGAGCATTGTGGGAAAGGTGGAAGGTCGCTCGGAAAAACTGGCAGAGGCTATGGAGATGCATAGGAACTATGACTACATCCTGGCCAGCAGTAAAGAAAGCGCCAAGTATTTTGGAGAGGCCTTTGGATATGGTGAGGAGAAATTCATTATAGGGGCTTTGCCAAGAACGGATCTTCTTCTTAAGGAAAGCTACAGTCAGGAATGCAAAGATAAGTTTTACGAAAAATATCCTGAGCTTAAGGGACAGAAGCTAATCCTCTATGCTCCCACCATCAGAAGAACCCAGGAGGATATATCTAAGACGGAAGAGCTTATACAGGAAGTAAAGAAATTCGATGGCTATACTTTGGTGGTTTCACCTCATCCTGTGAAACGTAAACCCTATATGGGAGTTAAGGATATACTTGTTACGGATTTCAGCACCTTTGAACTTCTCAATGTTTGTCATTATCTGGTGACGGATTATTCGGCCATTGTATATGAAGCTGCGGTGAAGGAGCTACCCATATTCCTATATGCCTACGACATAGAAGAGTATTTGGCCAATAGAGGCTTTTACCTGGATTATGAGAAGGACATGCCGGCGGATTACAGAAAAGATGCCGCCGGAATAATGAAGATGATAGTAAGTGAAGATTGGAATAAGGAGAGAGTCAGAGCTTTTGCAGATAGATATATAACTAAAAGTAAGGACAGCACAAAGGATCTTGCAAGGGAAATCCTTAAGCTTTTGAATATTTGATAAAGCAGCGATTATTAGTAAGGAGGCAAAATGATATACGGATTAGTAGTAGCCGGTGGAATCGGTCAAAGAATGGGAAGCGACATCCCAAAGCAGTTTCTAAAAATAAGACATAAATCAATTATTAGCTATACGGTAGAAGTATTTTTGGATCATACGGATATTGAAAAGGTTATTGTTCTGGTTCCCGAAGACTGGATCGACTTTACAAAGGACTTGTTTATGAGAGACTTTGGTGAAATGGAAAAGCTGGTGGTAACTGCCGGTGGTAAGCTTAGAAACGATACCATCATGAACGGCATTAAATATATTAAAGAAAACTACGTGTATGATGACACCACAACTTTGGTGACCCATGATGCGGTAAGACCCTTTGTAACAAAGGAGATAATCGACAGAAACATCGAAGCCCTTAAGGAATATGATTCCTGCGATACAGTAATTCCTGCCACAGATACTATTGTTGAGAGTCTCGATCACCAGGTGATTTCAGACGTTCCCAACCGTGCCAATCTATACCAGGGCCAGACGCCTCAGTCCTTTAAAATGAAGAAGTTCGAGGAGCTTTATACTTCTCTTACGGAGGACGAAAAAAACATCCTTACGGATGCGGCCAAGGTATTCGTAATAAAAGGTGAGAAGGTTGCTTTGGTGGAAGGGTCCACCTTTAACATCAAGATGACCCATCCATCGGACCTGGATTTTGCCAATTCAATTATAGGGAGAAAAAATGAAAAATAATATTTATAGATTAGTTGAACCAAAGAAAATAGAATGCATCGAAAGTGAAATAGATGAGCGGAACGAGGACAGGGTTATTGTTAAACCCACCTACATGTCCATCTGCCACGCCGATCAAAGATATTATCAGGGCCAAAGAGATCCGGAGGCATTAAAGAAAAAACTTCCCATGGCGTTGATTCATGAATCCATCGGTGAGGTGGTAAAGGATCCCCAGGGAGAATTCAAACCAGGGGAAAGGGTTGTAATGGTTCCCAATACGCCTATGGAAACAGACCCAATAATCGGCGGAAATTATTTAAGGTCTTCTCGCTTTAGAGCCAGCGGTTACGATGGGTTTATGCAGACCTATGTGGATATGAGACGAGACCTTTTGGTAAGACTGCCGGAGGGAATAGATAACGACATTCTGGCTTTCCTGGAAATCTGCACCGTGGATTATCACATTATAAGCAGATTCGACAAAATTGCCGACTCAAGACGTGACATCCTTGGTATCTGGGGAGAAGGGAATATGGGATACATTACATCTCTTTTCCTAAAGTACAGATTCCCCAAGTCCAAGATATATATCTTTGGTGTGGTGGACGAAAAACTTCAGGAAATTGACTTTGCTGACAAGGTGTATAACGTGGCCAGCATTCCGGAGAATGTTTATGTGGACCATGCCTTTGAATGCGTGGGAGGAAAAGCCAGCGGTATAGCCGTAAACCAAATAATAGATCACGTAATTAGACCGGAGGGCACCATTGCTTTAACGGGAGTATCGGAGGAAAGCGTTCCTATTCATACAAGAATGGTATTGGAAAAGGGTCTAAGGTTATTTGGATCAAGCAGATCCGTTGTCAAAGACTTTGAAGATGTTTTGGATTTATATGTGAAGCATCCAGGAGTACCCAAGGCTTTAAGAAGAGTCGTTGGGAAGACCATTGAAATTAATTCCATTGATGACATTCACAAGGCCTTTGAAGAGGATATCAACAATCCAAGTGCAAAGACGGTGCTTAAGTGGAATTTATAAATAAAGGGTAATGCTTGGGATAGAGGAGAAGTTATAGCTTAGAGTTACAAATATGGTTACAAGAAATATTCTTATTTTTGCTTTTACATTTATAGTCTCCCTGGTGCTTACTCCGGTGAGCATGAGGCTGGCCAATAAATACAAGATAATAGACGTGCCGGAGGATGGGAGAAGGATGCACAGAAGAAGCATCCCTTGTTTGGGAGGCCTTGCTATCTTCGTTTCTGTGTCCTTGGCCATACTAATCTTTTGCATTAAGTACAACAATATTCCTGCCATTTTTATCGGCGGAATAGTGATGTTTGCTTTAGGAGTAATTGACGACAAGGTGAAGCTGCCGGCATATGTTAAGTTCCTGGTGCAGCTTCTGGTGGCCATTGTAATGTACGCCATGGGACTAAGAATCCAGTTTATCCATAACTATTTTGGAGAAGGGATTCTAAAATTCAGCACTGTTGGGGATTTTGTCATTACAGTTTTATGGATAGTGGGAATAACCAACAGCATTAACCTAATTGATGGACTGGATGGATTGGCGTCGGGAACGGTCTGCATAAACAGCCTGTGCTTGGCCTATGTAATTTCCAGCGACGGACAGGTAATGGGAAGAGTTGCTGCCACCATGGCCTTCATTGCCATTGCGGGGGCTTGCCTGGGATTCCTGCCCTTTAACTTTGCTCCGGCAAAGACCTTTATGGGGGATGGAGGCGCTCTATTCCTGGGATTTATGATAGCCACCTTATCCACTGTAGGAAGGTTAAAGGCCTCAGCGGCCATAACTATGCTGGTACCGGTTTTGGTTCTGGCTCTTCCTCTTTTTGATACTATTTTCGCTATAATAAGGCGCCTCTTTAGTAAGAATCCGATTATGGAGGCGGATAAAAAACACCTTCATCATATTTTGATGGAATCCGGGTACGGCCATAAAAGAGCAGTTCTAATGCTCTACGGTCTTAGCGGCATATTGGGAGTTTCAGCCATTTTGTTAAGCAAGAATCTCAATGTGGAGGCGCTGATTCTCTTTATGGTTGCGGTGGTTTACATATATGTATTCTTAACAGATCCATCCCACAAACCAAAGAAAAGGGCAGTTCGGGATGAATTCGAGGATTGGAATAGGAAAGGATATACAAAAAAATAGTTTTGTGTTATAATAGTGTGATTCTTTATCTTTAAATAGGAGACAAGGAGTTATTATGATAAAGGGATTAATTGGAAACAAAGGGAGATTATTGCTAATCATTATTACCGTCGTTATATATATGCTGTCCGTCAGGGGGGTTTATGCGGACGATGGCTTGATTAATAGTGATAATACTGAACAGGAAATTACCGAAGATAATGAAGATAATACTGAAGTAGTTTCTGATGTAGAAGCCGGCGCGGAGGTAGAGCCTTCAGAAAATGCGGAAGTAGATGCCGACGTGGAAAACACCGAGGAAGCTGCTCCTGCAGAAGGTGCCGAAGAAGCTACTACTACGGAAGGTACTGAAGAGGTTGCTCCTGCGGAAGGTACCGAAGAGGGTGCTCCGGAAGAAAATACCGAGGAGGCTTACCCTGAAGAAGGTAACGAGGAAGCTCTCCCTGAAGAGAACGGCGAGGAAGCCTCTCAGATTTTGGTAGATGACGAGCCAAGCATGGCTCTTTTTGCCGGTTCATCAGCAAGTCAATACGCAGACGTAATGAGGGTCTGGGGAGACTACAGATACGATACAGCCAAGGAAATTGCTGAAAAAATCAAGACCGAGCTTAACGTTAGTAAGTTTAAAAATATTATAGTTGCAACGGGAAAAACCTTCCCCGATGCTTTGTCCGGATCCTATCTGGCATACAAGCTTTCGGCGCCGATTCTGTTGGTGGACGACAGCAGAATGGATATCGTTACATATGTCAGAAATAATTTGGCAAATAACGGTACCGTATACATTCTAGGCGGAAAAGATGTTGTTTCCCAAAAAGTAGAAGACGGTTTCTCCGGACTCAATGTACAGCGTGTGGAGGGGCAGACAAGATTTGATACAAACCTTGAAATTCTAAAGCTTGCCCAGGCAGATAAATCATCGGAAATGCTGGTAAGCACAGGAACTAATTTTATGGATGCCCTTTCAGCATCAGCAGTTCCCAAGCCTTTGATGCTGGTTAATGAAACCCTGTATTGGAACCAGAGGAAATACCTAGACAGCATTACCGAAAATAAATCCGTCAAGTTCTATATCATAGGTGGGCCAAATGTGGTGAGTAAGAATCTTGCGGATGAGATTGCTGAGTATGGCAAAACCGAGAGAGTATATGGACAGACCAGATATGATACCTCGGTTGAAGTCGCCAAGCAGTTCTTCCCATCCACTGTAAATACTGTATTTTTGACCACGGGAACCAATTTCCCCGACGGTGTTGCAGGAGGCATATATGCCATGCTGAAAAAGGCTCCCATTATTCTTACCAACAATGACAGCGTAGCCTTTGCATATAACTATATGGTGGACGTTAAAGCTAAGAACCGTATTATTCTTGGTGGCGAGTCCGTTCTTAACAGCGGAGTTGCAGAAAAAGCTTCCGGAGAAGGAATCGTCAGAATAGGTACATATAATTATTACGTAAAGAGTAACGGAAAAATAGCCGCAGGAGAAACCATAAATGTAGACGGTGGCAAATACACCGCCTTAAACAGTGGGGTTTTGACTGGATCAAGAGCCAAGCCTGCCTGGGGTATAGATGTATCTGCATTCCAGGGGGAAATAAACTGGGAAAAAGTCAAAAATGCAGGAGTAGAGTTTGCAATAATAAGAGTAGGCGGTAGGTTCGCAGGCAGCGGAAATATATATTCTGATTTAAGCGCAAGAGAAAACCTGGCTGGGGCAATTGCCGCCGGAATAAAGGTGGGTGTGTATTTCTTCAGCCAGGCCATTACAGAAGCTGAAGCCATTCAAGAGGCCAAATATACATTAAACGCCATAAAGGGCTTTAATGTAGAATTGCCGGTGGTTATAGATACTGAATATTTTGATGGTACTTCAAGACATGACAGAATAAGTGCAACCACCAGAACAAAGGTAGTAAAAGCCTTTATGGACTATGTAGAAAGTCAAGGATACAAGTCTATGCTTTATGCAGGACTTTTCTGGCTTAGAGACAATCTAATAGAGTCCGAACTTACCAAATACGATAAATGGATTCCTCAGTACTATAAAGAATGCCAGTATTGGGGGGATTATGTGGCCTGGCAATACACCGATGAGGGTTATGTGGATGGTATAAGTGGTCCTGTTGACTTGGACTACTGGTATGGTATTCTTTAGCGCTTAAGGTACTAGTACTTTAGAGATAAATATAAAATAGATTAAGAAGGTTTTGGAGGAAAGTCGATGTACAGGTTCATAAAGAAGGCATTATCCTGCTTACTTATAGCGGTGCTAGTGCTTGGAGCCATTGCTCCCTTTACGGATTATGAGGTTAACGCCGCGTCAAAGGTAACCCAGATTTACGGAAACACTAGATTTGATACATCAATCAAAGTTGCCAATGAACTAAAAAAAGAATTAGGACTAAGCAAGTTTGACGCAGTAATTCTAACAAGAGGTAATTACTACGCAGATGCTTTTTCAGCCAGCGGACTTAGTGCTGAATTAAAGGCCCCGATTTTGCTGGTTGATCCTAACCTTGAATCTGACTTTGGTAAAAAGATATTTACCAATGTGGTTAACTACATAGAAAGAAATTTAGCACCAAAGGGAAAGATTTATATTCTTGGTGGAACGTCGGCTGTTCCTGTAAACTATGAAAATGCGTATAGCCCTGCCAAGGAATATGAAATATTAAGATTTGGTGGAGAAACTTTTTATGATACCAATATCGAAATCTTAAATGAGACAGACAGATTACATGCAGAAAAGAATTTAGGAGCCTACGATAAAGAACTTATAGTTTGCAAAGGCGGAAACTATCCTGATGCCCTTGCTGCCGGATCCCTTGGCCGTCCCATGCTGTTGGTGCGTGACACTGGCCTAAGTGAAGAGCAGAAGGCATACCTTGCAGGACGAGGAACCAGCAATATAACTATTATCGGTGGCCCCAGTGCTGTTTCAGAAAGCATATTAGAAGAGCTTAAGGCCTATGGATCCGTAGATAGACATTTCGGCTCTACCAAGTTTGACACTCCCGTTGCTTTGGCAAGAAAACTCTATGGCAACAAGCCAAAGGAAGTTATGCTTATAACAGGGGACAACTATCCTGATGGACTTTGTGCAGGCCCCTTGGCTTATGTAAAGAAATGCCCCATACTTCTTGTAGGTAAGAAATACATTGCTCCTGCATACAACTACCAGATAAACGCAGGGAAGCCCAGTGTTACAATCATAGGCGGCTCCAATGTTATCAATAAGAATGCAGCAGCTTCGGGTACAGCATTTAAGAAGGGCTGGAACAAATACTGGAACGATTACATCTATATAAACTCAAACGGTGCAGTAAGCACAGCCAAGATAAATGATACCGGGTTCCAGGTAACGGCAAATGCCGGTGGTATTGTGACATCAAGCAATAAGAGCGATATGGAAAGAAAGATCGATTCCTGCAGTTATGGTACAGCCATCGTAATACATCTTGAACAACAGAAAATGGATTACGTCAGAAACAATAAGCTGATACTAACCACAGATGTTGTTACAGGACAGTTAAGATCTCCAACTCCTACAGGAACATACTGGATAAACAATAAAGCTCGTAATACGGTTTTGACGGGAATATCTCTTTCAGGAAACCCCTATGAGGTTCCCGTAGAGTATTGGATGGCATTTAAGGGCAGCGAATATGGAATTCATGACTCCTATTATACTAAGAAATATGGCGGAACCATCTACAAGTATAACGGCTCCCTGGGATGTGTGAGAACTCCTCTAGGTGCAATGGCTAAGTTGTACAGTATGGTAGCTGTTGGAACAAAGGTAGTTATTAAGAAGAAATAGGGGATAGAGTATATCTAGCGCCCGGATAAATATAAATGCAATAAGAACCCCTTTCGTCGTGAGGTGACCCCCAAAAGTTAGACTTTTGGGGGTCAGTTCATCGAAAGGGGTTTTTTATGTCATGTAGCAACTTATTTTTTACTCTGTCAATAACCAGGGAAAATGTCACCCATAGATAGAGTTAATTATTCAGGGAAAATGTCACCCTCTTTGAGGCGCCTTAATAAGGCGCCTCAAGTATTTCGTTAAGCATTTCCAACATGGCAGGGTATGAATATTCCTCA
>JAGAXF010000013.1 GCA_017941085.1 Bacillota bacterium
ATCAAGGAATTAATTACACATATATGCTTAGATGCGCAGATGGCAGCTATTACACCGGCTGGACCAATGATCTGGAAAAAAGACTAAAGGCTCACAACCAGGGGAAGGGTAGCAAATACACAAGGAGCAGAATTCCGGTGGAACTAGTGTATTATGAAAGCTTTCCATCAAAGGAAGAAGCTATGAAGAGAGAGGCTGCAATAAAGAAGCTTAGCAGGAGTAAAAAGGAACTACTCATGAAGGGTCATGAGTAATTTTTCCTCCATTGTAGATAGAACATAATATAGTGTGTAAGTAAGGCCGACATCCACAATATTTTGTGGGTGTCGGTTTTTGTTTTAGAAAATGGTGAAAAAAAGCAGAAAAATAGTAAAAAAAAACACAGTTTAACCCAAAAAATGTTGAAAAGTGGTGGAATGTGGTGTATTATTATTCCATTAATATAGGAGCAATGTCTAATCAATTAGTTTCTGGAGGGACAATCTTATGTTCATGGGAACATATAACAACTCAATAGATGCGAAAAATCGCATGATTGTCCCGGCAAAACACAGGGATCAATTGGGAGATGGCTGCGTAATTACCATCGGTATCGAAAAGTGCTTAACTATCTATTCTCAGGAGTCCTGGAATAAGCAGGCGGAGAAGATGGAGAGCATTCCGGAATCGGATCTGGAATCTCGTAAGTACGTAAGGCTGTTCTTCAGCCACGCAGAGGAATGCACCTTTGATAAGCAGGGGAGAATTATCATTCCTGAACATTTGAAGGACTATGCAGGGATCACCAAAGAGCTGGTTACCATGGGTGTTAAAACCAAAATCGAGGTTTGGGCCAAAGAGGTTTGGGACGCACCGGATAACAGGGGCAAGATTGAACCTGACAAATGGGCTGACGCTCTTCTGAAATATGGCTTCTAGGGTATGGCATGGAATTCAAACATGTACCGGTACTCTTTAAGGAGTGTATAGATGGCCTTGACATAAGGGAAGACGGCACTTATGTGGACGGCACTTTGGGAGGTGCAGGACACGCAAGGGGAATTGCCGAAAGGCTGGGACCAAAGGGAACCCTGATTGGAATCGACAGGGATATGGATGCCATAGAAGCATCTCGGCCCAGGTTTGAGGCAGTAAAATGTGACGTCAAAATAGTCAAGGGAAATTATGTGGATATTAAGGAAATCCTGTCTGAACAGGGGATAGACAGGATTGATGGAGGTCTTCTGGATTTGGGAGTTTCCTCCTATCAGCTTGATGATCCACAAAGGGGTTTTTCATACATGTGTGATGCGCCGCTCGACATGCGAATGGATCGCGATGATTTGAGCGGCGCCTACGACATTGTAAACCATTATCCCAAGGATGAGTTGACAAGAATTCTAAGGGAATATGGGGAAGAAAGATTCGCAGGACGCATCGCCTCACGTATTGAAAAAGAGAGAGAGATTAAACCTATAGAAACCACCGGACAGCTGGTGGAAATAATTAAAAAAGCAATGCCTGCGGCAGCAAAGCGAGAGAAGCAACACCCTGCAAAACGTAGCTTTCAGGCCCTTCGCATAGAAGTGAATGGAGAACTGAGAGATCTAAAATCGGCAGTGGAAAACTTCATCGATGTGCTAAAACCCGGGGGAAGATTGGAGGTAATAACCTTCCACTCTCTGGAGGACAGAATAGTAAAGCAGGTATTTGGGGAAAAAGAAAACCCATGCACATGTCCAAAGAATATTCCTGTATGTGTATGTGGAAAGAAACCCACTATTAAAAGAATTAACCATAAGCCTATTATCGCAAATAAGGATGAATTAGAAAGGAATCCAAGGGCCAGAAGTGCCAAACTAAGAATTTGCGAGAAGATATAAACAGGGGATAAAACTGGGGGTTAGAGATAATGCTACTTAGGGCGCAGAGAAACATTATATATAGCATTCTATTAATTGGCGTTATTTGCGTGTTTATAGTAGTGCTTACTGCCTATGCTACCGAGCTGAGAGTGGAGAACAACAGGCTTATTGAAGAGATAGAAGTCCTTCAAGGAGAGGTTGACACTCTCAATGTGGAAATTAAACAAGCCAATAATATAGAACGCATCGAAAGTGTTGCCATTCAGCAACTGGGCATGGTATATCCCGACAGTGATCAATGCGTATATTTATCACAGGAGGAATCGCCTGCCGGCAGCTTGGCAATGGTCATAAGAGAAAACGCCTACAATTAACTAGGCATTGTTAAGATTGAAAAATTTGACCGGACCTTGGTTACCGGTCTTTTTTATAGTGAAGGATTGAGGAAATGAGAGAAAGAAGAAGCGTAGTAAGTGTTAGAGGACAGAAGAGGGTACTCTTTGTTTTTGCTGTTCTCGTTATTATGCTTATTATCCTTTCCTTAAGAACTGCCTGGGTTCAAATAGTCCGAGGAGAAGAGTATACGGACATGGCGGTGGATCAACAAACCAGCGACATTGCCGTTGATGCCAAGAGAGGCATGATTCTGGACCGAAATGGTGAGGTTCTTGCTTCAAGCACAATTTGCTATAACCTTTGGATTAGACCGGCTCAAATAAGAGAAGAATATGATGAGGCCGAGAGATCGGAACTAATAACCAAGATTGCTGAAATCACCGGTGAAAAGGATACAGATGTTAGGGAGTATTTTGCTTCTGACAGCGTTCTCCTTAGAATAGCCAGGCATATAAGCAAGGAGCAGGCGGACCAAATAAGAAAATTGGAAATTTACGGTGCGGAACTGGCAGAGGACACCAAGCGTCTCTATCCTCTGGGAACCACAGCGGCCAATTTATTGGGAAGCGTTAATGATGATGGCATAGGTCGTTCCGGTGTGGAGCTGACATACAACGAGTATCTAAGCGGTGTTTCCGGAAGACGGGTATTCGACAAGGATATAAACGGAAACCTTTTAGCCTTTGGTGACAGAATATCCTATGACGCAAGAAATGGATTCAATATTGAACTTACCATAGACGAGGTGCTTCAGCATTATTTAGATGAAACGGTTCAGCAGGGATACAAGGATACGGAGGCGGAGAAGGTAGCAGGCATTGTAATGGATCCTAAAACAGGAGAAGTTCTTGCCATGTCCATCTATCCCACCTTTGATCCTAACAATCCGGCGGAACCTGTGGAACCAAGTGAAAAAGATATATTTAACGAAATGTCCGATGAGGATCAAATAAAATATCTAAACAAAATGTGGAGAAATCCTTTGGTTAGCGATGTTTACGAACCCGGCTCCACCATGAAGTTAATAACAGCTTCCGCCACCTTGGAGGAAGGTCTGGCAAATCCAAATACAGAATACTACTGCGGAGGCAGCATAGTGGTGGAGGACTATGAACTCTACGATGCGGAACACTATGTTCATGGGGTACAAACTTTGACCCAGGCGGTAGGTAATTCCTGCAATCCTATTCATGCTGAAATGGCACTAAACCTGGGCTACGACAACTACTATAAGTATTTGGATCTCTATGGTTTTACAGGGACTACAGACATAGATTACCCCGGGGAAAGCCTTCCCATTATTCAGAACAAAGAGGATATAGGTCCTGTAGAATTGGCCACCATGGGCTTTGGTCACGGCATAGCCATAACTCCTATTCAGCTGGTTACTGCCATTAGCGCCATCGGAAATGACGGCACCCTTATGAGACCGCATTTGGTAAGAAGGATTACCGACAGCGACGGTAAAACAATAATAGAGAATGAACCTGAAGAGGTTAGAAAAGTAATATCAAAAAATACCGCTAGAGAAGTGAGAAGCATTATGGAATCTCAGGTTGAATTCTATGGTGGTACCGCCCTTAAAATTCCCGGTTACAGAATGGGAGGAAAAACGGGAACAGCAGAAAGGGCCTCAGAGGGAGGATATAACGAATCCGTTCAGGACACATCCTTCGTATCCATGGTTCCGGTGGATGATCCACAGGCAGTTGCATTAATTGTCTGCTATGGACCAAAGAACGGAATGTACGCCACCGAGACGGCTCTGCCCATAGCAAGAAGGTTCTGGATAAAGGCTCTTCCATATATGGGCATCGAACCAACGGAAGCTGCCGAAACCACCGGAGGAGAAGCGGACTTTGCTTATGTACCGGATGTTACAAATATATCCTATAAAGAGGCAGTTACCCTTCTTGAATCATATGGTCTAAAGGCAGAAATCAGACCGGCGGTTTCAGAAGATGAGAATATGGATGATTTTGACTTTACCGTAGTGGATCAGTATCCAAAGGCAGGTAAACGAATAGACAAGAGCGAGCCTGTATTCCTTTATAGAGAGTAGAGATTATGGAAAAACTTAAGGCAAAAGAAATAGCAAAGCTCTCCGGTGCATCCCTTGTTTCCGGGGATGAAAATGTGGTAATTTCGGAGGTCATAATTGACTCCAGACAGGCTGTTAATGGCTCTATGTTTGTGGCTTTAAAGGGAGAGTCCACTGACGGTCATAGATTTCTTGTGAATGCTTTGGAGGGTGGAGCAAAGGCCTTCCTTATTTCCGATATGGATGCAGCCCTGGAATATGGAAAGGATATCTTTGACAGGAAGGATGTGGCTGTACTCCATTGCCGGGATTCCCTTAATGCCCTTCAGGAGCTATCGGGAAACTATTTGCTTAATCTAAACATGAGGTGCATTGCCGTTACCGGAAGTGTAGGCAAGACCACCACCAGAGACATGCTGTATGCTGCCGTTGGTGCCAAATACAAGGCCGGCACCAATAAGAAAAACTATAACAGTGAAACCGGTCTTCCCCTGACTTTGCTTAGCTTTGAAAAGAAGATGGAAGTTGGAGTTTTGGAAATGGGTATGGATTCCCTGGGGCAGATTGCCAGGTTGGTGGAGATTGCAGAACCGGAAGCAGCGGTCATAACCAATATAGGAATTTCTCACATTGAGAGACTAGGCTCAAGAGAAAATATCATGAAGGCAAAAATGGAGGTTACCAAATTCTTTGGTGCCGAAAACACCTTGGTGGTTAATTGGGATGATGACATGCTATCCACCTTGAATGAAGAACTCCTTCCATACAAGCTAATCAAAGTGGGCAGCAAAGAGGAATGCCAGTATAGAATTACAGATATAGAGGACCGGGGAGTAGGAGGGATTGCATTTACCCTCATTTCCTCTCAGGGAGAGGAAAGAATAGAGCTTCCCGTTCCCGGCAGCCACAACGCCATAAACTGCGCCCTGGCCTTGGCGGGAGCCAAAACCATGGGAGTGGAAATACAGGATGCCATAAGAGGTATCAAAAATATGAAAATGACCGGCAGCAGGCTTAATGTGGTTCGGGCAGGAGGAATTACTTTAATTGACGATTCCTATAATGCAGCTCCTGCCTCCATGAAGTCCGCCATCGATACTCTTTCCAACACGGAGGCCAAGAGAAGGATTGCTGTTTTGGGAGGAATAAACGAGCTGGGAAAACAAAGCGAAAAAGAACATAGAGGTGTAGGAAAACACCTTTCTGAAAAAAATATTGACCTTCTTATCACCGTGGGAGAAATGGCCAAATGGATTGGAGAAGAAGGGTCAAAAACAAAACAGGTAATTTCCTTTGAGACAAAGGAAGACATATATCCGGAAATAAAGAAAATATTTAAGCCGGGAGATGCGGTGTTAATTAAAGGCTCAAGAAGTTATGAGCTGGATAAACTCTCGGAGGAAATATTAAAAGAATATAAATAATGATTTTTTAGAAAGAGCGAAAGTATGGATATTTTACATTTATTGCTGATGCTTATAATGGGGTTTGTTGCTTCTGCGGTATTAACATCCTTGGAAATACCACTGCTAAAGCAAAGACAATTTAAGCAGTACATAAGAGAAGAGGGACCGGAATCCCATCAGAAGAAATCCGGTACCCCCACAATGGGCGGCCTATCCATGATCGCCGCACTTATTATAGTTACTCTGTTAGGGAAAGGCTTTACTACTGAGTATTGGGTAATGATAATAATAACATTACTCTTTGGTGGAATCGGCTTCTTGGATGACTATATCAAAGTTGCGGAAAAGCATAATCTGGGATTAAGAGCATGGCAGAAACTGGTGCTGCAGATACTCTTTGGCGTGGGACTGTCAGTTTACATGTCAGTTATCAGCGATTATGGAACAGGAGTATATATTCCCTTCTATGGAGACTATGTGGACTTTGGTCCCTTTTACATACCATTTGTTACATTTGTAATTGTGGCTATGGCAAATAGCGTAAACCTTACCGATGGTTTAGACGGCCTTTGCTCCGGAGTAACTGCCATTGTTGCTCTCCTGTTTGCCATTATCGGCATGAGAATGGGGCAGTCGGCACCTATGTCCTTCTGCGCCTCTCTTTCCGGGGTTTGCTTGGGATTCCTTATGTTCAACAAGAATCCGGCAAAGCTCTTTATGGGAGATACGGGTTCCATGGCTCTAGGGGGAGCTTTGGCTTCCGCAGCCATTCTTATGAAGATGGAATTTCTGCTGGTTATCGCCGGCTTCATATACGTTATGGAGTCTCTTTCTGTAATAATTCAGGTCATCAGTTTTAAGACTACAGGTAAGAGAGTATTCAGAATGTCCCCGATACATCACCACTTTGAACTGGGTGGAATGGAAGAAAAGAATGTGGTATTCATGTTCTGGGGAATTACATTTGTTTGCTCTTTGCTTGCATATTTTATCTATATTTAATGGAGTAGATATGCGTACGAATTTAGACAACATACAAGGAAAAGAAATACTGATAGTTGGATTGGGTAAATCCGGTACAGCCACCTGTCAAACCATATTGGACATAGGTGCTAATGTTTCAGTGCAGGATGCAAGAGGGGAAAGGGAATTTGATCCCAGCTTTCTTAATTATTTAAGGGGCAGAGGCGTCACCTGCTACTTTGATTGTTTGCCTCCGGATATGGGCAAGTATGACATGATTATTCTTAGCCCCGGAGCAAGCCCGGAACTGGACTTTGTTCAGGAGGGAAAGGCCAAGGGGGCAGAAATAATAGGAGAGCTGGAGCTGGCCTTTAGATTCAGCAGAGGAAACTTCATAGCCATTACCGGAACCAACGGTAAAACCACCACCACAACCCTGGTGGGAGATATTTTTAAGGCCTCAGGCAGGAAAACCTACGTGGTGGGAAACATTGGTACTGCTGCCATTTCAGAAGCATCAAAGGCGGAGGAAACAGACTGGCTAATTACAGAGGCATCCAGTTTTCAGCTGGAAACTATCAAGTATTTCAAACCCATAATATCCGCCATTCTAAATCTTACTCCCGATCATCTCAATAGGCATCATACCATGAAGGCCTATGGAGAAGCCAAGGCTAGAATTTTTATGAACCAAAGGGAAGACGGATATCTTGTCATAAATTATGACGACAAAACCTGCTTCAATCTGGCAAAGAGTTGCAAGGCGAAAATAATACCCTTTAGTAGAAAAGAAGAATTGCCCATGGGAGCATTCATAAAGAATAAAGAAATTGTAATTCTTCCGGAGGGCAGGAAAAGAGAAATAAAAATCTGCTCCATAGATGATTTAAAAATCATCGGAGATCACAATATAGAAAATGCCCTGGCGGCATCAGCCATTTGCTATTATGCAGGAATAGATATTGAAACCATCGGAAATACCATAAAGGAATTTCCGGGGGTAGAGCACAGAATAGAATACTGCGGCCAGGTGGATGGTGTTAAATACTATAACGATTCAAAGGGTACAAATACGGATGCGGCCATAATTGCCCTGAAGGCTATTAAGGAAAACATTATTTTGATAGCCGGAGGAGATGGCAAGGGACAGGAGTTTGACGGCTTTGCCAAGGAGCTTAAGGGCAGAGTAAAACACCTAATCCTGTTGGGCCAGGACGGTCCCAAGATTGCCAAGGCAGCA
Organism: Bacillota bacterium; assembly: GCA_017941085.1. Lineage (GTDB taxonomy): Bacteria > Bacillota > Clostridia > Peptostreptococcales > Anaerovoracaceae > Eubacterium_B. Next base: position 7,891 of record JAGAXF010000013.1, read on the forward strand.
AAGAAGGCAGGCTTCACAAATATAGTAAAGGCCAAGAATATTCCGGAGTGCGTAACCAAGGCCGCAGAGCTGGCAGAAGAGGGAGACACGGTTCTTCTTTCACCGGCCTGTGCCAGCTGGGATATGTATGACAATTATGAACAAAGAGGAGATCACTTTAAAGAGTGCGTGGAGTTACTGGGTAAATGACAACAAAGGACACCATATCTTTAAAACGAAATAAAATACTTGGCATACTTACCAAGGGTGAAAAAAAGGGAAGGGGAATCAATGTGGACTTTCCCTTGATTATCATTACCATTTTACTTACGGTTTTTGGAGTGGTAATGGTTTTCAGTGCCAGCTATTATAATTCCATCAACGATTATGGAACTCCCTATTCATATCTTTTCAGCCAAGGAAGATATGCCATAATAGGCTTCATCATAATGTATATCACATCAAGAATCGACTATCGCAAGTGGAGAAGATGGGGCGGAGTCCTGGCCATAATTGGATTTTTCCTTCTTTGCTTAATCTTTACTCCCTTGGGAATTGAAGTAAATGGAGCCACCAGGTGGCTGGGTATTCCCGGAATTCCCTTCACTGTAATGCCCGGAGAAGTAGAGAAATTTGTAATGATACTTTTCTGCGCCTCTTATTTCTCCAGGGATATGAACAGGGCAGGAAATCTTAGGGGACTACTGCCGGTGGTTATATATACTGTGGTGGTATGTCTATTAATCGTGAAGCAGCCCAACCTGTCCACCGCCATTACTGTATTTATGATCGCAGTTGGAATAGCCTTTGTGGCGGGGATGCAGTGGAGATATATTGCTCTCCTTTTTGGAGGTGCTGCCATAGGTTCCTATTATTTGATGTTTATAAACAAAGGTTATTGGCACGATCGTGTGGCCAGCTTTATGGATCCCTTTGCTGATGCCTTGGGAGATGGATTCCAGGTGGTTCAGTCTCTGCTGGCCTTAGGTACAGGGGGACTTACAGGTAGAGGCCTGGGACAAAGCGTGCAGAAAAACCTTTATTTACCTGAACCGCAGAACGACTTTATTCTGGCTATAATTGGAGAAGAATTGGGTTTCCTTGGAATAGCCGCTTTGCTTATAGCCTTTGCCTTAATAGTTTGGAGAATTTTTTACATAAGTCTCCAAAGCAAAGATAATTTTGGAATGCTTTTAGGTTCCGGGGTTGGAATAACCATCGGAATACAGGTGATATTAAATGTAGCCGTTGTGACATCATCAATGCCTCCTACGGGAATTGCCTTGCCCTTTATAAGTGCCGGCGGTAATGCCCTTTGGGTATTCTTAGGTCTAATAGGGATAGTTCTTAATATCTCCGGCACAATCAATAAGGAGGATGGAGCCAAAGAGACTCAAGAGGTAAGAAAATGAAGTGCATATTTGGATGCGGCGGAACAGGTGGACACCTTTATCCTGCTCTAGCCATTGCAGAAAAAATAAAAAAGGAAGAGCCTAATTCGGAAATCATCTTCATGGGATCCAAGAAGGGGTTGGAGGCAGAGGTTGTTCCGGCAGAAGGATATAAGTTCGTAAGCATTCCTGCTCAGGGTATGGACGAAACAGATACCTTAATTCAGAGGGCGGTGCTTAATGTAAATGTAGGTTTATCCAATCTGGCAGGAGTAACCAAGGCTTTGGCAGTTATTAGGAGCTTCAAGCCCGACGCAATTATTGGAACCGGCGGATACGTATCCTTTCCCGTGCTTTTTGCCGGTGAGCTTCTTAAGGTTCCCTGCTATATCCACGAGCAAAATGCTGTAGTGGGAAGAGCAAACCAGGCTCTGGCAAAGAATGCAAAAAAACTTTTTGTTGCCTTTAAGGGTATGGAGGATTCCTTTGGCTATCCGGAAAAAACCATATTTACCGGAAACCCTGTAAGGGCAGAATTTTCAAATCTCAGCAAAGTGGAAGCCAGAGAAAATCTGGGAATTTCCATGAATGACTTTGTGGTATTTGCCTTTGGTGGCAGCCTGGGTGCAGCAACGATAAACAATATTGCCATCGACTATCTGGAAAGGTCCAAGAACAAGCCCGATAGAACCCTTCTCTTTGGAACGGGAAGAAGATTCTATGAAGAATGTATCACAAGAATAAAAGACCTGGGACTTCCAACGGAAGGCAGGGTTAGAGTTGAAGGATACATTAACAATATGAAGGACTATGTGGGGGCTGCGGATTTATTAATATGCAGAGCCGGGGCCCTTACCCTAACGGAACTTCTGGTGGCAGGAAGACCGGCGGTAATTGTGCCAATTCCTCATTCCGTTGGAAACCATCAGTATTACAACGCAAAGGCCATTGCTGATGCCGGCGGCGCCTTTATGGTTGAAGAAAACAATTTTAACCTGGATGATATTTCCGAAAAAATAGAATACCTGGCCAAGAGCAGAATGGCTTTGGAACGTATGGGAGAAGTGTGTAAGGCTATGGCACCCCTGGATGCCGTGGAAAAGATATACAGGGAGATAAAATCCTGAAATGAGAAGGAAAACAGAGCGACTGAAATACAGAACTCTGGATATGGGAGACCCCAGGCTGCAAGAAGGTGAGAATTCGGAAAAGGATTATCTAAGGGTATCCGAATTGGATTTCAAGCAGCTGTCCAGACAAAAAAGACGCAAAAGAAGAAAACGGGCTATGATTTGTTTTCTTGTTTTGCTCTTTGTTTGTGTTGGAGTATTTCTCTTCCTAAGGACAAGTTATTTCAACATCAAAGAAATAAAGGTGGAGGGATCCACTTATTATACAGAGACAGAAATCATCAGTATGGCCAGAGCGGAAACGGGACGAAATATAGTCTTCGATTCCGGCAAGGCAGACATTGAGGAACTACTGGAATCAAATGCCTATTTCAAAAATGTAACTGTAAAAAGAAAACTGCCTTCCACACTGGTAATCCAGGTGGAGGAAAGACCTCAAATTGCTGCTGTGGAATTTGGAGATAGTTTTATAGTAATAGACGACGAGGGAGTAATTCTTAGAAAGACGGATGTGGATCCTAAAATCACTATATTAACGGGACTTACCATTAGCAAATTGACCATTGGAGAGCAAATTGAGGCTGAGGAAAAGGAAACCTTGGCCATGACATTACGTATGCTAAACACCATGGAAAAGGGTGACATGTACTTTAAAAAAATCGATGTGGCAAAGGTGGTTATCAGAGCATATATTTATGACAACCTTATAGTAAAGGGAACGCCTTCAGAGGTTACAGAGGCCATAGAAAACGGCAAATTACAGCAGACGGTGGCGGATTTATTCGACAAAAACATCAGTAGAGGCACCATTGTAATGGGTGGAACCAACTATATGTCCTTTTCTCCGGAACTAGACGCAGATTAAATATTATAGTATAATAACGTATATTTTTTATATTTATTTAGGAGGCATGAAATGCTGCAATTTGAAACTGAAAAAGACAATTCCGCAGTTATCAAGGTTATCGGCGTAGGCGGTGGTGGCTGTAACGCTGTAAATCGTATGATAGAAGCAGGTCTTCAGGGCGCAGAGTTTATCGCAATCAATACGGATAAGCAGGCTCTGAACAGATGTAATGCAGAGAAGAAGGTTCAAATAGGAGAAAAACTTACCAGAGGTCTTGGTGCCGGTGGAAATCCGGATATTGGCCAAAGATCTGCTGAAGAAACCATAGAAGAAATTACAGCTGCTTTGGAAGGGGCCGATATGGCTTTTATCACCGCAGGTATGGGTGGTGGAACAGGTACAGGAGCAGCACCTGTAATTGCAAAGGTATCAAAGGACCTGGGTATCCTTACCGTTGGTGTGGTAACAAAGCCCTTTGCCTTTGAAGGATCAAAGAGAATAAAACAGGCTCAGTTGGGACTGGACTATCTCCAGAAATACGTTGATTCCCTGGTGGTGGTTCCCAACGATAAGCTGATAGAAACAAGCAACTCCAATACCACCATGTTGGAAGCCTTTGATATGGCAGATGATATTCTGAGACAGGGTGTTCAGGGTATTACAGATCTTATTTCCGACTACGCATTGATTAACGTAGACTTTGCTGATGTTAAGTCCGTAATGACTGACAGAGGCATTGCACATATGGGCGTAGGTAAAGGCCATGGAGAAGGAAGAGCTCAGCAGGCTGTTAAATCTGCAACAGAGAGTCCTCTTCTGGAAACCTCCATTGCAGGAGCAAAGGCAATCCTCCTTTATGTATCCGGTGGATACGATATGGGTATGTTGGAGGTCAACGAGGTTGCTTCACTTATTTCAGAAAAAGCCAACGACGATGCCATCATGATCTTCGGTGCATCTGTTGATGCCAATGCCGGCGATGAAATGACCATTACAGTAATCGCCACAGGTTTTGAGGATGACTATCGTCCTACTTATAAACCTGCCTCCAGACCGGCTCCACAGCAGGCAACTGAAAAGCAGCAAAGTAGTGAAATCATAATGGATAATGGTCTTTCTGCCAGAGAAGTAAGTCTCGCAGATCTCTTTGAAGGTAAACCGGAAGGTCCAACAGAAGAAGATTCTGACGACAGTGGATTTGGCATACCCCAGTTTTTGAGAAAGTAATCATATTTCCATATTCCCGGGGTAAATGTTAGAAATAAATCCAGCAGAGCCGGCCCGGGTGCCGGCTCTTTCGAGTTTTATCCCTTGCTAGGTATATGAATGAAGAAGACGGAAATAATATCCAAAGAGAATAACAATTATAAAAACTGGACTAAGTTACTTCAAAAAAAATACAGAGACAGTCAGGGGCTTTTTATTATAGAAGGTCCGGTGCTTCTTAAGGATGCGGTGAGAAGCAATGGTGAACTTCTGGAGCTGGTGGCCAGCGCAGAGGAGGAGAATCCTGAGGAAATTGCCAAAGAATTAAACTACCGGGGTGAGCTCTATATACTATCCCCTCAACTTTTTAAGAACCTTAGCCAGACAGAAAATGGCCGAAGCATTCTAGGGATTTTTAGAAAGCCTAATGAACACCTTCTTTCAAAAGAGAAGGAGGGAAACATACTGGTTTTGGACAGAATACAGGACCCGGGAAACATGGGTACATTAATAAGAACCGCAGAGGGAGCCGGCTTCACCGAGATAGTTACAATAAAAGGTACCGTAGATCCTTTCTCTCCCAAGGTAGTAAGGTCTGCTGCCGGTTCTTTGCTGAGAATGCCTATAGTCCAATTGGAAGATGCAAAAGAGACCATAGACTACCTTAAGAACAAGAGCAAAGAAATTCTGGTAACCTTAATGGATGGAGATGAAATCTATTGGAATAGGAATCTAAAGAACCCTATAGCCCTAGTAATCGGAAACGAAGGACAGGGAGTGGGAGAGGATTTTATAAAGCTGGCTGACATAAAGGTGAGAATACCCATGACTGAAAATATAGAATCCCTAAATGCCGCCATGGCAGCGGGGATAATAATGTACGAGGTAATGAGGCAGCAAAGTAATTAGTAATGCCCATTTCCCAGGGTAGATATGAAAGCGGCAAATCAAGCATAAATATATATACATAAAAGAAATCAATAGGAAAGAAGGATAAGAAAATGCAGGAGAAATTAAGCAAAATTCTAGAGGAGGCAAGGGCCCAATTGGAAAGTGCTCTTTCTGAAAAGGACACAGAAAACATAAGGGTTAAGTTCCTGGGAAAAAAGGGAGAGATAACTGAAATCCTTAAATCCATGGGTAATTTGGCTCCGGAAGAAAAAAAGGAATTGGGTAAAACTGCAAATGAGGTGAAGGAGCAAATTGCAGAGGCAATTGCAAAGAAAGCTGCCGACTTAAAATCCAAGGCCAAGGAGGCCAGATTAAAGGCGGAAAGAATCGACGTAACGGAGCCGGGAGTAAAAATCAGAATAGGCACCAAGCATCCCATAACCCAGACCATTGAAGAGATTACGGAAATCTTTAGAACCATGGGTTATTCTGTTTACGAAGGTCCGGACATCGATACAGTGTTCAATACCTTTGATGGACTTAATTCACCACCAACTCATCCTGCAAGAGACTTAACCGATACATTCTATATAAATCCAAATACAGTGCTGAGACCTCATACATCATCAGCAGAAATCAGAGCTGAGGAGGGACTTCCTGTTCCATATAAAATTGTTATTCCGGGACGCTGCTATAGATGCGACACACCGGATGCCACCCACTCCCATACCTTCCATCAGGTTGAAATGATGGTAATAGGAGAGGATATTACCATGGCAGACCTTAAGGGAACTTTGGATATGATGGCAAAGAAACTCTTTGGTCCTGAGACCAAGACAAAATTCCGTCCCCATCACTTCCCATTTACAGAACCATCTGCAGAAATGGACGTTAGCTGTTTCAAATGCGGAGGAAAGGGCTGCAATGTATGCAAGGGCAGCGGCTGGATTGAAATTCTGGGCTGCGGCATGACCCATCCCCATGTACACAAGGCCGGAGGCATAGATACGGACAAATATACCGGCTTTGCTGTTGGTATGGGTGTGGAAAGAATCGCAATGCTTAAGTACGGCATAGACGATATCAGACTGCTTTATGAAAACGACATGAGATTTATAGATCAATTCAAATAGGAGGTCCGGAAGACAATGTTAGTATCCGTTAAATGGTTAGAAGACTACATCAATGTACCGGAAATGAGTGAGCCTCAAGCAAAGGGCTTTGCCGATAAAATGATAATGAGCGGTTCCAATATTGAAACCGTAGAAGAAATCGGACTGGGAATTTCCGGAGTTAAGATAGGAAGAATAGACAAAATTGAAAAGCATCCCCAGGCAGATAAGCTGGTGGTGTGCCAGGTTAATATAGGAGATGAAACCATTCAGGTGGTTACGGGAGCAGACAATATCTATGAAGGCGCCTTTGTTCCTGTGGCCGTGGATGGTGCCCATGTACCGGGACCCCTTCACGGACAACCAAAGGTAGAAGGTGGAGTGGACATTAAGGCAGGAGAATTAAGAGGAGTTACTTCTCTTGGCATGATGTGCGGGCCCCAGGAATTGGGAATCCCCGACAAGGTTGCTCCTATTATTTCAAAGGACGGAATCTGGCTCCTTCCGGGAAACTGGGATGATAGACTGGGAGAAGAAATAGATAAGGCATTGGAAATGGAGGATGTGGTTATCGACTTTGAAATCACTCCCAACAGACCGGACTGCCTTTCCATGATAGGAATGGCAAGGGAAGCAGCAGCTACCTTCCATACGAATTTTAAATATCCGGAGGTGGATTACAAGACAATAGACGAAAAAGCCTCCGATTATATTGAAGTGGAAGTAAAGTCCGACATTTGCAAGCGCTATACCGCCAGGGTAATAAAGGACGTAAAAATAGAACAGTCCCCCTGGTGGCTACAGAAGAGACTAATGGCAGCAGGAATGAGGCCCATTAACAACATGGTGGATATAACAAATTTTGTTATGATGGAATATGGCCAGCCTATGCATGCCTTTGACATTAGAGCTCTGGCGGGGCAAAAGATAATCGTGGACACCGCAACCAAAGGAGAAAAATTCACTACCCTTGATGGAGCGGAAAGAGAATTGGACGACACCATGCTGATGATCAATGATGCAGAAAAGGCCGTTGGTCTGGCAGGAGTAATGGGTGGTCTCAATTCAGAAATACTTGAGGATACAAATACGGTGGTTCTGGAATCTGCCAATTTTGAAGGATCCTCCGTTAGACAAACATCCAAAAAGCTGGGCTTAAGAACCGAGTCCTCCGGCAGATATGAAAAGGGCATTGATCCCAATCTCTGCAGTGTAGCTGCTGACAGAGTATGTAAGCTGGTGGAAATGCTGGACTGCGGTAAGGTTCTTGAAGGTGGAATAGACATCTACAGAAAGCCGGAGGTTGCACCAACGGTAACTGCCAGAGTCAGCAGAATAAACAAAGTTCTAGGCACAGAGTTATCCAGAGAGGATATGGTTAAGATTCTGGAAGACCTGGAGATGAAGGTGGAAGGCTCCGGAGATCAGCTTATAGTAACGCCGCCTTCTGTTCGTCAGGATCTTCTGGAGGAGGTTGACTATGTGGAGGAGATTGCTCGTATCTATGGATATGACAATTTGCCCAATACTCTTCCGGAACTAACAACCAAGGTGGAAAACAGCAAGAGCTGGGAAATGAGAGCCTTGGCCAGAAATCTTCTATCCGGTATGGGAGCCAACGAAATTCAAACCTTCTCCTTTATCAGCGACAAGGACTTTGATGCCGTTAGAATCGATGAAGATTCCTGGGAAAGAGATACAGTTAAAATCATGAACCCCATGGGCGAGGATACTGCTGCAGTTAGAACAATCCTAATGCCGGGAATGCTGGAGGTTCTGGCGAGAAACGACGCCAGAAGTATTCCGGAGGTAAGAGCCTATGAAATAGGAACAGTATTCTCCAAAAACTATATAGATCCGGAGGGACTTCCTGAGGAATCCTTTGATCTGTCCATCGGAATCTACGGCAAGGATGAAAGCTTCTTTACCCTTAAGGGAATGATAGAAGCCCTCTTTGAGGACATGGGAATAGACGGTATTGAATTCATAAGCGAATCAGAATATGGAACCTATCATCCGGGACGTTGCGCACGTATAGTGAAGATGGTGGACGGAAGAGGAGAAGACGGAAGCCTTACTATGGATGTAGAGCTGGGCATAATGGGTGAAATCCATCCCGATGTTCAGGAAAACTATGGCATGGACGTAAGATGCTATGGAGCAGAACTTTTCTTTGATAAGATGGTGGGATATGCCAACAAAGAAATACATTACCAAAAGCCGCCAAGATTCCCATCTATGGTAAGAGATATTGCCATGATTGTGGATGAAGAGACACCGGTTTCCAGCATTGAAAAGGTAATAAAGGAAGCAGGCAGCGAACTTCTGAGAGAAGTAAAACTGTTCGACATCTATAGAGGTGAGCAGGTAGGGGAAAAGAAGAAGAGCGTTGCCTTCAGCCTCACCTATAGACATGACGACAGAACCCTTACGGATGATGAAACAGAAAGTGCCAACTCCCAGATTGTAAATGCCCTTAAAGAAAAACTGGCGGCAATCATAAGAGATAATTAATTGTACAGATATTAGGAGGTCAACATGAGTAAGGTAACCGTAACCATCCATGGAGTGCCATATACCATATCCGGAGAAAAGCCCAATCAGGACATCCAGGCTCTGGCAGAAAGAGTAGATAAAGAAATGGAAAAGGCTGCACTTGTTGCTCCTACAGCTTCACGTGCCGACTTGGCTGTGCTGGCGGCATTAAGCATCGCAGAGTCAATTATGGACAGTGAAAGAAGCCAGGTGAAAGCACAAGAGGATAAGGTTGTTCAGGTCTACGAAGAAGCCCAGAACAAGATTAAGGGTTATGAAGAGAGACTTAAGGAACTTCAGAACAAAGTAAACGAATACGAGAATAATTTCTTTGATCTCCAAATGGAAAATGTGAGATTAAAGGACGAGCTGGAAAAATTAAGAGGTAATCAGTATTAAAGACTGAAATGAAATCATGAACCAACTTGCGCTTAAGGTATTGGAATTTGACAAAATAATAAATATGCTAACCTCCGAAACCGCCACAGACCAGGGACGAAGGATGGCAGAAGAACTTGTTCCCTACATGGAAGCGCATCTCATTAAGGAAGAAAGGGATGCCACCACGGAGGCGGCATCTCTTATTGTGACAAAGGGCCCGCTTCCCATAGGCGGGTTTTATGATATTAAGAGACATCTAACCTTAAGTAAAAAGGGCGGAAGCCTTACCATGAAAGACCTTCTTGAGGTTATGAGAGATATAGGAGTGGCGGGAGACATTGTTAGCTTTATGAAAAGCGACGAGATTCCAAGCCTTCCTATTATCAAAGGTATGACTGACCTTATAGTTACGATTCCATCTCTTAAAGATGAAATAGATAGATGCATTATCACCGAGGATGAAATGTCGGATAATGCATCCCCGAAGTTAAAGGACATTAGACGAACCATTGCCAGAAAAAACGAGGAGATACGAGCAAAGTTATCCAAGATGATAACCAGCAGCGAAAGCAAAACCTATCTCCAGGATACTATTGTAACCATGAGAGGGGGAAGATATGTAATCCCCGTTAAACAGGAGCACAGGCAAAAGGTTCCCGGAATGATTCACGACCAATCCAAGGGAGGTCAAACTCTCTTTGTGGAGCCTCAGGCGGTGGTGGAATTAAACAATGCCCTAAGGGAATTGGAACTGGCTGAGGAGCAGGAAATCGCAAGGATCCTGGCGGAACTAACCTCCAGAGTTTCCGAGCATTATGACGATCTTCTTAACAACCAGAATCTGATATTTAAATTGGACTTTATTATGGCTAAGGGAAAGCTTTCCTCCAGAATGAAGGGGGAGCCTGCCATGATAAGCGGATATGACAGGGACTATATTCCCGGCATGTTTGCCCCGGAAAAGGAGGGAGTCCTTAAGCTTAGCCAGGCTCGCCATCCTTTAATCGACGAAGAGAAGGTTGTTCCCGTGGACATTTGGTTAGGTAAGGATTATTCGGAATTGATTATTACCGGCCCCAATACAGGGGGAAAGACCGTAAGCCTTAAAACTGCCGGACTTCTGTCTTTGATGGCTATGAGCGGACTACATATTCCGGCTGCATCCTCCAGCAGCATACCAATTTACCATGAGATATTTGCCGACATCGGTGACGAGCAAAGTATTGAGCAAAGCTTATCCACCTTTTCTTCTCACATGAGAAATATAGTGAATATATTAAGTAAGGCGGATGAAAAATCATTAGTGCTTTTAGACGAGCTGGGGGCAGGAACAGATCCAACGGAAGGTGCGGCATTGGCCATTGCCATTTTAGATAGACTTAGAAGAAATGGTGCCTATGTACTGGCCACCACCCATTATAACGAACTAAAAAAATATGCACTGTCCACAGAAGGGGTAAGAAATGCCTCTATGGAATTCAATGTGGAAACTCTTTCTCCCACCTATAGACTTATGATGGGTGTTCCGGGGAAATCCAATGCCTTTGAGATATCCAGAAAGCTGGGACTGGATTCCCAGGTTATAGAGGAGGCCTCTCGATTAATTGAGAGAGGGGATATGGAATTCGAGGACGTTATAGGAACCTTGGAGGAGGACAGAAGAAAGGCAGAGCAGGATAGACTTGAGGCGGAGGCCCTTTTATCCAAGGCCAGAGCCAAGGACGAATATCTGGCGGAGAAGGAAAAGGAACTGGCTATAAAGAAAGAGAGTATTCTAAACAAAGCCAGAGAAGAAGCCCGAGACATAATAAAAGAAGCCAAGGACGCCAGCAAGGAGGTTCAAAAGGAACTTCAGAAGGAACTTAAAAACGTAAGAAAACAAGGTGCCTTTGGGGGTGTGGAAGGACGCATAGCCCAAAGCAGAGGAAGGCTTAGAAGTCTGGAGGATAAATACGCTGCCAGAATGGTGAAGCAGGTTAACAGCGATCCTGTAAGTGCCGATGACATATTGCCGGGGGATCGGGTTAAGGTTCTGACTCTTGATCAAAACGGAGAGGTTCTTTCAAAACCTGACAGCAAGGGAGAAGTGATGGTTTTGGTAGGAGCCCTAAAGATAAATGTAGGCCTGGAAGACCTTATGCTGATTAATGAAGGTAAGGACAGAAAGAAACCTGCGGTCTCCGGCAAAACGAAAATCACTTTGGGAAGAAGTAAGGCCATGACGGTATCTGCCTCCATAAATGTTCAAGGACAGAATTTGCAGGATGCCCTTATGGATGTAGAAAAGTACATTGATGACGTATATATGGCAGGGCTTGAAAAGGTTACAGTCATTCACGGAAGAGGAGAAGGTATTCTAAAGACCGGAATAAGGGACATGCTTAAAAAGAATAAACTCGTTGCCTCTGCCAAGGCGGGTACGTATAATGAAGGAGGCGAAGGAGTAACCATCGTCACCATGAAGAAATAGAGGAGTTTAAATTATGTTGGATTATAAGAAAGCCATAGGGGAAATAATCGCCAAGGAATTGCCACAGCTTTCCTTTGGTGAAATAAAGGAAATGATAGAAATACCTCAGGACAGCAAAATGGGGGATTATGCATTTCCCTGCTTCAGACTGGCTAAGGAACTTAAAAAGTCCCCTCAGATTATTGCCGGTGAATTGGCTGAAAAAATAAAAGGAGACATCTTTGAAAAGGTCGAACCGGTAAATGCATATGTAAATATGTTTATTTCCAAAGAAACCCTGGGAAGAGACACCATTAAATCCGTATTGGAAGAGGGAGAAAACTACGGTTGCTCCAATTTAGGAGAGGGAAAGACTGTAATAGTGGAGTTCTCCTCCCCCAATATTGCCAAGCCCTTCCATATAGGACATATCAGATCTACTGTAATCGGTAATTCCATTTATAAAATATATAAGGCCCTGGGCTTTGATACAGTAAGGATCAATCACCTTGGAGATTATGGAACTCAATTTGGTAAAATGATTTCTGCTTACCGCAGATGGGGCAACAAAGAGGACGTGGAAAGAGAGCCCATTAAAACTTTGCTGGGTTATTATACAAAATTCCATGAGGAGGCGGAGGATGATCCTTCCCTGGAGGAAGAGGCGAGAGAAATTTTCGCCAAGCTTGAAAAGGGAGAGCCGGAAGAAGTGGCACTTTGGCAGTGGTTTAGGGATGAAAGCTTGAAGGAATTCAACAGAGTTTACAAAATGCTGGATATAGAGTTTGACTCCTATGCTGGAGAAAGCTTCTATTCCGACAAGATGCCTCGCCATGAGGAGGAATTGGAAAAGAGCGGAATTCTGGTTGAATCAAGAGGAGCAAAGATTGTTGACCTGGAGGATCAGGGCCTGGGAGTGGCTTTAATTAAAAAGTCCGACGGATCTTCAATTTATATCACTCGTGACATAGCTGCCGCCATCTATAGAAAAGAAACCTACGATTTCTACAAGAACATCTACGTGGTGGCTTCCCAGCAGAGCTTACATTTCCAGCAGCTTTTTGCCATACTTAGACTTATGGGCTATGAGGAATGTGCCGATGGCTGCGTCCATGTACCCTTTGGTTTGGTTAGGCTGGAAGCAGGCACCATGTCCACAAGACATGGCCGTGTAGTATTCCTGGAGGATGTATTAAATAGAGCAGTAGAAAAAACCAAAGAAATCATTCTGGAGAAGAATCCAAATGCCGACAATGTGGAGGAAATTGCTGCCCAGGTGGGAATCGGTGCCGTTGTATTTAACGAACTTTCCAACAACAGAATTAAGGACTACACCTTCAAGTGGGAAACAGTTCTTAACTTTGATGGAGAGACAGGACCCTACGTTCAGTATACCCACGCCAGGTGCTGCAGCCTAATTAAGCGAGCCGGTGAGGATGTTTCATCAAAGGCAGAAGCCTTAGGAAAGTCCGGAGAAGTACGCTATGAATACTTAACCAGCGAAGGAGCCCATGAGCTTATAAAGCTTCTCTATCAATATCCCCAGGTGGTTATTCAGGCAGGAGAGAAATATGAACCATCGGTAATAACCAGACATATTGTGGACATTGCTCAGGCCTTTAATAAGTTCTATCATGACGAGCACATTATTACAGAAGACGATAATGAGAAGCTGGCAAAGATGTCTCTGGTAATTGCCACCAGAAATGTTATTAGAAACGGTCTCCAGCTTCTTGGAGTTAAGGCTCCCGAAAGGATGTAAACATGAGATACGAAGGCGATATATATAGACCTCCCAGTGAGGCCTACAGTTATCTCCTTCAGGTAACCATAGGCTGCTCCCATAATAAATGTACCTTCTGTAGTATGTTTAAGGCAAAGCAGTTTAGAGTAAGACCTGTAGAAGAGGTAATGGAGGATTTGGAGGCGGCAAGAAAGTATTATTCCAGAGTTGGTAGAATATTTCTTTGCGATGGCGATGCTCTATGCCTAAAAACCGAAAAGATAATTGTAATTCTGGATAAAATCAAAGAACTCTTTCCGGAATGTGAAAGAGTAGGCATCTATGCCAGGTCCACAGACGTACTCAGAAAGAGTGAAGAGGAGCTTAAAGAGCTTGTAGCCCATGGTTTAGGCATAGTTTACATTGGGGCCGAATCCGGCTCAGATACTGTGCTTAAGCTGATTAATAAAGGGGTGACAAGACAGGAGATAAAGGAATCTGTGAAAAAGTGTGAGGAGGCGGGTCTGCCTACCTCAGTCACCTTTATTTCCGGTATGGGGGGAAAGGATCTATGGAAGGAACACGCCGTAGAAACAGGAACCCTTATAGCTGAAATGGGTGCCTCCTATGTAGGGCTTCTAACTTTGATGGTTAATGAGGCAGCTCCCATATATGATCAAATAAAAAAGGGAGAGTTTAAGCTTCTGTCGGGGGAAGAAGTTGTAGAAGAAACCCATCTGCTTCTGGAGTGTACGGATTTAAATAAGGCAAGGGAGTCCTATGGAGAATATTGGGCCAGCAAGGATTCAGACATATGGCCTGCCTTTCCTAGGCAGTGCGTTTTTAGAAGCAATCATGCCTCCAACTATGTATCACTTAGAGGAAATCTTCCCCAGGACAGGAATAGAATGCTTACCCTCCTTGAAAGAGCCATGGAGGATATAGGCCTTCTTAAGGATGAAAGATTTAGGATGCTGTAGAAGGCTTTGACCACAAGGGGAAATTAATGAGTAAAGAACCAATTAACGATAGAATAGGGGAATACCTAATACCATATATCAGTGAATATGTCTTCGATAATTTATCGGAGGCATATTTAGAACGGGCAGGAGTAAAGGATTTGCTGCTGGATGTTCCTGTGCCTATAAAGAAGACGGAACTTGCAGATCTTACAAATCTAAAAATAGCGAGAAGCATGGCTATGGTAATTGGCTGTGATGTAAATTTCCCTCATAGGGATAAATATGTAGAGTACATCAATAGAACCTTTGGAGATTCCTTTGCTTTACCTTTGCTTAATGAGGGAGTGGAAATGGCTGCCGGGGGCAATCCGGAAAAGGCCTGCATCATGTTCAGAGGAGTAATAGCCATAGCTCCGAATAACCCGGATGGATACTATTGCTACGGTAGAGCCTGTAAGGATGCCTACGAAAATGGTGAGGGTGAGGAATATGTTGGAAGGTTCAAAGCCGAGTCATTGGAAGCCTTTGAGAAGATGACCCTAATAGCCCCCAAGGATGAAAGAGGCTATTATTTTCTGGGATACGCATATCTGAATCTGGGGCTTTATATGAAGGCCAGATTAACCTTTGAAGAATACATAAAACTGGCTGACGTGATTCCTGAGGAAACCGCCGGTATACCGGAGGAGGAGTTAAATGGAAGACAGGAAGCCATTGAGGAGATTAAGGACTGGATCAACAGGTTGGAGGGCCCTGTAGAAATAGAAAGGGGATACAACCATGTTTTGGCAGGAAGATATGAAGAGGGGATAAGGGTTCTAACTCCCTATACGGAAGAAAAGAGGTATAAGGATTGGTGGCCTCTGTATTTCTATCTCGGCACAGCCTATAAGGGCCTGGAGGAATATGATGAAGCTATTTCCTGCTTCACCAAGGTTCTTAAATATGCTCCCAGCGACATTGCCACCATGGAGGAACTTATTCAGATATATGCCGCCCGTAATGAAGAGGAAATGGTGGAAAAGTATAAAAAGAAAATCCAGGTTGTGAAAAGAAATATGGAAGAGGAGAAGGCGGAGAGAGATACAAGCTATAGCTAGTTTGTCATAATCCAAGAGAAAGGAAAATCCCAAGGAAGAATCCTTGGGATTTTTAGTTGTCACTTTAGGAGTGTTAAAGTGTTTTTATCTGAAGAGTGCGCCACCAACGATGAGCTGCTGAATCTGGTTTGTACCTTCGTAGATCTGAGTGATCTTGGCATCTCTCATCATTCTTTCTACGTGGTATTCTCTCATGTAGCCGTTTCCGCCCATGAACTGTACAGCCCATTCTGTAACTTCCATAGCTGTGTTGGTGCAGATATATTTTGCCTTTGCAGCGGACTGGCTGAAGGGCTTACCTGTGTCATGATCCATAGCTGCCTTGTAAAGAACATACTTTGCTGCTTCAATCTTTACAGCAAGATCTGCCATCTTGAACTGGAGATACTGGTTAGTTGCAATTGGCTTGCCAAACTGTTCTCTTTCCTTCATGTAAGCAACTGCTCTTTCAAATGCGCCTTCAGCGATTCCAAGACCCTGTGCAGCAACGCCGATACGTCCGCAGTCCAGTGTCTGCATAGCAAGCTTGAATCCATCTCCGTCAGCAGTAATCTTGTTGGCTGCAGGTACTCTGCAATCTTCAAAGATAAGTTCGGAAACCTGAGCAGCTCTGATACCCATCTTGTTTTCAATCTTACCAACTCTTACGCCCGGTGTGTTCTTGATGTCTACGATGAAGCAGGCAAGTCCCTTTGCCTTCTTCTCAGGCTCTACCAAAGCATATACTGCGCTGTATCTTGCCAAAGGTCCATTGGTGTTGAAGCACTTTAAGCCGTTGATTACATATTCGTCGCCATCCTTAACAGCTGTAGTGATGCATCCGCCTGCATCGGAACCTGCATTAGGTTCTGTAAGACCGAAGGAACCGTGTACCTGTCCCTTGCAAACTTCTTCCATGAATTTCTTCTTTGTTTCATCGTCTGCAGCGGAGTTCCAAACGCTTCCGCCATAGAGGGATGTGGATACGGAATAGGAAATACCGAAGGATGCGTCAACCTTGGATACTTCTTCTACTGCAAGGGCGTATTCCATGTAGCCAAGACCCTGACCGCCAACTTCCTTGGGATAGGGAAGTCCGATAAGACCAAGTTCACCAGCCTTGTGATAAAGGTCTACTGGGAATTCAGATGCTTCGTCTCTTTCGATTACGCCGGGAAGAAGCTCTTCTTCTGCAAACTTTCTTGCTGTTTCCTTAATTGCTAACTGTTGTTCTGTAAGTTCGAAGTTCATAATGTCCTCCTTAAAATATAAATGGGGAATTAGGTTTGTAGATTAACTTGGGAAATAACTTTCTATTTTATCGGGGACCTCAGTCAACCCGATGACTTCAGAAGATTTAACAAATAATTAGCGTGCTAATTATTTGTTAAGTTAAATATACATTATTCGAACTGTTGTGTCAAGAAAATTAATCCAAATCAATTAATTTTCTAAGCATTTTCCTCAGTTCCGTAGCTTCTTTTTCGGAGAAGTCTTTTAGCACCGTATGGTTAACTTCTTCTACAGTCTTATTAACAGGAGCCTCCAGATCTCTTGATACCTTTGTTAGGTCCACATAGATAAAGCGTCTATCATCCTTATCTATTTTTCTCTCTATAAGATCCTTCTTCTCCATTCTGTCCAGAATGCCGGAAATCGTTGAGTTTTCAACACCAAGATAGTCTGCTATTTCCTTTGGTACATGTAGATCTAGTTGCCAAATACATTTAAGCACGCCGTACTGAATCGGTGTAAGGTCGTATTGCTCAAGTTCTTTTTTCATTTCCTGGAACACTCTATGCTGTGCTCCAGTTAAAAGAAAGTTGATGCATTGGTCCAAATTCATTAGTTTTTCTCCTTATCAATTAGATTTAACATATTTCTAATAATAGAATTGTCATCTGCATAGGCGCCGTGACTTGAGTACCTAAAAATGGGTGATTCCTTGTTAAGGTTGATGGCGATAATGTTACGGCTTTTTTCGATTCCCGTAATGTGCTGAACTGCCCCGGAAATACCAAAGGCCACATATACCTTGGGGTGAACGAAGGATCCGGTTTGACCGACCTGCTCCTCCCAAGCCGCCCAACCCTGATCCACCATGGGGCGAGAGGCCCCAACGGCTGCATCATACTTTTCTGCCAGCTTTCTCAAGGCCTCAAAGCTTTCGATATTCATTATTCCGCGACCGCCGGAAAAGATTATTTCCGCTTCCTTTATATCCTTGATTCCGGATTTGTCCTTGAATATCTCTCCCACCTTGTAGGATCCGGCCTCTACCATATTTGATACTTCCTCCAGATAACCATCAAAGTCTAAGACTAGGAAGGCTTCTTCCTTAAGGATTTGGACACCGTCCATTCCCTTAACCAGGAGAATGTAGGATTTATCAGGGTCCAAGTCGTATCGAGCAAAATTCTTTCCGTCCACAGATGGCTTCTTTGCTACCAGATTGTTTTCCCGCCAAAGTTCCGTACAGTCGGAAATCAGGGGTAGGTTCATTTTAACTGCCAGTATAGAGGCCACTTCTCTAAAGAAGGGAGTGGAGGGGATGAGAATAATATCCTGACTCACGGTCTTTTCCTTCACTTTTTCCAAAAGGAAAAGGGCAAAGGCTTTGGGATTTGTTTCATATACCCTTGGATCTATTTTGTTTTTATCTACTAAGTAAATCATTTCGGTTCAAACCCCATGACCTTTAAAGTATCAATCAGATTCTGAGCGGTTTCAATATCGCTTATTCCATTAAGAACCACCATATCAGTGGCTTCCTGGTAGGGAGGAACTTCTTCCTTCCAGGTTCCGGCCCAGGCTCCTTCCATGGCTATTTTTGCTGCCTGTTTTCCGGTTTCCTGAGATAGCCTTTGAACAGTAACCTCGTTGTGGGCTCTAATAATGTCAGCAATTTTGGCTTGCCTTCTAAGACCTTCCTTTCTAATGGTGTGAAGAACTGCAGGGAGTGGTACCTCCACCAGAGCTTCGTCCCCGGTTTCAAGAGCCTTTCTAAAGACTAAGCTCTGGGAGAGTTTTTCGACTTTTTTGCTGTAGATTCCACGGGAGTATCCCAGATTCTCTGCCACCTGTGTGGAAATATTTACGCTATCGCCGTCATAGGCAAGGCGGCCAAAAATCACCAAATCACCGGGGAAATGCTCCCTAATAATCCCTGCTATAACTTTGCTAAAGGTGTTTGCATCGGTGAAATCAAAGTCGTCTATAGGAATATGACACACTTCATCTGCTCCATAGGATGCGGCCTTTATCAGCGCCTTTTCGCTTTGAGACTGACTTTCGGAAAAGAGCAGGCAAGTTACCTTTGCTCCTTTGCCTTCCAAAAGAAGGTCTCTGATTTCACAGGCTTCGGAAATGGCGTTAACGTCGCTGTCTCCCACCAGAAGCTCATCCTCAAAGGGATCCGGATTGCCGTATAGATTTCTAAGTACTACTAAGATATTCATTATTTGGAAAGTCCCATTAATTCTTCCTTAAAGATTCTTTCGTCCATAAGCTTTGGCTGGCCATCAATGATGGGTTCAAATTCCATAAGGTCAAGAATTTGTGTTTTAATATCGATGCCCGGGGCTACCTCTGTAAGGTGCATGCCATCTTCCTTAAGCTCGAAGACTGCACGTTCCGTAATATACATTACAGGCTGGCCAACCTTTCTGGCGTAATCGCCGGAGAAGGTGATTTGCTCCACGTCCTTAAGAAGTTTTATGTTCTTACCTTCCTGTAGTATTACCAGTTTTCCATCCTGGCATTGGGTCTTAAGTCCACCTGCGGTAAAGGTTCCGCAGAAGAATACTCTCTTGGCATTCTGAGTAATATTTATGAATCCGCCGCAGCCTGCCAAGCGAGGACCAAATTTACTTACGTTGATATTTCCATGGCTGTCGGCTTCTGCCAATCCCAGATAGGCGTTATCGATTCCGCCGCCATCATAAAAGTCAAAGAGCACATTCTGGTCCAAAATGGAGTCAGGATTTACGGATCCACCGAACTTTGGTCCGCCCTGAGGTATACCACCAACGGCACCTGCCTCAACGGTCATGGTCATATAGTCGCCGATTCCTTCTTCATTGGCAACGGTGGCCACAAATTCCGGAGCGCCGATTCCAAGGTTTACTACAGATCCTTCCACCAATTCCAAAGCGCCACGACGGGCAATAATTTTCTTTGCGTCTAAAGGTGTAACATTGCTGGCGTCTACGTGTATATCAGCCCTAAATTGTCCGGACATGGAACCGTCCCATTCGCAGGTTCTGCACTGCTCGTGATCCTTGGGATCTTCGGCTATAACCACGGCGTCTACAAAGATTCCGGGGATTTTAACCAGCTTTGGATCCAGGCTTCCGGCTTCTTTTACTTCCTCCACCTGAACTATAACCTTGCCGCCTGAATTTTTAACTGCCTGAGCAATTGCAGTTACCTCTGTGCTGGCAACTTCCTTTTCAACGGTAATGTTTCCCGTTTCATCGGCGTAGGTGCCTCTTATGAGAGCAAAGTCCACAGGGAAGGTTTTATAAATTAGTTTTTCTTCTCCAAGAACATCGATTACTTCTACTAAATCTTCTGTGGTAATATCGTTTAACTTGCCGCCTTCAACTCTGGGGTCTGCAAAGGTTCCCATACCCACATGGGTTATGGTTCCCGGCTTATGACCTGCCAGGTCTCTGAACCATTGAGAAATGGTGCCTTGAGGGAAGTTGTAGCCTTCAGTTTTGCCGGTTAGAATCATTTCACCGATTTTTGGAGCCATGTTGTAATGGCCGCCTACAACTCTTTTGATCAGTCCCTCGTGAGCAAAGTGGTCAGCGCCGCTTCCGTCGCGGTTTCCTTGAGCTGCAGCATAAACCAAGGTAAGGTTCTTTGGGGAACCGGTTTCAAGATACCTTTTTTCTACAGCTTTTGTCAGGGCTTCTGCCATACAACTGGCAACAAAACCTGAACTTGTGGCAGTACAATTGTCGGGGATCATTGCTGCCGCCTGATCAGCGGTGATTACAGGAACTTTTCTCATAACGCGTCCTCCTGTTATTGGAAATGAGTGTTAATAGATGGGATGCATGACTTATTTAGCATGCGAATTATTCGTTGTATTAAATATATATTCCCCCAGGGAATATGTCAACAAAATAATGCATATATAGAGGTAGTTTTTTATTAATTTCAGCGGCGGTATTGACAAATTTCTGAATGCGAGTATACTTGTATACACGGGTACGAACATACCCGTCTTATTTATCGTATTACCAACACAGGAGAGAAGCGAAATGATTGAAATTAACAAGAAAAGTAATTTGTTGGAACAACCCAGCTATAAATATTCTCTGCAGGAGGTGGAGGAACCTAATCTTTACAGAGATATATACAATTATGAAGAGGTGCCAAAACTAATCTTTAACCATCGAAGAGTTCCTATGAACATGCCGGAGGATATTTGGATTACGGACACTTCCTTTAGAGATGGCCAGCAGTCCATGGCTCCGTATACGCCGGAGCAAATTGCACACCTGTATAAGCTTATGTCCAAGCTAGGTGGCCCCTTTGGAATAATAAAGCAAAGTGAATTCTTTGTTTATTCTGAGAAGGACAGAAAGGCATTAGAACTCTGCAGGGAGATGGATTTAAAATTCCCGGAAATCACCTGTTGGATAAGAGCCAGCAAAGATGATTTTAAGTTGGTGCGAGATTTAGAAATCAAAGAAACAGGAATTCTGGTATCCTGCAGTGATTATCACATCTTTAGAAAGATGGGAATGACCAGAAAACAGGTGGTGGATTTCTATTTGGAAACCATACGAGATGCCTTTGAAGCAGGAGTAATCCCCAGGTGTCATTTGGAGGATATAACCAGGGCAGATTTTTATGGATTCGTGGTTCCCTTTGTAAATGAGATACAGAAAGTTTCCAGAGAAGCAGGTGTGGCGATTAAAATTAGAGCCTGCGATACCATGGGATATGGAGTTCCATATTCCGGAGCAGCTCTACCAAGAAGCGTTTCGGGAATTATTTACGGATTGCAACATTATTCGGGAGTTCCTTCGGAATGCTTGGAGTGGCATGGCCACAACGATTTTTACAAGGGTGTGGCCAACGCCACCTGCGCCTGGCTCTATGGTGCCTCAGCGGTAAATTGCTCTTTGCTGGGAATAGGAGAGAGAACGGGAAACGTTCCCCTTGAAGCCATGGTTATGGAATATGCATCCCTTAGGGGAAGCATGGATGGTATGGATCCAACGGTAATAACTGAAATAGCCAGATATTTTGAGGATGAAATTGGCTATAAGGTGCCGGGTAATACTCCCTTTGTAGGCGAAAACTTTAATGTAACAAGGGCAGGCATCCATGCCGATGGTTTAATGAAGGATGAGGAGATATACAATATCTTCGATACAAAGAAGATTCTGGGAAGAACTCCCGGTGTAACCGTCAGTAAAACCAGCGGTGCTGCAGGAATAGCCTACTGGATAAATGAACACTATAGATTGGCTGAGGATGCCAAGGTGGATAAAAACGATCCCCTGGTATCCCACATGAAGGAATGGGTGGATGAAATGTATGCTGATGGCAGAACTACGGTTCTGTCCAATATGGAACTAGAAGGAAAGTATGCTGAGCTAAAGGAAGTATTGAAATAGGAGGGCATCATGTTAATAGAATACAGACCAAAATCTCTGGCAGATCAGGTTTACGAAAGGCTGGAAGAAAGCATATTAAACGGTGAATACAGTCCGGGAGACATTCTTACGGAGAAGCAGCTTTCCGTTGAACTGGGAGTGTCCAGAACTCCTATTAGAGAAGCCCTTTCCAGATTGGAATACGATAGTCTGGTAAAGGAAACATCTCAGGGCACCGAGGTAAGAGGAATCAATGAAGATGACGTGAAGGATCTTTATGATGTTAAGAAAAACCTGGAAACCTTGGCGGTTAAAAAGGCTGTGGAAAATATGACGGAGGAAGACATTAAGGCCTTAAGGGATGTAGTAGATCAGCAGATTTACTTTGCCGGTAAGGGGGATACAGAAAAGGTGAGGAACCTGGATACTGAATTCCATGACATTATTTATGGAAGATGCGGGTCCGTGACCTTTGAGAAAATACTTTCCGGCGTTCATCACAAGTTAAAAAAATACAGAAGGAATTCTCTTAAAAGCAAAAAGAGAATTAAGGCTTCCGTGATTGAACACGAAGAAATACTTAAGGCTATTGAAGAAAGAAATGCCAAGGAGGCCCAACGGTTAATGACCAAGCATTTGGAAAACGCCTACAAAAGCGTAATTGCTTCTGAGGACAACTAAAAGAAAGTGTGAATTTATATATAGCCCGGTAATTCGGGCCAAAATCGACAATGTGAAATGGAGATAGAGAAAGAAGTAGTATGGGACTTACAATTGCACAAAAGATTATAAAAGAACATATGGTGGATGATGGTTTGGGACTTCCTAAGCTGACAGAGGAAGGAATTCCCCGGGTTGGCGAGGACGTGGCCATAAGAATCGACCAAACTCTGACCCAGGATGCAACGGGTACCATGGCTTATTTGGAATTTGAAACCATGGGAATACCAAGGGTAAAGACGGAACTTTCCGTTGCATACATCGATCATAATACCCTGCAGTCAGGCTTTGAGAATGCGGATGATCACAGGTTTATTCAATCCATGGCAGCCAAGTATGGGCTGTATTTCTCAAGACCCGGAAACGGCATTTGCCACCAGGTGCATCTGGAGAGATTTGCAAGACCCGGCGGAACCCTAATAGGTTCTGACAGCCATACTCCAACTGCCGGAGGGCTGGGAATGTTGGCTATGGGAGCAGGTGGATTGGATGTGGCCGTTGCCATGGGAGGCGGTGCCTACCACATAACGATGCCTAAAATGTTTAAGGTTAATCTAAAGGGAAGCCTAAGAGACTTTGTTACGGCTAAAGATGTAAGCCTGGAGGTGCTGAGACAACTAACGGTAAAGGGTGGAGTTGGAGCCATTATTGAATGGGGTGGCCCCGGAGTAAAAACCCTGTCGGTACCTGAAAGGGCCACCATTACAAATATGGGAACGGAATTAGGTGCAACCACTTCCATATTCCCGGCAGATGAGGTGACGGAAGCCTTTCTAATATCCGAGGGAAGAGAAGATGTATTTATGCCCATGTCATCGGATCCGGATGCTGTTTATGACAAGATTATAGACATAGACCTGGATGCTTTGGAACCTCTTATTGCCATGCCTCACAGCCCCGACAATGTGGTGAAGGTAAGCTCCCTCAAGGGAACAAAGGTGGATCAGGTATGCGTGGGGTCATGCACCAATTCTTCTTTGATGGATATGCTAAAGGTGGCTGCTCTTCTCAAGGGAAAGGTAATTGATTCGGGAGTAAGTATGTCTGTGTCTCCGGGATCCAAGCAGGTATTAAGGCAGCTGGCTGATTCAGGAGCTCTATCTGATATTTTGGCCTCTGGTGCCAGAGTGCTGGAATGTGCCTGTGGTCCCTGCATAGGGATGGGATTTTCCCCAAATTCAGGGGGAGTGTCCCTAAGGACCTTTAACCGAAATTTTGAAGGTCGATCCGGAACCAAGGATGCAGGAGTTTATTTGGTGTCGCCGGAAACAGCTGTGGCTGCAGCCCTTACGGGATATATTACTGATCCCAGGGAGCTGGGGAATTTGCCGCCGGTTCAGCTACCGAAGGAATTCACAATAGATGACAGTGCAATTATTCCTCCTCTAGATCCGGAGGAAGCATCAAAGGTAGAAATCCTTAGAGGTCCCAACATCAAGGAGTTCCCTAAGGGGAATCCGGTGGGGGATGAGATAGAAGGTCAACTTGTATTAAAGGTAGGAGACAATATTACCACGGATCATATTATGCCGGCGGGATCAAAAATTCTTCCCTACCGTTCCAACATACCTCATCTGTCCCAATACTGTTTTGAGGTATGTGATGAAACCTTCCCTGCCAGAGCAAAGGAAGCGGGAAGAAGCATAGTGGTGGGCGGTATAAACTATGGTCAAGGCAGCTCCAGAGAACACGCAGCATTGGTACCTCTCTATCTGGGAGTTAGGGCTGTGGTGGCAAAGAGCTTTGCCAGAATACATGTGGCCAACCTTATAAATGCAGGAATACTTCCTTTGACCTTTATTAATCCTGATGACTATGATGGGTTGGATCAGGAGGATATGCTAAAGCTGGTGGATCTTAAGGAAGGAATTAGAAGAGGAGAAGTCACCCTGGTTAATGAAACCAAGGGAAAGGAAATTAAGCTAAAGGCGGACTTTAATGAAAGACAGATAGAGGTGCTGGAAGCCGGTGGACTTTTACCCTATGTGGGAAGCAAATAATGGAGAAGCAAGTATGAATTATAATCAATATATAGACGAGGCCTGCGAGAAATTTCGCAGCCTGCTGGTGTCTCAGTTGGAGAGACAAAATAAAATGGAAAAGGCTAAAGATAAAAAGGACTTTTCCAAATTAGGCAAAATTGTTATCGGTATAGTTGGTGGGGATGGAATCGGTCCCGCCATAACGAACCACGCCGTTACGGTCCTTGAGAATCTTTTGGATGAAGAGATTAAAAGTGGTAAGGTAGAGCTTAAAAGAATTGACGGTCTAACCATTGAAAATCGAGAAAGGGTGGGGAAGGCTGTTCCTGATGAGGTAATGAAGGAAATTAAGTCCTGTGACGTCCTATTAAAGGGCCCCACCACTACTCCCAAGGGAGGCACCATGGAAAGTGCCAATGTGACCATCAGAAGGGAGCTGGACCTTTTTGCTAATGTTAGACCTGTTAAGGTGCCAAGCCTGGGAATCGATTGGATATTCTTTAGAGAGAATACTGAAGGGGAATATGCTCTTGGCAGCAAGGGTGTGGAGATTCCGGAAAAGCTTGCAATGGATTTTAAGGTGACAACAAAGGGTGGCACGGAAAGAATTGCAAGGGCTGCCTTTGATCACGCCAAGGCCAACGGTAAGAACAAGGTGGCCATAATAACCAAGGCAAATGTAATTAAGAAAACCGACGGTAATTTCTCTTTGATTTGTCATGAGGTGGCAAAGGATTATCCGGGTATTGTTGCAGAGGATTATTATGCGGACATTATGACAGCTAGCCTTATTAAACCGGCGGTAAGAACTTCTTATCAGGTATTCGTTCTTCCCAATCTCTATGGAGATATTATCAGCGATGAGGCTGCAGAGATTCAGGGAGGGGTGGGTACCGCCGGAAGCGCCAACATAGGAAATCAATATGCCATGTTTGAGGCTATTCATGGTTCTGCTGTAAGAATGGTGGAGGATGGAAGGGAGCAGTTTGCAGATCCCTCCAGTATGTTTAAGGCTACGGAAATGCTTCTAAGACATATAGGCTATGTGGAAAAGGCAGATCGCTTGGAAAATGCCCTTATTTCCTGCCAGCAGGAAGGACAGTTAAAGGTGACGGGAAGAGCCAACGGGGCCACAGGGGCCGACTACGCCAATTATGTAATGAGTAAACTATAGAAATGTGTTTATTACTTGCTGTTTATGATATAATTAGCTCATGAAACATTACTTTTTTATAAATCCCATGGCAGGCAAGGGCAAGATGGGAGATGTGGTTAAGTCCAATATTAGAAACACCATGAAGACCATTGGTGATGAGTATGAGATTTTTACCACTGATGCCAAGGGCTCTGCCATAAAAAAAGCACGAGAGCTGGCTGAAGCACTTAATGGTGAAGAAGCCAGGTTTTATGCTGCCGGCGGTGATGGCACCATGAATGAGATTGTAAATGGAGTATATGGATATCCCAATATAGCAGTAGGTTCAATTCCCATAGGTACGGGAAATGATATTATAAGAAACTTTCCCTCTGACTGCGCCTTTTCAGATATAGGCGCCCAGGTTAATGGAGAAATACAGCCCATCGATTTAATAGAATATAAAGGTACAATCGACGGAAGTGAAGAAACGGGATACTGCGTCAATATGATCAATATCGGTTTCGACTGTAACGTGGTGGAAATGACAGGAAGACTTAAGGAGAAACCCCTGATTGCCGGTTCCTTTGCTTATCTTCTGTCGGTTTTTATTAAATTTGTAAAGAGAGATGGAACCTCGTTAATAATAACTGATAATATGGGTGAAGGATTAACCTCCAGGGAGATGGTTAAAGAAGGAGAAATGCTTCTCTGCGCAGTGTGCAATGGCAGCTATTGCGGCGGTGGTATTAAGTCTGCGCCTATGGCAATAATGGATGACGGCTTCTTTGAACTCAATATGATTAATCAAGTCAGCAGAGGGCAGTTTCTTAAACTGTTCCCCTCCTTTAAGAAGGGGGAGCATATGGACATTCCTGAGGTTAAGGATATTATTACCGTAAGAAAATGCAAGGATGCCACCATTGAGCCCTACGACAAGTTTGAATTCTTCATTTGTGTTGACGGAGAGATTAAAACCACAACGGGTATCAGAGTAAGAATAAAAAAGGGTGCTCTTAACTTTATTGTTCCCGAAAGAAAATCTCACATTGAGACTAAGATGAAGGAAGTAATGTCCAACCCCAGATATAAGATGTAAAATGAAGAGCAATTTAGACCGACTGTTTATAGCCACCTTTTCAAGCAAGGCAGAAGAGACGGCCAAAGAATACGGCTTTGGACTGGAACTCAACGACCTTTGTATATCGAGAAACCTGGAGGCAGACAAAAGAGAATGGGTAATAGAGAGAATGCACGGCGAATTGGAACGTGCTTCTTCTTTAGATAAAAAAGTTATTATGCATGGCCCCTTTACCGAACTTACCCCGGACGCCATAGATCCGGGAGCAATTGATCTAATGATCAAAAGATACATGGACACCATTTCAATTTGCCTTGAGATGGGTATAAGGGATTTGGTTCTTCATGATGGCTACATACCTCTTCTTTACCAAAAATCTTGGCATATAAAGAGATCTATTGACTTTTGGAGTGACTTCGCAGAAAGAGTGCCGGAGGACTTTACCATTTACATAGAAAATGTTTTTGATGATGAACCTGATACCCTTTGCGAAATTATAGATAGAGTAAATGAAAATTTAAAAAGGGAAAAGGGTAGAGCACTATATAAAATATGCCTGGATATAGGTCATGCCAATGCCCTAACCCATGGCGGAACCGAAGAAATAATAAGGTGGATCAAGAATATGGGAATGAGAATAGGTCATTTTCATCTTCATAATAACGATGGCTTTCAGGACCTTCATAACCATGTGAATGAGGGAACCCTGGATATTGAAACAGTCCTTAAGGAGATAATGAAATTTTGCCATCCGGATTCAACTATGACTATTGAAAGCAGAGATGCGGAACCAAGTGCAAAATTTCTGAAAGAATTCTTTGGAGGATAGTGTGGCGAAGTACATAACACTTGAGGAATTTTATGCTTTGATAGATGCCGCTGCAAAGGAAAGCGGCACTTTTACTGTGGCTATAGATGGGGGAAGCGGATCCGGGAAGACCACCCTTGCAAGGGAAATAGAAAAAAGACATCCCCAGTATGTAACAGTATTTCATATGGATGACTTTTACCTTCGGAAGGAACAAAGAAGGGAAGAGAGATACAAGGAACCCGGTGGAAATGTGGATAGAGAGAGATTTCTGGAGGAAGTTCTTAAACCCATTTCCAAAGGTGAGGCTTCTGAGGTTCTCTATAGACCTATCGACTGTAGAGATTTTAGCATTTCAGATGGTATCATGGTAAAGGTTAATAGGATCAGAATAGTGGAAGGGGCATATAGCCATCATCCTTACCTGAGAGACTATTATGATTTAAGGGTATTCCTTGACATAGATAAAGAACTTCAACGGGAGAGAATAAAGAAAAGAAATACTCCCCAGGAACAGGAAAGGTTTTTTAGCAGATGGATTCCCTTTGAAGATACTTACTTTAATCATTTTGACATAAAAGAAAAAAGCGATGTTGTTATTTTAGTGGAGGAAATATGAGTTCAGATAAAAGGGCTAGGAATATGGTTTTTGCCGGGCTTTGCTTGGCTCTCTGTTTGGTACTGCCCTTCCTTACAGGACAAATTCAATGGATTGCCCAAAGAATATCGCCTATGCATATACCTGTTTTTTTGGCGGGATTTTTATGCGGCCCCTGGTGGGCTCTAGGGGTAGGTTTAATAGCGCCGATTATCAGGTCTATGCTTTTTGGTATGCCTCCCATGATGCCAACGGCGGTGGCCATGGCCTTTGAACTTGCCACCTACGGTTTGATTTCCGGACTTCTTGCCGGAGTACTTCCAAAAACCAACGGAAGTGTATATGGTGCTTTGATAGGAGCTATGCTGGTGGGAAGAATTGTCTGGGGCTTTGTTATGTGGGGTCTTCTGGGGCTAACAGGAGGAGAATTCACCTTTGCTGCATTTTTGGCAGGGGCTTTTACCAACGCGGTTCCGGCCATTGTATTCCACATAGTTTTAATACCTCTAATTGTATTTGCCCTTAGAAAAGCCAAACTGCTTTACTATCAGTGAAAATGGAGAGGGTCATATGAAAGTATTATATTTAGATTGTAATATGGGAGCTGCAGGAGACATGATAACTGCTGCCCTTACGGAACTATTTGAAAACCAAGATGAAATAGTTGAAGAATTAAATGCCATGGGGGTTCCCGGGGTGGAATTTGTGGCTGAGACCGTGGATAGAGGCGGCATTGTGGGCACCCACATGTCCGTTAGAATCAACGGAAAAGAGGAGGATGGCAATTGGCAGGTAGGGGATCATGAACATGACCATGATCATCATCACGAACACCACCATCATCACCACGAACATCCTCATGAGCATGAACATGAACATCATCATGAACATGAACATACAGGAATGAAGGAAATAGAGGATATAATTAATTCCCTAAATGTAGGGGACTCTGTGAAGAAAAATGCAATGAAGGTTTACTCCATTATTGCTGAAGGGGAAAGCAAGGCCCACGGCCATCCCGTTACAGAGGTCCACTTCCATGAGGTGGGCAAGATGGATGCCATTGCTGATGTAACGGCTGTATGCTATTTGATGGAAAAACTGGCACCGGAAAAGATTATGGCATCCACCGTAGCCGTTGGTTCTGGATATGTGCGTTGTGCCCATGGAATACTACCGGTTCCGGCTCCTGCAACAGCCAACATCCTTTTGGGAATACCCATTAAGGCAGGTATTATTCCCTCTGAATCCTGCACTCCTACTGGAGCAGCCCTTCTAAAGCACTTTGTTCAGGATTATTCATTGCCCAATGATATTACAATAGACAAAATAGGTTATGGCATGGGAGGAAGAGTTTTCCCCGGTATTGCCGGAGGCCTAAGGGCCATGTGGGGAAACCTAAAGGAATAGAATCCTTTAGGTTTTTTTATGTCCCCCTACTATAATTAATTGAAGAATTTCTGCTATTGCTGTGACGCCCCGTATCTTGCCTCTTTGTCTGCATATTTTCCTCGGATGGCAAGTCCTATGGTGCCGTCAATAACCAATTTACCGATTACATCTACAAGGGTCATTGAGATAAGATAGCCTCGGGGGATAAAGAGTATTCCATATAAAAGGTCAATTGCCAAAACAATGTAGAACAGGATCCACGTATTTGTCTTTCCAAGATCCTTTCCAAATACCATGATAAGGAGAAGGAGGATGCGGACACATATCATGGCAACACCGAGACTAAACCCTGCTTTGGAAATAGTAGTATAAACAAGGATTGCGTCAGAAATTGCCGTAAACAGTATAAATGCTTTGTAGAAAATTGAAGCATTCTTCTGATAATCCTTTCTAACATAGATCAAGCCGCAGAGCAGGGAAAGAATAAGGGAAATATGTATTAATATAAT
Organism: Bacillota bacterium; assembly: GCA_017941085.1. GTDB lineage: Bacteria > Bacillota > Clostridia > Peptostreptococcales > Anaerovoracaceae > Eubacterium_B. The sequence goes on from JAGAXF010000013.1 coordinate 38,421, forward strand.
GCCGAAAGGCAGTGATATGCCTTTGATGATTATAAAGGCTAAACCGAATACTGTGACGGCACAAAGCAAGAGCAGCAAAATGAAGTGAACCTGCATTAAGGTATTAAATCTTTTGTTTTCCATAATAAAGCTCCTTTACATACTGGTTTTTATAAATCTGAAATTAAACAGATACCTTCGCAAAAATTTTACTACTACTCATCTGTGGAATCAACAATGATTCCGCTACCTTCTTGTATAAACCTCATTTTTGGTTATGCATAAGTAAGAGGATGGAACTTTCTTTTTTGATAAATATGATGTAGAATGATTTCCATAGATAAACAGAAAAGGAGCAACGAAAAATGAACGCTGCCGGTAATATTGGACATTTTATTATGAAGAATCAGTACCTAGTTGAAGGGGCTATAGTAGTCCTTTTGGTTTTGTTACTTTTACTTTGGATAATAAATAAGTTTGTGACCAGTAGGAGAAACCGAGAGGAGAGGGAGTATCTTACGGCCAAGATTAATAAGCTGGAGAAGGAGATAAAAAACCAGAGAAACGCAGTCTTTGTGGAGGCGGTGCAAAAGACTGAAAAACCGGCGGAACCGGATTTGACAAAGGAAGTTTCAGAAGAAGCCAATGAATCTGCTGAAGCCGAGAAAGAGGTTGCCGAGTCTGCTGCTGAAACCGAAAAAGAAGAGACTGCCGATTTGGGTGAAGAAGCAGAAAAGGAAGTAAATTCTGATTCAACTGCCAATGGTGAGGATAGTAAGGAAGAGCAGGTAGAGGCAGCTGTTACAGTCAGCGAAGATGATGAGGCGGTTCAAAAACTGGAGGAAGTACTCTTCCCTAAAAAGGCATCAAAGAAATTTAATTCCAGAGATTGGAACGAAGATAAATTTGGCAATGTATATAACGAGGATATGCTGAAAGACAGAATCGGATAATAGACTTGGGGCAAAGAAAAACCGTTGGAACTCCAACGGCCTTTGGCGGAGACGGTGGGATTCGAACCCACGTGCCCCGGAGGGCAACCGCATTTCGAGTGCGGCTCGTTATGACCACTTCGATACGTCTCCTTATATACCGGACACGGTTTGTGGCCGGTTTTTGTTTTTGATTCTTAAATGGCTGAACTATGGACAGCAGCATATATATTAGCATAGGAATTGATTTCTGTCCACGCTGCCAAAGGAACAAACAGTAAAACGTAAAAGAGAGAAGGGCTATTAAGCCTAGGTTTTAGGTTTCCTGTCCGGCGAACTGGGTCATGTAAAGGTCATAGTAACGTCCCTTTTCTGCCAGAAGTTCCTGGTGGCTGCCTGTTTCTACAATGCTTCCCTGATCCATTACAACTATAGTATCTGCATCTCTTATGGTGGATAGTCTATGGGCTATTATGAGGCTGGTCCTTCCTTCCATTAGCTTATACATGGCATTTTGAATGCTGATTTCTGTTCGTGTGTCTATATTTGAGGTGGCTTCGTCCAGTATAAGGATGTTGGGATAGGAAAGGAATGCTCTTCCGATGGTTACAAGTTGCCGCTGGCCTTGAGATAAATTATCTCCCGAGTCGGTGAGCACAGTGCTGTAGCCATGGGGAAGGGCCTTTGCTATTTGATCACAGCCTGAGGCGTGAGCGGCTTTAAACACCGCCAATCTATCTGCCTCAGGGGCGGCATAAGCCAGGTTGTTTCTAAGGGTATCGGTAAAGAGCACCGTATCCTGAAGAACAATACCGATTAAATTCCTAAGCTCCGGAAGGGGTATGTCTTTAATGTTTATTCCGTCCAGGGTAATTGTTCCGCTGTCTATGTCGTAGAATCGCATAAGAAGATTTACGATGGTAGTTTTACCGCTTCCGGTGGAGCCAACCAAGGCGATTTTTTTACCGGACTCAACTTTAAGATTAAAATTCTTTATTACTTGTTTGCCGGGAACATAGGAGAAGTTAACATCCTTGAATTCTATGACCCCATTGGTGGAGGAAACATGAATGGAGCCTTCTTTGTTTTCGGAAGGAGTGTCCAGGATGCTAAAGACTCTCTCGGCACCGGCTATGGCTGTTTGTATTTGACCGTATAGCTGAGACAACTCGTTAATGGGCCTGGAGAATTGCTTGGAATATACAATGAAGGCGCTTATTACGCCAACGGTAATATATCCTCTTATGGCAAAGTAGGCGCCAAATACGGCCACCACCACAAAGGAAACATTGTTAAGCATATTCATCACCGGTCCCATGGAGCTGCTTATGACTTCTGCGATTATTCCTGTCTTTGTTAATTCATCGGAAACTTGAGCAAAGTCCTTTACAACCTCTATCTGCTGATTGTATGCAGTTACAGTTTTAAAGTTGGAAACCTTTTCTTCTACAATACCGTTGATATTTCCCAGAAGCTGTTGCCTCCTTAGGTAGTATTTCCTTATGAGCTTGGAAAGAACTTGGGTGAACAATACGGAGAATATAACCACGGAGCAGGACAGCAGAGTAAGCTGCCAGCTGTACCAAAGCATTACCAAAATGGTTCCAACCAGGGTCATGGCACCGGAGAAAAGGGATGACATGGACTGGGAAATAACGTTGGATACGTTTTCGGCATCGTTGGTCATACGGCTCATAAGATCCCCGTGGGAATGCCTGTCCAAATAGGAAACCGGAAGGTCAACTATTTTAGCAAAGAGGTCAGAACGCATATTTTTCACTATGCGCATGCTGAGCCTTCCTCCCACTCTGGTTTCAAAGAAGGTGCAGGCACTGCTTATTAAGTATATGGAAATCATAATTAAGAGAATTCTTGGTACTCTTGCAAATTCTCTCATGGTAATGGCGTCAATGGATTGACTTAATAGGGCCGGGGCAAGGATGTTTAATACAACTGAAATGGCCACAAGAACAAAGAGGAGTGCAAGGGTTCCTCTTTCCTTGGCAAAGTAATTTAGTAAACGACCTAAGGTCTTCTTGCTGTCCTTTGCTTTTTCCGTTGGTGCTCCCATCTGCATTCTGCCTCGACCGGGCCCGAAGCCTCCTCTTCCGCCGGAAGGGGAGGAACCACCGCCTCCGGAATTGCCTTGGGCGTATAGAAATAGAGATTTTGCGCCTTGGCTAAAGTTCATGATCATGCTGCGGCACCTCCCTTCAGCTGGGAGTTTACTATGTCCACATATATTGGGCAGGTCTTCATTAGCTCTTCATCAGTGCCGTAGCCCACAAGCTGACCGTCATCCAGGACTGCAATTTTGTCTGCGTATTTTAGAGTGGATATTCTTTGGGTAATAACTATTTTGGTTACGTCGGAATAATCCTTGTCCAGAGCAGCATAAAGGGCAGCCTCGGTTTTTAGATCCAACGCGCTGGTGCTGTCATCGAATATCATAATGGGTGAATGCTTTAATAAAGCTCTGGCAATTGCGATACGCTGGCGCTGCCCGCCGGAAAGGCTGGCGCCTTTCTCGGCTACGGCAGTGCCGTAGCCCTCAGGCTGCTCCTTTATAAAGGAGTCAGCCTGGGCGGCCTTGGCAGCGCCCTGGATGTCGCTATCCTGGGCATTTGGATTACCCAAGGCAATATTCTCCCTTATGGTGGTGCTAAAGAGTTCGTTTTTCTGAGTTACGAAGGAAACCTTATTCCTGAGATACTCCAGGTCATATTCCTTTACATTTACGCCGTCAATAAGAACTTCTCCCTCAGAAACGTCATAGAAACGTGCAATTAAATTTACCAGGCTGGTTTTTCCTGAACCTGTTGCACCGATTATTCCCAGCGTTTCACCTGGCTCTATTTTTAGATTAATGTCCTTTAATATTTCCTCCGGTACATCGGGATATGCAAATCCCACAGATTTAAATTCAATTACTGGATGAGAACCGGAGGTAGCCTCTCCCTTGTAGGGACCGCTTTTAATGGCAGGATCTGTTTTTAGTATTTCGTTAATTCTTTTGCCGGAGGCCAAACCTCTGGACATCATCTGGAAAAGCATGGCCAGCATCATCATGCCCCCAAGGATTTGAGAAATGTATGTGACTGCAGCCATAACTTCACCGGGTTGCATAAAGCCGCCCTCCACCTGAATAGCACCTATTCTAATTAGAGCCACGGTAGCCAGGTTAAGGATTATATTCATAGCCGGCCTCATCATGGACATAATCATGAGTATCCTTAGCTGAGTGTCCACCAGAGCCTGGTTGGCGTCGTTAAATCTAAGCTTCTCTCGGTCTTCTTGAACGAAGGCTTTGATTACACGGGCTCCACCGATGTCCTCCTGAATAACCGTATTCATTCCATCCAATTTGGTTTGCATAGTCGTAAACAGAGGGCTGATTTTTCTTAGTATTACAAACACATCAATTAAAACCAGCGGAAAGGCAATGGCTATTACAATTAGAAAACTTTGATGAAGGGAAAGGAGGGTAATGGTACCCACCACAAGAAAGGTAAGGGATCGAATAAAGCCTCTTACCAATTGCTGAACCAATCGTTCCACCTGGGATACATCGTTGGTGATTCTGGTTATTAGGGAACCGGTGGTGAAGTAGTCCGTTTGCTGAAAGGAAAGGTCCATAACCTTTTCAAAGCATTTCTTTCTGATGACATTGGCAAATCCCTGACTGCAGATATTTGCCATGGTACCGGAAAGCATGCCGCAGAGTCCCCCCAGAAGAACCACCAGTATCATTCGAATACCTACTGTTGTTATTAGAGGGATATTGGGAGTTCCATCTCCCTGAAGACCTAGAATTCCGTTATCCACTATGTCCGCCATAAGCCGTGGTTGCCACATGTCTATAGAGACCTCGGCAACCATAAATACAGCAGCCAGGATTCCGAAAATCCAGTATTTTTTCATGTATTTTAACATTCGCTTCTCCTTACACAATATGCATTGCTAATTATAGCACAAAACCCGGGCTTTAGTTCACAGAAAGAGTGTTGCAATAACACTTGTGTTTTTAATGACTTCATATTATTATTAACCTGTAAAGACACCCATTTTATAATATAATAAGGAAGGGACAGGAAAAGGAAGGGATAGGAAAATGAGAAATATTTTGATAGTAATCGACATGCAGAAGGACTTTATAGATGGCTCCCTTGGGACGAAGGAAGCGGAAGCTATTGTTGATGCTGTGGTTGAGAAAATCAAAACCTATGATCCTAAGGATGTTTTTGCTACAATGGATACCCATGAGGGGAATTACCTGGAAACCCAGGAGGGAAAGAATCTTCCTGTGGAGCATTGCATCAAGGGAACTCCTGGCTGGGAAATAAACGAAAAAATTGCACCCCTGATTAAGCCGGAGAATATATTTGAAAAGCCCACCTTTGGCTCAATTAATCTTGCCAACAAGATGAAGGAATTGGCAGATAAAGAAGAGATTTCCATTGAGCTTTTGGGCCTTTGCACAGACATCTGTGTGGTTTCCAACGCCCTTCTTCTTAAAGCCTATATGCCGGAGGTTCCCATTAAGGTGGACTGCACATGTTGTGCCGGCGTAACTCCGGAAAAACATAAGGCAAGCCTGGAAACCCTTCAGTCCTGCCAAGTTCAGGTTGTAGGTATGTAAGTCCCATATATTAGGAGGAAATCCAATTGACTATCTTTGATATTTTCTATATGCTTGGCGGAATAGGTTTGTTCCTCTTTGGAATGACGGTAATGTCCACAGGCCTAAAGAATGCAGCCGGGGATAACCTACAGAATATATTGGAAAAGGTTACATCGAACCGTATAGTTGCCGTACTTTTGGGTATTGGAATCACTATACTAATCCAAAGCTCATCAGCTACGGTATTCATGGTAATTGGATTTGTAAATGCAGGTATGATGACCTTGGCTCAAGCCATCGGCATCATAATGGGGGCCAATATCGGTACCACCGTAACTGCACAGATAACGGCCTTTAATCTGGCCAAGTATTCACCTATACTTCTCTTTATCGGAACGATAATGTATATTTTCATAAAAAGAAATATCCTAAAGCATATAGGAGCCATAATAATGGGCTTCGGTATGCTTTTTTTTGGAGTGGCGGTTATGAAGGAGGGCATAGCGCCCCTTTCGGAAAGTGCCGGCTTTAAAACCTTCCTGACGGGATTAAGCAATCCGGTTTTAGCCGTTCTCTTTGGCTTCGGATTCACCGCCCTTTTACAGAGCATTTCCTCATCCTCAGTTATTTTTCAGGCCTTTGCTGTTCAGGGCCTTTTAAGTCTAAATACCTCAGCCTACCTGCTTATAGGTGGTGCAGTGGGAGCAGTATTCCCAATTGTTTTGGCCTCTTTAACCACCAATAAAGACGGGAAGAGAACAGCCTTAGCGGATCTGCTTTTCAACCTGATGAGGATGGTGATTCTGGTAATAATTCTTGGATTATTCCCGGGAATTATGGATATAATAGAAAGCCTTTCTCCCACGGATATCGGTAGACAAATAGCCAATACCAATACCATATTTGCCCTTATTGCGGTTTTGGTAATCCTGCCTTTTTCCGGCTTGTTGATTAAGCTGGTGGAAAAAATAATGCCGGTGGAGGAAGAGGAGCATGAACAAAAGAGAGATCGTACTCTTCAGTATATGATTAATATTTCAAAGCTTCCGGCAGCCATGGCAGTTTCCCAGGCCCAAAAGGAAATAACCCGCATGGGTAGAGTAGCATCAAAGAATCTGCACAGATCCATAGAGTGCTTCTTTAACTACAATCCTGAAAAAGCAGCAAAGATAAGAGCTAGAGAAGAAAGTGTTAATATCCTAAACCATACCATTGCAGATGCCCTGGTTCAGCTAAGAGAACTGGATCTGACTTCAGAGAATATGCGTAGAGTATCCATGATGACCATAGCCATTACGGATATTGAACGTATTTCCGACCATGCGGAAAACATCATTGAATACACTGAAGAGATGCTGTCCAAAAAAGCCGCAATGTCTGAGGACGCCTTGGAGGAGCTTAGAAAAATGTCCAAGGATGTGCTGGAGGAAGTGGATTTGGCTTTGGATATATTTGAGTCGGATGCCTATGACAAATTGGATGATTTGGAAACCATTGAAGACGGCGTGGACAAACAGGAAGACCTGCTAATTGGAAACCATGTGCAAAGGCTTATGGATGGAGGTTGCGATCCTTTGGCGGGAGTTGTCTTTGCTGATATAGTAACCGACCTGGAGCGTTGCGGAGACCATGCAATAAATATCGCCTATTCCTTAAAGGAAAGACCAAAGGAATTGGATGAGGATAGAATTACAGATCCCATGGCATATATGGAAGCCATGGAGAGAGATGCAATGAAGCATGACACCTCTAAAAAGGACGGAACAAAAATAGACAAGGACAGAGCCCACGATTGAGATGATAGATAAGGACGAATTCAATTTCATGCTAAGTGACTTAATTGACGAGCTTCCCCACGTCTTTTTTAGGGACCTTCATGGTGGTATAATAGTATCCGATGACTGTCCCCAGTCTGAGTATTCTATGAACAACGATTTATTCATCTTTGGTCAGTACAGAGTCAATAATTTGGGAAGACAGGTAGTCATTTTTAAAGGCTCCTTTGACAGATTCTACAGTCATTTACCTCAGGAAGAACTTAAGAAAAAATTGAGGGAAGTTCTTCGCCACGAGTTTAGACATCACTTAGAGTTTTTAGGAGGAGTGCACAACTCCAAAAGCCTGGAGGCAGAAGACAAAAGAGAAATCCAGGAATATTTGGCCGGATATGCCAATTGGGAAAAAGCATCGGCACACAAAGAGGAGGGCAATATCATAGACAGTCCCTTTGATAAATAGGAGGAGAGTATGGCAACAGCAAAGAAACAAACAAAGGTAGCAAAAGAGAAGAAGGTGGCAGTAAGTCCTGCATACCTAAAGAAGATGGATGCTTATTGGAGAGCAACCAACTATCTATCTGCAGCACAGTTATATCTTTTAGATAATCCACTTCTTAGAAAGCCCCTAAAGAAGGAACAGGTTAAGAAAAAAATTGTGGGTCACTGGGGCACAGTGCCGGGACAGAATTTTATCTATGTTCACCTAAACAGAATAATTAAAGAAAGAGACCAGGACATGGTGTTTATTTCCGGTCCGGGACACGGTGGTAATTTCTTTGTTGCCAATACCTATTTGGAGGGTTCTTATAGCGAGGTATATCCCAATGTAAGCAGAGATATAGAGGGCATGAAGAAACTGTGCAAGCAGTTCTCCTTCCCGGGAGGAATATCCAGCCACGTGGCTCCGGAGAATCCCGGTTCCATTCACGAAGGTGGAGAGCTTGGTTATTCCTTAGCCCATTCCTTTGGTGCGGTATTTGATAATCCTAACCTGGTAGTTGCCTGCGTAGTTGGAGATGGCGAGGCGGAAACAGGACCTCTTGCAGCATCCTGGCACGGGAATAAATTCCTGGATCCTGCCAATGACGGAGCCGTTCTTCCCATCCTTCACTTAAATGGATATAAAATCAGCAATCCCACCATTCTATCCAGAATTCCAAATGAAGAGCTGGAGCACTATATGCTGGGTTGCGGCTGGAAGCCATATTTTGTAGAGGGTTCAGACCCCATGAAGATGCACAAAAGAATGGCGGAAGTTATGGATCAGGTCTTTGACGATATTAAAGAAATCCAGGAAACCGCAAGAGCAAAAGCATCAGTAAAGAAAACAAAAATTGATTCCAAGGTTTCAGGAAAGGATACAAATGCTGTTTGGGACAACAAGGCGGTGTCAGAGGAAAGACCTCTTTGGCCCATGATAATATTCAGATCCCCCAAGGGCTGGACAGGACCAAAGGCGGTAGACGGAAAGAAAATAGAAGGTACCTTTAGGGCTCACCAGGTTCCCATTAATATGGAGAAACCTGAGCATCTCAAGATGCTGGAAAAATGGCTTAAGAGCTATAGGCCGGAGGAACTCTTTGACAAGAACGGCAGACTGATTCCGGAGCTGGAAGAATTGGCGCCAAAGGGTGACAAGCGAATGGGTGCAACGCCATACGCCAATGGTGGAAAGCTCCTTAGGGATCTTAGAATGCCTGACTTCAGAAACTATGCAGTGGATGTTCCAAAGCCCGGTGAGGTGGAAGCCCAGGATATGCTGGAGCTGGGAGACTTTGTTCGTGATATAATGAAGATGAATGAAGAAGCTAAGAACTTCCGCGTTTTTGGTCCCGATGAAACCATGTCCAACAGACTGGGTCGAGTATTTGAAGTAACGGGAAGAGACTGGAATGCGGAGGCCTATGAAGGGGATGAGTATCTTTCCGGCAACGGTAGAGTTGTGGACTCCATGCTTTCGGAGCACATGTGCGAAGGTATGCTGGAGGGATATCTCCTTACGGGGCGCCACGGATTCTTCGCCAGTTACGAAGCTTTTATTCGTGTGGTGGACTCCATGTGTGCCCAACACGCCAAATGGCTTAAGGTCTGCGGCGACCTTCCTTGGAGAGAGGAAATTGCTTCATTGAATTTGATTCTGTCCTCCAATGTTTGGCAGCAGGATCACAATGGATTTACCCATCAGGATCCGGGATTCCTGGATCATATTGCAAATAAAAAGGCAGACGTGGTGAGACTTTATCTACCGCCGGATGCAAACTGCTTACTTTCCTGCTTTGATCACTGCATCAGAAGCAAGGACTATGTAAATGTTCTGGTAACATCAAAGCATCCAAGACCTCAGTGGCTTAATATGGAACAAGCGGTAAAGCATTGTACCCAGGGTATCGGAATTTGGCAGTGGGCCTCCAACGACCAGGGAGAGGAGCCGGATGTGGTAATGGCATGTTGCGGCGATACTCCAACCTTGGAAACCCTGGCGGCTGTATCCATTCTCAGGAATGAACTTCCGGAGCTTAAGATTCGTGTGGTTAACGTAGTTGATTTAATGAAGCTTCAGCCTCATACGCAGCATCCCCACGGACTTACAGATGCAGAATACGATGCCATATTCACAAAGGATAAGCCCATTATTTTCGCCTTCCACGGATATCATACTTTGATTCATGAACTGACCTACAGAAGAACCAACAAGAATATCCACGTTTATGGATACAAGGAAGAGGGAACCATAACAACCCCCTTTGATATGCGAGTACAAAACGAAATCGACAGATTCAGTCTTGTTAAGAATGTGATTAAATTCCTGCCTCAGCTAGGAAATCGTGGATCCCATTTGGTTCAGGTTATGGCGGACAAGCTTGTGGAACACAAGCAGTACATACATGAATATGGAGTGGATCTACCGGAGGTTGCAGGTTGGAAATGGAACTCCGCTACTTCAAGAAAGGGAGCACGATAGATGTTTAGAGAAATAAGAAGATTTAAACAGGCACTAACAAAAGAGGAATGCATCAAAGTTTTAACGGAGGAGAAGCGAGGCATTCTTTCAGTTCTGGGGGATGATGACTATCCCTACGGCATGCCTATTAATCATTGGTATAATCCGGAGGACGGAAAAATATATTTTCACTCCGGCCCCGGTGGACACAAATTGGAATCCATAGCAAAGCATAATAAGGTTTCCTTCTGTGTTTATGATAAGGGATACTATGATGAAGGAGAAATTTCCTGGGCCTTGAACATCAAGAGTATAATAGTCTTTGGCAAAATGGAAATAGTTGAAGACAAGGAACTGGCTCTTCATGCTGTTAGACAGCTTAGCTATAAATTCACTCAGGACGATGCATATATTGATGATGACATCGAAAGAAACGGCAAAGCAGTTGTAATGCTGGCTCTCACTCCTGAGCATATGACAGGGAAGTTGGTTAATGAGTCATAACAATCAATCCAAGGAGGATTTAGATAATGAGTAATGAAAGATTGGTGGGTACTATTTCACGTGGTATCCGTTGCCCTATAATTCGTGAGGGAGATAATCTTGTTTCAATTGTGACGGACAGCATTTTGGCCGCCAGCAAGGATCCGGAGTGGGGATTTAAGTTCCACGACAAGGATATTGTTGCAATTACAGAATCCATAGTTGCAAGAGCCCAGGGTAATTATATTACAGTTCAGGATATTGCCAAGGACGTTAAAAAGAAACTGGTGGATGGAGGCGACGGTACTATCGGAGTTATACTTCCCATTCTATCCCGTAACCGTTTTGCTATTTGCCTAAGAGGCATAGCCATGGGAGCAAAGAAAATTGTTCTTCAGCTTAGCTATCCTTCAGATGAAGTTGGCAATGAACTGGTAAGTATTGATGCCTTGGATGAAGCCGGGGTGGATCCATTTACGGATGTTCTTTCTTTGGAAAAATATAGAGAGCTCTTTGGTGAGAATCCACATCCCTTTACGGGAGTTGACTATGTGGCTTACTACGGTGACTTAATTAAGGAAGCCGGGGCCGAGGTGGAAATAATCTTTGCCAATAAAGCCACTGCCATTTTGAACTATACCAAGAGAGTTCTTACCTGCGATATTCATACTCGTGCCCGCTCCAAGAGATTGCTTAAGGATGCAGGAGCAGAGGTGGTATGCGGCTTGGATGATATTATGAATGAGCCGGTGAAAAGAGAAGACGGCTCTGTCAGCGGATACAATGAGAAGTACGGACTTTTGGGTTCCAACAAGGCAACGGAGGATACAGTGAAATTGTTCCCCAAGGATCCTACCGCTTTGGTAAATGACATAGCAAAGAAGCTTCATGTTGCCACCGGTAAAAGCATAGAGGTTATGGTTTATGGTGACGGAGCCTTTAAGGATCCCCAGGGTAAGATTTGGGAGCTGGCAGATCCGGTGGTTTCACCTGCCTTTACTCCTGGTTTAAAGGGCACCCCTAATGAACTGAAACTTAAGTATTTGGCGGATAATGACTTTGCTCATCTATCCGGTGAGGAACTTAAGGCGGCCATATCTGAGAGCATCAAGAGTAAGGATTCGGATCTTGTGGGGAACATGGCCTCTGAGGGAACTACCCCAAGACAGCTTACGGATTTAATTGGTTCTCTCTGCGATTTAACATCGGGCTCCGGAGACAAGGGAACCCCAATAGTGTTTATCCAGGGATATTTTGATAACTACACGAACTGATAACAAGGGTTGGCATATGCTTATTGGTGACCGCTTGCGCTTAGTCCTCACGTAGCGGTTCTAAGCTCGCACTTCTCATACGAACAGGTTCGTATGCTCGCGCTCACTAAGAACCGACGTTGCGGATGTCACCGATAAGCATATGCCAACCCTATTATATATATTGCTGTAAGTAGAATCATGTTATAGGAGAATCTTATTATAGGAGGGTTTATGATTTACGATAGACGCCCAGATGATTTTGAAAGAATAAATACGCCTGAGCTGGCACAGAGGTTCATTGATGAACAGGTGGCAGCTGTTAAGGAGCAGGTAGGAGATAAGAAGGTGCTTCTTGCTCTTTCCGGTGGTGTTGACAGTTCTGTGGTGGCGGCTCTTTTAATCAAGGCAATAGGAAATCAGCTGACCTGCGTCCACGTAAATCATGGACTTCTGAGAAAGGGCGAACCGGAGCAGGTGGTGGAAGTATTTGGCAAGGAACTTGGCGCCAATCTGGTTTATGTAGATGCAACAGATAGATTTCTTGATAAGCTGGCAGGTATTACTGATCCGGAAGAAAAGCGCATGATAATCGGAGGCGAGTTTATAGAAGTCTTTGCTGAAGAGGCTCGCAAACTGGAAGGGGTTGAATTCCTGGCTCAAGGAACTATTTGGCCGGACATTTTGGAAAGTGAAGATGGAATTAAATCTCACCACAATGCCGGTGGATTACCGGATGACCTGCAGTTTGAACTGGTGGAACCGGTTAAGATACTTTTTAAGGACGAGGTTCGTGAAGTGGGTAAGGCTCTTGGTCTTCCCGATAGCATGGTATTTAGACAACCCTTCCCGGGACCGGGACTGGGAGTTAGATGTCCGGGAGCCATAATCCGTGACAGATTGGAAGCCCTTCGTGAATCCGATGCAATTCTTAGAGAAGAGTTTGCCAAGGACGGTTTGGACAACGATGTATGGCAATTCTTCACCATCGTTCCCGACTTTAAAACCACCGGCATCAAAGATGGAAAGCGAGCTTTTGAATGGCCTTGTGTCATCCGTGCAGTTAACACCATCGATGCCATGACTGCGGAACCGGCAGAACTGGATTGGCCTTTGGTACAGCGACTAACAGAGCGTATAACTAATGAGGTGCCTGGTATAAACAGAGTTCTTTGGGACGTAACACCAAAGCCCACAGGCACCATAGAGTGGGAATAGTCGCATTAATCCCGAGTGCATTGAAAAATCAATGCATTCGGGATTTTTTTATTGCTTTTGACCAAAGAATGACCAAAAAACTAGCAAATAATATATATATAATGAATATAAAATGTATTTGCAGTATAAATGCAAACACGAGATATAGGGTGTATCACTATTCCATGATAGTAGAAAAAGCTTAATTGCTTATGAGCTGCCCGTATCTTTGATACGGCGCGCAGCTCAAACGCAACCAGTTGCCAAGAAAACAAGCGTAGCGTAGTTTGATTGGATGCAGCTGTCTGTGGAAAAAAAATCCTGCGCAATTAGGAACGCTCCGAAAAGGCAGCAGCTAATCAGTCATATAGAAAGGAACTCTATGCAGAGTTTGGACTATATTTCGCGCGTGGTCTTGTCGCGACTCTTCATGCCGTATATGTATTCTCGGTCGGTTTTGTCTGCGTAGCGCTTTACTGCGCCCTCATCAGGATAGAACATTACTATTGAATCATCTAATTTATCTAGAACAGCATGAATGTATTTATCAGGAGTAATAACAACTATTCTATCAATCAAAGCCTCGCTCACGATTGAGTGTGGGTCCAATACCACGACGCGTCTAAAATTAAGGCTATTGATTATTTCCGAAAATACTTAAGTGAAAAGACGTGATTGTTTTGCTGGGCGCGATCCTTTCTTGCATTGGGGATGTAAGGCATATAACGGTCAAC
>JAGAXF010000014.1 GCA_017941085.1 Bacillota bacterium
ACATGGCAGAGCATATGCTGGACAGACTGCTTCTTACGGAATTTAGAATTGAGGAGATGGCCAAGGGACTGAAGGAGATGGCCCTGCTTCCCGATCCTGTGGGAGAAGTAATATCCATGACCAAAAGACCCAATGGTCTTCTTATAGGAAAGAAAAGGGTGCCTATTGGTGTTGTGGGAATTATTTACGAGGCCAGACCAAACGTAACATCCGATGCCTTTGGTCTTTGCTTTAAAACTGGTAATGCGGTAATTCTAAAGGGCGGAAGCGATGCCATTAACAGCAATATTGCAATAGTAAGCATTATGAGAAGGGCCATTAATTCCTGTGGAGTTACAGAGGATGCCCTTCAGCTGATTGAGGATACCTCCCACGAAACTGCCAAGGAATTTATGAGGCTCAACGAATATATTGACCTTCTGATTCCAAGGGGAGGTGCTGGGCTCATAAAAACAGTGGTGGAAAACAGCACTGTTCCCGTAATAGAAACAGGAGTTGGAAACTGCCATGTATTCGTGGATGAAGAGGCGGATATAAAAATGGCAGTTAAGATAATAGAAAACGCCAAAACCCAAAGAATGAGCGTATGTAACGCATGCGAGTCTTTGGTGATACATAGGAATATTGCCCGGGAGGCCCTTCCTGAAATTGCCAGGATGCTGGCATCTCACGATGTGGAAATGCGATGCGATGAGGAGTCTTTGCCCTTGGTAAAGGGGGCTGTATCGGATATGGATGAGGCAGTTTATCTGGGTGCCACCGAAGATGATTGGTCCATGGAATATTTGGATGCTCAGATTTCCATTAAGATTGTGGAAGACCTGGATGAGGCCATTGATCACATTAACAAGTACAATACGGGGCATTCTGAATCAATCGTAACCAAGTCCTATGATAATGCCCAGAAGTTTTTAGAGAGGGTGGATGCAGCGGCAGTATATGTAAATGCCTCCACAAGATTTACCGATGGTTTTGAATTTGGCTTTGGAGGAGAAATAGGAATAAGCACCCAAAAGCTTCATGCCAGAGGACCTATGGGCTTATTGGAATTGACCAGCTACAAATACATAATTTATGGAGAAGGCCAGATAAGAGAATAGAGATGAATATATACATCCACCAAAGTTATATCGGTGGATGAGAATAGAGAGATGCTTTAATCAAAGGAAAGGAAGAAGGTTTATTATGGATTACAAACCAATTAAGGAAGGTAAGGTCAGGGAGATCTATGACAGCGGCGACAATCTGATAATGGTGGCAACAGACAGAATATCCGCCTTTGATGTAATACTTAAAAACCTGGTTCCGGATAAGGGCAAGGTTCTAACCCAGATGTCCAAGTTCTGGTTTGATTTTACGGAAGACATTGTGCCCAACCATTTGATATCCACAGATGTAAATGACATGCCTGAATTCTTTCAAAACGAAAGATTCCAAGGCAGAAGCATGCTTTGCAAGAAACTAACCATGCTTCCGGTGGAATGCATTGTAAGAGGATATATTACAGGCAGCGGATGGGCCAGCTACCAAAAGATAGGAGAAGTATGCGGAATAAAACTGCCGGAAGGTTTGGTGGAGTCGGACCAGTTGCCGGAGCCCATATATACTCCCAGCACCAAGGCGGAGATAGGGGATCACGACGAAAATATTTCCTTTGAAAGAAGTATAGAGGTGATTGAGAGAGAATTTCCCGGTAGAGGAGAAGAGTACGCAACAAAGATAAAGGATTATACCATCGCTATTTATAAGAAATGCGCCCAGCATGCCCTGTCCAGAGGCATTATCATTGCAGACACAAAGTTTGAATTTGGTATAAATGAAGATGGTGAGGTAGTAATCGGAGACGAAATGCTTACACCTGACAGCTCAAGATTTTGGCCCCTTGAAGGGTATGAACCGGGGAAATCCCAGCCTAGTTTTGACAAGCAGTTTGTGAGGGACTGGCTGAAGGCGAATCCGGACAGCGACTATAATTTGCCGGAAGATGTAATAGCAAAGACTATTGATAAATACAAAGAAGCTTATGATTTGTTAACCTAGCGAACATATAGGGTTACGATATGAAGGTTGAGAAAAACTATAATATTTGCATAGTAGGTGGAGGTGCATCCGGATTGGTGGCAGCAATAGCAGCCAAGGACCTTAATCCGGAGGCCTCCATTGTTATTTTGGAAAAACTGGAGGAGCCGGGTAAAAAGGTGGCCGCCGCAGGAAATGGAAGATGCAATCTCTCCAATGTGGAGGCAGAGAATTGGGAAGCCACATCCGGATTCTTCTATTCCCTTGGGCTCATTACCAAAGCTGATGACCAGGGAAGAATATATCCCTATTCCGAGGACGGAAGAGATGTGGTTTCTATTTTGGTAGAGGCCTGTAATAAAAGAGGGATACAAATAGTAACCCGAAGACAGGTAACAAGAGTGGAAAACAAGGATGGTTCCTTTGAGCTAGAAGGGATCTTCAATAAACCGAAAGCCTACAGAGAGAAACAGGAGGATGGCCCCCTTATTATTAGGGGGGATAGAGTTCTTATTTCCACCGGAGGAAAGTCAAAGCCAAAGCTGGGTACCACAGGAGACGGATATAAACTGGCCAAAGATTTAGGCCACAGTATTAATACTCTGGTGCCGGTTTTAACGGCCATTGAGACAGAGGAAAAAGTGGGAGACCTGGGTATTTCAGGTATAAGAGAAAAGGCCAGAGTTACCCTTTTGGAAGGCGACAAGATTCTATTCCGGGAGGAGGGAGAAGTTCAATTTACGGATTACGGAATTTCAGGCATTTGTGTTTTCGATATGTCTAGATTTATTTCCGGCCTGGACTACAGCAAATATAAAATTGCAATTGACTTTGCTCCTGACATAAACCAGGAGAACCTGGAAAGCATAATAAGAGACAAGGAAGGGGAAATATCCTCCATAGTTAAAGCACCGCTGGCCAGGGTAATGGAGAAGATGTGGAGGGCTGCAGATTCTCAGGGAGATGAATCCAAAGGAAAGGCTGCTCTTCTAAAGAACTTCTGCCTGCAGCCAAAAGGACTAAAGGGATGGGACATGGCCCAGGTAACCAGGGGCGGTATTCCTTTGGAGGAAATAAATAAAGAGACTGGAGAGTCTCTTTTGGTACCTGGATTATATTTCTCCGGTGAGATGTTGGACCTGGATTATAAGTGCGGAGGATTCAACCTGCAAAACGCCTGGACTACAGGAATTTTGGCAGGAAAATCCATGGCCATGAGTCTTACATCCAAATAAACCAAACCAGCAGATATCCGGTTATAACAGCGGTTAAGGTAAAGGGCACACTGTAGGACATGAATTCCCTGGTTCCCACCTGATGACCGGCCTTTCTGAGAAGTCCCAATCCTGTAATATTTGCACTGGCACCTATGGGAGTAAGGTTTCCCCCTAAGGTGGCGCCCACCAGAAGACCGAAGTACATGAGATTTGGATGTATCTGGATGCCGCCGGCTTGGGACAGCTGTTGAGTAACAATGGCAACAACGGGAAGCATGGTGGCAGTGTAGGGAATATTATCAATAAAGGCGGAACAAAGGACGGACATCCAAACGATTATGGAATAAACTATGAAGATGGACATTTTGCTTCCGTCTCCGCTGATTCCCGCCAATGCGTCGCCGATTTTCCCTATTATTCCTGCTTCGGAAATACCTCCGATTACAACAAAGAGTCCTGCAAGAAGGAACAAAGTATAATAATCGATTTCCTTTAAAGCACCCTTAAGTGTATCGGTGCTTTTTGTTTTTATGGTGGCTCTTGTTATTCCAATTAAGAAGTAGAATAAACAAATAAGACCGTTGGCTATATCAGGCTTATAGAACTGGCCTTCAGCGGCATTATTCTTATAAGGAATAAAGGATGTGGCAATAAGAGTGAAAACCGTAAGAAGAAGCAATATGGTGGGAACCTTGTCTTCTACCTTTGTTCTTTGGTTAAGGTAGACGGATGCAGTTTCCTTTCTCATTTTAAAATAGATAATAACTGCGCTGAGCAAGGCGCCTGCTTCCGTAACCCAGAACATTCCCGGCTTTCCTTCCGAAAAGAAGAAGTCCATAAAGTCAAGATTTGCTGCCTTGGCCAATAGGATTGAGGTGGTATCTCCAACCAGAGTTGCCGCTCCCTGGAGATTTGAGGAAATGGCGATGCAAATAATTGCGGGAACAGGAGATATTTTTAACTCCTTGCAAAGGGCAATGGCTACCGGCGCCACCATGAGAACGGTGGCCACGTTGTCAACAAAGGCGGATATTATTCCTGCAAAAAGGGATAAAACCACAATAAGCCATTTCACGCTGTGAATCTTTGATACCAGAATATCGCTCAAAAGCTTGGGCATATCCGATTCTATAAAAAGATAAACGGTACCCATGGTGCCGGTAATCATCATGAGAACATTCCAATCTATTTGATTGAGGGCATCTATAAAATTGTATTTAAAATCCGGGAAAAGACCGATGGAGCCAACTACTACAAATATCAGGGCAGAGGCCACAGCCACATAGGGGCGGATCTTTTGAAATGCAAACATTAACACATAGGTTATGACGAATAGAATTGTGGCAAATACCGTTAGATTTAGCAATTTAATTACCTCTCGAAAATAAAAATAACGAGCTTTGTTGGAGTATAGTTTCCCCACAAAGTCTCGCCATGAAATCACATTGCCGGATTTTCTAAAAGGTAATATCCTTTGGAAAATCGTATTGACGACAGTGCAAGGCATAGTTTAATTCAATGCCGGCTACTCCCTTTGCCTGTTATTATATATCACATAAAAGTGGACACTGTCAAGGAAGGGATTCCTTCCTACCGTGGTGGCCTTAGTTGTCTATAAGAATCTCTCCCGTCATTTCTTCCGGTACAGGAACACCTGCCAGGGTAAGGAGGGTGGGCATTATATCGCAGAGCCTTCCGCCGGTCTTTAGATTCATAGGTTCATTGGAAATATGATAGAGGGGAACAGGGTTTAATGAATGGCTTGTAACCACATTTCCTTCCAGGTCTATCATTTCGTCGGAATTGCCGTGATCTGCAGTAAGAAGAATCTGTCCATCCTTTTCCAAAACCAGGTCCACAATTTTTTTAATGCAAACATCAAGGGCTTCGATGGCCTTAATGGCTGCCTCCATTACTCCCGTATGTCCAACCATGTCGGAATTGGCAAAGTTTAAAATAATAAAATCGTATTTGTTGGACTGAATTGCTTCAATAACCTTGTCCGTAACCTCATAGGCGCTCATCTCCGGCTTAAGGTCATAGGTAGCCACCTTGGGAGAGGGCACCAAGATTCTATCCTCCCCGGGGTAGGGCTCTTCAACCTGGCCGTTAAAGAAAAAGGTAACGTGAGCGTATTTTTCCGTTTCCGCAATTCTAAGCTGGGTTAAGCCCAGGCTGGAAACGTATTCTCCAAATCCGTTCTTTGGGGTTTCCGGAGGATAGGCCACAGATACATTTGGCATGAGAGCATCGTATTGACACATGCAGGCATAGAATAAATCCTCCAGAATTTTTTTTCTTTTGAATCCTCCGAAACCTCCTTCTACATCAAAGTCAGGATCCACAAAGGCTCGGGTTATTTCCCTTGCTCTGTCAGGTCTAAAGTTAAACATAATCATGGCATCTCCGGATTTAACTGCCATTTGATTATCATCAAAGTTGGGATATTTGATGCAGGTGGGAATTACAAACTCGTCATTTTCACCGGCTTCATAGGCAAGGTCTATGGCTCCCAAGGGATCCGAGGCCATTCTGCCCTCTCTTAGAACCATGGCGTCGTAGGCGGGCTCAACCCTTTCCCAACGCTTATCTCTGTCCATGGCATAATAACGACCGGAAATGGTGGCGATTCTACCTATTCCCAGCTGTCCCATATATTCTTCCAATTCAGCTATGTATTTTTTTGCAGATCTGGGAGGAACATCTCTTCCATCCAGATAGCAGTGGACATAGACCCTGGAAATACCAAAGTCCTTAGCCATCTTAAGTAGGGCTTTCAGGTGGTCTATATGACTGTGAACTCCACCATCGGAAAGGAGTCCCAGAAGATGGAGGGCAGATGGAGAATCAGAATTGGAGCTTCCTTTTATAACGTGCTCCATGGCTGAAACCAATGCTTCATTTTCAAAGAATTTTCCTTCCTGAATTTCCTTTGTGATATGTGTCAGCTCCTGATACATTACCCTGCCGGCGCCGATATTCATATGTCCCACCTCGGAATTACCCATTTGTCCCTGGGGAAGACCAACAGCCAAACCGCAGGCATCCAAAGTGGTTCCCGGATATTTGGAAAAAATCTCATCCAGGTTAGGCTTCTTTGCCTGATAAATGGCGTTGCCTTCCTTTCTTTCGCTGATTCCAAATCCGTCCAGAATCATAAGCATGGTGGGTTTATGTTTTATATTCATAGAAAACTCCTTAAATAGTTCAATTGTATGTATTAATCTTTGTCAATATATTGGTATTATACACCAAAACTGAACATATATAGTTATAAATGGCCTCATAATTTGATATAATTTAATCTATGAAATGGACAAAGGAACAGCTGGATGCTATCAATGTAAGAGATAAGAATATATTGGTCTCTGCCGCAGCAGGCTCCGGAAAAACCAGCGTGCTGGTGGAGAGAATCAGAAAGATGGTTTCGGAGGAGGGAATACCCATCCGAAGTTTTTTGGTTGTAACTTTTACCAATGCTGCAGCTGCAGAAATGAAGGAAAGGCTTAGAGCGTCCTTATCAAAGGAGCTGGCGGAGCTGGATATAGACACAAATGATGGTCTTAACCACAGCAGATATCTAAGGCAGCAGCTTATAGATTTGGAAACTGCCAACATTTCTACCTTCCATGCCTTTGGTCTTTCTGTAATCAGACGGTTCTTCTATAAACTGGATATTGAGCCCGGCTTTAGAACGGGAGATGAAACAGAAACCACAATCATGATGGAGGAGGCTATGGATCGCCTCCTGGAGGAGGAGTTTAATCTTTCCGAAAAACCCTTCATCGATTTTATGGATGCCTATAGTGGAGACAGAAGTAGCTTTACCGCCAGGGTGCTCATTATGGAGGCTCACAAAAAGCTTCTCTCCATTCCCTACGGTTATGAGTGGGCCAGGGATAGGCTTAAGGAAATAGAAAAAATTCAGGTTGATTTTAAACAAAGTGAAATCTGGAAGATAATAGAGAAATCCATCAATGGGCATTTGGAAGAAGGAGAGAAGATCTTTCAAAGTATGGCCCATGTCCTTCAAGATGCAGGAGCTATTAATCTGGCAGGGAAAATCTTAGCCACTGAGGTGGCTACCATTTCTGCTGCCAAAGAAATCATGAATGGTAAAGAATCTCCCCATGAAAAACTAAAGGCTCTCAATGATATTCTGGGAGTAAGCCTTACATCTCTTAGAGCAACAAAGGATGAAGCAGAAGCCTTTGAAGAAGTTAAGGCAAGGGTGCAGAATCTTAAGGAACAGGGCAAGGGAGAGATAGAAAAGATACAGAAGCTATATTTACCTATGGACCTGGAGGAGATGCTGGACATTACCTGCAAAACCGCTCCTTATTTGGAAACACTTATTTCTTTGGTAGAGAAATTTGACGGATATTACAAGGATATAAAGAGAGAATCCAAGGTAATCGATTTTAACGATATAGAGCATTACACTTTGGAGGTGCTGGGAGATCAGGAGGTTTCCTCTTACTACAAGAATACTCTTAAGTATATTTTTATAGATGAGTATCAGGATACCAATCTCATTCAGGAAGCCATTATCCAAAGAATAAAAGGGGAAAAGAACCTCTTTGTGGTAGGGGATATTAAGCAGAGCATATATAAATTCAGACTGGCAGAGCCTTCGATTTTTCAGGAAAAATATGAGACCTTTGCTCCCTATGTGCCCGGGTCCGAGGATGAGTCCGTGGCCATAGACCTAAATGAAAACCACAGAAGCAAAAGCCCCATAATAGATTGTATCAACAGCATATTTGAACCTTTGATGAAGGGATATGACGATCGAGTGAAACTATATAATGGCCTTAAATACGAAGGTCCATTAAATGAAACTCCCGGTTTTTATATTGTTGTTCCTGAGGAAGAAGAGGATGGGGAGACCAAACCGGGGGAAGAAACAAGTGAACTCTTTTCTGAAGAACAGGAGCCAATGGGAGATCTGGAAAGAGAGGCCCATTTTGTGGCGCAGCTAATAAAGGAATACCTGGGCAAGCCTTTTTTGGACAGCAAAATGGATCCCCCGACAGAGAGGCCTTTGGAGCTAAAGGATATTGTGGTATTAAGAAGAGCCATAACGGGATGTCAGGAAACCTATCAGGAGATATTTAAGGAGTATGGAATAGATTCACAGGTGGAGGGAGAAGACGGTTATTTCTCTACCATGGAGATTTCCGGATTTTTAGATATTTTAAAAGTTGTGGACAATATGAGAAGGGATGTTTCCCTAATAGGAGCCCTTCACTCTGAGGTATTTGGTTTCTCTGCAGAGGAACTGGCAAGAATAAGAAGGAATCATAAAGAGGGAAGCTTTGCCGACGCGTTTATTGATATGGCATTGAATATAGAGGAGGAAGGAAGGGTCCAGGAGCAGGATTCTCTTAAGGAGAAGACAAGACTTGCCTATGAAAGAATAATGGAATGGAGAGAAATGAGCCGAGCCCTAACTTTGCCGGTGTTTCTCTGGAAGCTGCTGCTGGACAGCGGATACTATGCCATTATGGGGGCTTTGCCCTATGGGAATCATAGACAGTCAAACCTAAGGGCTCTATGTGATATGGGGGAAGCCTACTGCGTAAACAGCCAGGGAACCATATATGATTTTCTGGGATATATAGAGGCTATAAAAAGAGGAAAGGCCAAGATACCTGAATTCAGGGGAGACAGCAAAGGAGAGGACACCGTAAGGATAATGACGGTGCACAAAAGTAAGGGATTGGAATTTCCCATGGTTATTCTATCGGGTATGGGAAGGAATATTAGAACAGGAAACTCAGGGCCCTTTTCCCTTCACAAGGATATAGGTATGGGCATCAAGTATGTGGACAGAGATGGATTCTGGAGTCAGAAAACCTTACTTCAAAGAATAATTGACGAAAGAAATTCCGCCGATGACATAGAAGAAGAAATAAGGATTCTCTATGTAGCCCTTACCAGAGCCAGGGATCGACTGATTATGGTGGGGCACAGCAAGAATGAAAAGTTCAGGGATGCTGCGGATCTGGGCATTATCAGCAAAGGTAAATACCTGGGAATGGTGGCGCCTAACTGGGAGTACAGCGTACATCCCTTATCCTATCAGGAACATAATTTGGAACCTGCATTTAAGAAACCTGCCAAGGTCAACAGGTCTACAGCAAAGGAGGAAAAGGATCTTCTGGAAAGGCTGAATTACAGTTATCCCTATCCTGAGGCCAGAAGCCTTAAGTCGAAGTATTCCGTAACGGAATTAAACAAAGAGAATCAAAATAGAGAAGAAAGTATAAGGACAAAAAGAGCAGAAAAAGGACAGGAGAAGTTTACCGCCGGAGAAAGGGGAACCTTCTATCATAGAATTCTGGAGGAAATACCCTTTGCCTCCTGCAAAGACAAGAATAAGAATGAGCTTAGGAAGCACATTAACGACATAACCCAGACCATGATTCAAAAGGGAATTCTGTCTCAAGAGGCGGTCTCTTCAATAAAAATTGACAACCTGGTAGATTTCTTCCTTTCGGATATTGGCATAAGAGCCATAGAGGCGGACAAAAAAGAATTGCTTTATAAAGAGCGACCTTTTACATTGAAAATGAAAAAGGGAAGAGAGGATATACTGGTTCAAGGAATCATAGACTGTTTCTTTAGAGATGAGTCTACAGATGCCACGGTGCTTCTTGATTACAAAAGCAATTGGATTGATAAGAGAAAACCCATTGATGAAGAAGAGAATCGTATCCGCCTTGAATACAAAGGTCAATTGGAGATATACAAGGCGGCTCTGGAGGAGGCTAATGTGGGACCGGTAAGAGAGGTATATCTCTATCTGTTGGATGCAGGACACGGCTTTTTGGTGTAGCACAATGAAGTAAGAAAAGGGATTAAAAAATGTTTTTAACTAGAGAAGCAAAACAATTATATAAAACTGTACCAAAGCTTATTTTGGTAGCTGTCCTTATGGTGCTTTTTATTGTTCTTCTTGCAGGATGCAGTAAAGAAGAGAAAAGCAAAGAGATTACGTCATTGGAGGATTTAAGTCGTGAAGGCTGTATAATCGGCGTTGCTGCAGAGACATCAGAAGGCCAACTGGTAGAGGCGGAATATCCCCAAGCAAAGATTGAGTATTTTAGTGATTCAATGGCAGCCTTCACTTCTGTAAGGCAAGGTAAAATCGATGCCTTTGTGTATGACATGATATCTATGCAAACGGCAATAGAAAATGGCATGAAAGGGGTTAGAATGCTGGATGAAACGATTGGAGAACCCAATCTCAGCTGTGTGCCCATTTCTCCTGTTTCTAAGATTCCCAATCTAAAGGATAAGCTAAATGAATTTTTGGCGGAAATAAAAGAAAATGGTACTATGGAGGATGCTGTCAACAGATGGCTGATTAGACGGGAAGAAGTAATGCCTGAAATACCATTGCTGGAGCAATCAGATATTCATTTGATTATTGGAACCACCGGCACTAATATGCCTTTCACATACTACCTGGGTAATGAGTTGGCGGGGTATGATATTGAATTGGCTTACCGCTTTGCTGCATGGCTGGGAGCGACAGTGGAATTTAAGATATATGACTATGAGGGAATAATACCTGCTGCGTTAACAGGAGATGTGGATCTGGTATTCGCCGATATCTTTAAAACTGCGGAAAGGATGGAGATCATAGAATTCTCCGAACCTACCTTTGTTGGAGAAATCGGCGTAATGGTTAGGGATAGTTCCTATATGAGCCCCGAATTTAATGAATATGAGGAACTTAATGGTAAGGTGGTATCCATGCTTAATGGAGCTCCCTTTGAAAACCTGGTATCCAGCAAAGTGCCGGAGGTAGGGGAATTCACCTTCTATGGTAATATGCCGGATATGCTGCTGGCATTAAGGGAAAAGAAAACCGACGCCATTCTTATTAATAATGCGGTAGGTTCCCTGGCGGTAAACAATAACAAGGATATGGTATTCTTCCCTAAAAACCTGGAAGAAGGAGTTTTCGGAATTGCCTTTGCCAAAGGGGATACCACAAGGGAGCAGTGGCAAAAGGCATATGATACCATTGGAGAAAATACCAAGAAGGAGCTTTGGGAAAAGTGGACAGGGTCCAACGAGGAGGCCAAGGTTCTTCCGGCACAGGATTGGCCGGGATCAAATGGAAGTATAAAAGCCGCTGTATGCGATACCCTGGAGCCCATGAGTTATATGGGAAGTGACGGTGAGATTATTGGCTTTGATATAGAAATGATTCTTCTTATGGCTAAGGAACTGGATGTTCATGTGGAGTTTATCGGAATGGAATTCTCTTCCGTTATGGCTGCGGTGCAGTCCGGAAAGGCTACTCTTGGAGCCGGCTCTATAATTGTCACCGATGAACGAAGGGAATCGGTGGATTTCGTTGAGTATTATCCGGCGGCATTTGTTCTAATTGTTAGAGGGGTAGAGGAGAAGATTCCCACTGCCAAGACTTTAGAGGATATGAAAAATGCTAAAATTGCCGCTCTGTCGGGAACCAATATCCCGGAACTGGTGAAGGCTGCCCTTCCTGAATCGGAGGTCCTTTACTTCAATACAATTGCCGATGGAATTGGAGCCGTTAGAGAGGGTAAGGCAGATGCGGTGGCCTTGGACGATCCTGTGGCTCGTAATTTGGTAGCTCAGGACGATTCTCTTACAGCAATATCTGAACTGTTGGATACCATGGAATATGGATATATCTTTGGAAAGACGGAAAGAGGAGAAAAGCTTCAGGGAGAATTGAATGACTATATACGAAAACTTAAGGAAGATGGAACCATGGCAGAGTTGGAGAAAAAGTGGTTTGACGGATCTGACCTGTCCAGTATTGAGTCCCTAGATTACAGCCTTCTACCTGCTGAGAAAGATACAATTAAAATGGCAATGACCCAGAATCCGCCCTTTACCTACCTAATGGAAAGTGGAATCTACGGTGGATTAGATATAGAAGTTGTGGGCATGTTTTGTAGGGATAATGGATATGCTTTAGAGGTGGAAGAACTTAGCATGGATGGTATCCTGCCCTCGGTGCAGTCCGGAAAAAACGATATTGGAGGCATGGGAATTACAATAACAGAGGAGCGAAAGGAAAGTCTTCTCTTTACTGATCCTTACTACGTAGGTGGAACTTGCCTGGTGGTTAAAAGCGAGGCGGAGGACCAAAGCGCAGGTAGCTTCCTATCATCTATTGGAGAAAGTTTTGATAAGACCTTTATACGTGAATCCAGATGGAAACTATTCTTGGCGGGAATTGGAACCACCCTACTTATAACCATTCTTGCCATAGTATTCGGAACTATGTTGGGATTCCTGGTATTTATGGCCTGCCGTAGGGGAAATCCCTTTGCCAACAAAATAACAAGGTTCTTTATTTGGCTAATTGAAGGAATGCCTGTGGTTGTCCTTCTTATGATTCTCTACTACATAATATTTGGCAAGGTGGCCATTTCCGGCACAGTGGTTTCTGTAATTGGCTTTACCCTTATATTTGGATCAGGGGTATTCAATATGCTTAAGGCAGGAGTTGGTACCATAGATAAGGGACAAACGGAAGCAGCCTATACCTTGGGCTATACTGACAGAAACACCTTCTTTAAGATTATACTTCCTCAGGCGCTGCCTCACATGATTCCGGTATATAAAGGCCAGATAGTGTCTTTGATAAAGGCTACAGCCATTGTAGGATATGTGGCGGTTCAGGATTTAACCAAAATGGGTGATATAGTTAGAAGCCGTACCTATGAGGCCTTCTTTCCCCTTATAGCAGTGGCTATCATATACTTCCTTCTGGCCGGAATTCTAAACTTCCTGGTTAACAAAATAGATATTCGTATTGATCCCAGAAAGAGAAGCAGAGAAGAGATTTTAAAAGGAATTACAGTTAATACAGGAGGCGGCAAATGATTGAATTAATACATTTGGAAAAGAAATATGAAAATGCAACGCCTCTTAAGGATGTAAATGTGGTAATCAATGAAGGGGATGTTATTTCTATCATCGGACCCTCCGGCACAGGAAAGTCCACCCTGATTCGTTGCATTAATATGCTGGACAAGCCAACCAACGGAAAAATAATTTTTGACGGAGAGGATATTACGGATCCCAAATACGACTTAACAAAGGCCAGACGTAGGATGGGCATGGTGTTTCAGTCCTTTAATCTCTTTGGTCATCTTACTGTTATAGAAAATATAATGCTAGCTCCCATGGACATACTTAAGAAATCAAAGCAGGAAGCCTACGAAACAGGAATAGAATTATTAAGACGTGTAGGTATGGCGGGAAGGGAAATGAATTATCCGGATATGCTTTCCGGTGGACAGAAGCAAAGGGTGGCCATTGCCCGTACTCTTGCAATGAATCCGGATGTTATTCTCCTGGATGAGCCTACAAGCGCTCTTGATCCCACTATGGTGGGAGAGGTACAAGCGGTAATTAGAGATCTAGCCCAAACGGGAAAGACTATGATGATAGTTACCCATGAAATGAACTTTGCCAAGGCCATTTGCAACAGAGTCTTTTATATGGATCAAGGCGGAGTATATGAAGACGGTACTCCGGAGCAAATCTTTGACCATCCACAGAAGGAACTAACTCGTCGCTTTATTCTAAAACTTAAGGTTCTGGAATTCGACATTGACAATAGGGATTACGACTTTATTGGTGCGGGTTCTCAAATAGATCAATATTGCATTCAGAACGATATTCCTCCAAAGGTAAAGTATCGTATTAGACTTGCCTTTGAAGAACTTACAATGCAGCTTCTGCAGCCGGTGCTGGAAGAAAATCCCCTGAAGATTTTGATAGAGTATTCTGCAGCAAAGGAAAAAGCTATTATTACTGCCAGCTATGCCGGTAAGCCCTTTGATCCGGCAAATGGGGACAATGAGCTTTCCTACAACCTTTTGAAGAATACCGTAGAAGAGTTGACTTATGATTACAACCCTGATGGCCAAGGGGAAAATACTCTTCGTGTGGTTGTGGGAGAATGACCTGGCAGTAATATCTCGTTGAAACAAGAAAGCCCCTTATGGGAATGAACATTCCGCACAAGGGGCTCTTTTATTGTTTGAATAGTGATTGCAGATTATTATACAATGCCCTGAAGCATCATTGCTTCTGCAACTCTTTCGAAGCCTGCAATATTGGCTCCGGCAATTAGGTTATCTCCCAGCTTATAGCGTTTGCAAGCATCTACGGAAAGCTGGAATATATTTACCATGATTCCTTCCAGCTGCTCGTAAACGTTTTCTTTGCTGAAGATAATGTGCTCAGCGTTCTGGCTCATTTCCAAGCAGGAGCATGCAACTCCGCCGGCATTGGCGGCCTTGGAAGGTCCAACCTTTACGCCGTGCTCCTGGAGATAGGCAATAGCCTCGTTTGTGGTAGGCATATTGGAGCCTTCGCAAAGGAATTTTGCCTTGTTCTTAACCATTGTCTTGGCATCGCTTAACTGGATTTCGTTCTGTGTAGCACAGGGAATATAAAGATCTGCCTTAACTTCCCAGGGCTTTTTGCCGGGGAAGAACTTTGCTCCTTTGAATTTCTTGGCATAAGGTGCGCAGATATTCTTTCCTGAATTTCTAAGTTCCAGAAGGTAGTCGATCTTCTTTCCGGAGATACCTTCTTCGTCAAGGATATATCCATCGGGTCCGGAAATAGTTATTACCTTAGCTCCCAGCTCTGTAAGCTTGGTGGCTGTTCCCCAGGTTACGTTTCCGAAACCGGAAATGGCAACTGTCTTACCGGAAATGTCTTCACCGAAGTATTTCAGCATCTCTCTTGCGTAGAATACGATGCCGAAACCGGTAGCTTCTGTTCTTCCTGCAAGACCGCCGTTGGCTGTGCCTTTGCCGGTCCAGGTTCCGTCATAGCGGTTAGCTAGTCTCTTGTACTGACCCATCATATAGCCGATTTCACGGCCGCCTACTCCCAGGTCACCGGCAGGTACGTCGGTGTCAGGACCGATATGTCTAAACAATTCTGTTACAAAGGACTGACAGAATCTCATGATTTCTCCGTCGGATTTGCCGTTGGGATCAAAGTCAGCTCCACCTTTGCCTCCTCCAATGGGAAGACCTGTAAGGCTGTTTTTGAAAATCTGCTCGAAACCGAGGAATTTAAGGATTCCGGGATATACGTTTGGTGCGAATCTGATTCCACCCTTGTATGGTCCAAGAGCGCTGTTAAACTGGAATCTGTATCCGCGGTTTACCTGAACGTTTCCTTTGTCATCAACCCAGGGTACTCTGAACATTACACCGCGTTCAGGCTCAATAAGTCTTTCAATAAGACCTGCCTTAATGTATTCAGGGTGCTTTTTAAGTACCGGTTCAATGGAGGTGAGAACCTCTTCTACAGTCTGTAGAAATTCAGGTTCATTAGGATTCTTTGCTTTTGCAATGTCAATGTACTTTTGAACTAACTGTCCCATTTCGATTCCTTTCTTTTCATTCTTTAAATGAAACCATGCAGTCATATAATATAGAAACTAATTGTTTGTCCACTGCAAGTGTAACACTCATATTTTTTTTGTCAACCTTAAAAAATCCCAAAAAATGAAGGTTTACAGAATATTTAGACAACAAGTGTTTTGACATTTTTTTCTAGCAGTTATATACTAAATTTATCTATGGGCAAAATTGTTTTTTTTAGCGGAAAGGAGGTGTAATTATGGCTGAAATGAATCTTGACAGAGATTTGTTAATGGAGGAAGGTCTTGAAAAAATACTCTCCAATTTGGATGAAAAAAAGTATTTCTCTGCAAGGGATGAAATACTTAAATTCAACTCCGTAGATATTGCGGAACTTTTGGAAGAGGTGACGGAAAACTCAGGGATTCAAATGACCGTCATTTTGTTCCGAATGCTCCCAAAGGATGTTTCTGTTGAAGTTTTTGCGGAACTGCCGGTGGATGACAGAAACAAAATTGTCGATATTATTAACGATAAAGAAATAGAATACATAATTAAGGAATTGGACTTCGACGACAAAATCGACGTATTGGAGGAGCTGCCTGCCAATGTGGTAAGCAAGATTCTTGAAAGTACTCCCAAGTCGGAAAGAAGACTTATCAATACCTTCCTGAACTATCCCGACAATTGTGCGGGAACCATAATGACCCCGGACTACATCAGTCTGAAAAAGGACTGGTCAGTTAGGGAAGCTTTGGATCATATTAAAAGAGAAGGTATGGATGCGGAAACCATTTATACCTGCTACGTAAAAGATATGGGAAGAAAGCTTATCGGCATTGTTTCCCTATCCACCCTGGTCATTAGTGACGACGATATCCGAATAAAGGATATTATGAGAACTGAATTCGTATACGAAAATGTTTACGAAGATCAGGAAAAGGTTGCTGCTGACTTTACCAGATACGGCTTCCTGGCCATTCCTGTAGTGGACAATGAATTTCGCTTGGTTGGTATTATCACCGTTGACGATATCTTGGATATCATTGAGGAAGAGACCACAGAGGATATCGAAAGAATGGGTGGTATTATCGACTTTGACGATTCCGACAGAGGCTATTTGGATGTGCCGGTGATTCAGCACGTATTAAACAGATTGCCTTGGCTGGTGATTCTCATGATTGCCTATGTCTTTACGGGAATGATAATTACATCCTTCGAAGGTACCCTGTCCCAGGTAATCAGCCTGGTGGCCTATATGCCTATGCTGATGGGAACGGGAGGAAATACCGGATCCCAGGCAGCCACCCTTATAATACGTGGATTGGCAACGGATGAGGTGGAACCGGAGGACTTTGGAAAGGTTCTTTGGAAGGAGATTCGAGTGGGACTTATAATTGGTGTGCTTTTAAGTGCAATTAATTTCCTTAGAATCGTCCTATTTGATCACGAGGGCTCCATGGTGGCTCTAACGGTATGTACCGCCATGATCTGTATAGTTATTTTTGCCAAGATGCTGGGAAGCATGATTCCACTAATTGTAAAAAAACTGGGAGCAGACCCGGCCTTAATTGCAAACCCTGCCATTTCATCTATTTCCGACGCAGTGGCCCTAACTATCTACTTCCTAATGGCAAAGGTTTTCCTGGGACTATAAAGCAAGAGCAAGACCTATGAAGGAAATCAAGATTACAAGAAATTTAGTCAGGGATTTAATTAAGGTTCCCCACCTGAAATCCGAAAAGAGAGATATGGGAACCCTTATTGTTATTGCCGGAGTTGGAGGCATGGCCGGGGCAGGAATCCTGTCCGCCTTTGGCGCCCTTAGATCCGGTGCCGGTGTTGTTAATCTTGTTACAAAAAAAGATAATTTCCTTCCGGTTAATTCCTTCCTTCCTGAATGCATATGCCGTGATGTGGATACATACGTGGACAAACTTGTGGAAGGCCGAGAGCTTATGGATGCCATAGCAATAGGACCGGGAATGGGTACAGATCAAAGCAGTAAAAAAATATTGGAAAAGGTTTTACGGAACCTGGACCTTCCTCTGGTTTTAGATGCCGATGGATTAAATTTGGTATCAAAATCAAAGGTGTTAAAAAAATTGGTTAAGGACTATCCCGGAGCCATGGTGATTACTCCCCACGAAAGGGAGGCCATGAGGCTGCTGAGTATAGACTCCGGGAAGGATGAAATAAAACGAAGTGAAGTGGCTCTTTCTCTTTCCGAGGAATATAATTGTGTGGCTCTTCTTAAGGGTAACGGCACCCTGGTTACCGATGGTAAAACCATGTATAGAAATACCACTGGAAATCCCGGCATGGCTACTGCCGGTTCCGGCGATGTGCTTACAGGTGTAATCGGAGCCTTTATGGCCAGGGGTATTGATGCCCTTGATGCAGCTTTGCTGGGAGCCTACCTCCACGGAAGAAGTGGAGATATAGCCGCAAAGGAACTTGGTTGTTTTGGGCTAATTGCCAGAGATATAGCAGGTAATATGCCATTTGCGATAAAGGAGATAGTGAATGAATAAGTATGTTGAACAGGCAGCAAAGATTAGGGTAGACATTATTAAAGCTGTATTTAAGGCAGGGTCCGGTCATCCCGGCGGAAGCCTTTCTGCTGCTGATATAGTTACGGCTTTATACTTTAAGGTTATGAACATCGATCCGGAAAATCCAAAGATGAAGGGAAGGGATAAGCTTATTCTTTCCAAGGGTCATGCCGCTCCGGTTCAATATGCGGCTCTGGCAGAGAGAGGATTTTTTCCGGTGGAGGATATTATGTCCTTAAGAAAACTGGGAAGCAATTTTCAGGGACATCCAAATATGCACAAGGTTCCCGGAATTGAAATGTCAACGGGCTCTCTGGGGCAGGGTTTATCCGCTTCCGTAGGTATGGCCTTGGCTAATAAATTGGACAAGGATCCGGGCAGGGTATATGTACTGCTGGGGGATGGAGAGCTTCAGGAAGGAATTATTTGGGAAGCCGCCATGGCTGCAGCACATTATAAGCTCAGCAATCTTTGTGCCATTGTGGATTGGAATGGCCTTCAAATAGATGGAGCCAATGATGATGTAATGAAGGTAAGCCCTATAGATGAAAAGTTCCGTGCCTTTGGATGGAACGTAAGGGTCTGTGATGGACATAATTTTGATGAATTGTTTGAGGCCTTTGATTCTTCTAAAGAGATATCTGAGAGAGACGAAAAACCATCGGTAATAATAGCGAAAACCATTAAAGGAAAGGGTGTATCCTTTATGGAAAATCAAGCAGGATGGCACGGAAAGGCTCCTTCGGAGGAGCAGGCCATAAAGGCAGTTGAGGAATTGGGAGGTGAATGGTAATGGATAACAAGAGAGCCACCAGAGAAGCCTATGGAAAGGTTTTGGTTGAGCTGGGTGCAGAGTATCCCAACCTGGTTGTAATGGATGCAGACCTCTCAGGGTCCACCAAAAGTGGTGAATTTGCCAAGGTATATCCGGAACGATTCTTTAATGCAGGAATAGCAGAACAGAATCTTTATGGCATGGCCGCAGGTCTTGCCTTGTCCGGAAAAATTGTTTGCGCTTCAACCTTTGCTATGTTTGCCTCAGGAAGAGCCTTTGAAATCATAAGAAACTCCATTGGTTATACAGGAGCCAACGTAAAGATTTGTGCTTCTCATGCAGGTATTACTGTAGGAGAAGATGGGGCAAGTCATCAGACCTTTGAAGATATTGCCCTTATGAGAACCATCCCCGGTATGACGGTAATAAATCCCTGCGATGGAAACAGCGCAGAGAAATTAATTAGACAGGCGGTGGAAATGGATGGGCCTGCCTATATTCGACTGGGAAGAGCTGCGGTTCCGGAATTCTATAATCAAGAAGATGAGATTAAGCTAGGTAAAGGAAAGCTATTACGAGAAGGAAAGGATGTGACCATAATCGCAACGGGGATTATGGTGGCAGAGGCTATGGAGGCTGCCCTTATACTTCAGGAGGAGGGAATATCCGCCAGGGTTATCGACATTCATACTATCAAGCCCTTGGATAGAGATATAATCATTGAAGCTGCCCAGGAGACGGGAAGAGTGGTAACTGCAGAGGAGCATTCAATACTCGGTGGCCTTGGAGGTGCAGTTTCGGAACTTCTTGCTACAGAATGTCCAACCAGAATGGCCATGATTGGACAACATGATACCTTTGGTGAGTCGGGGAAACCTGATGAGCTTAAGGCGAAATACGGTATGACTAAAGAGGACATTGTTCTTGCGGTAAAAAGTATTTACTAAAAGTGCTTGCATTCCCCATAGAAGGGATATACCATTATATTACTGGTAAAAAATGGTATCTCTTTGGTGGAATGTATGAACAAGAAGGAAAAGATAATTAGAAAATATAGACATATAGCGATTTCCGGAGCGGGTCCGGGGGTAGGTACATCCTTTATTGCCCTGGGGCTCGCTTGTTATTTTGCTCAAAAAGGTATGGAAGTCAGTTATACAGAATGCGGATTGCCCGGGTCAAAGCGAAGCCTAATTTGGGATAAGGCCAGTAGGTGGAAGGAGTTTAAAGGCAGAGAATTTGTTGATTTTTACCGCATGGCCAAGGACATTAACCCCATAGCCGGAAGGCACAACTATCTAATGATAGATCAGGGTTCTGTGGATTTAAGGATAATATCCCCTGAAAACAAAAAATCCGAGGAAACTCTGGAGCGGGGGGAAATGCTTAGGCTTTTGGCTTCTGCCAGAGGTGATGTATGCATTTTTGATGTTGAAGGGTCGGATGATTATCTCTTTGCTGCCATGGATGTAGATGTTCTTATGGTGGTTTTGGATCCAACGCCCTCTGTAATCCAGGGTCAAAGGGAGAGGATAGCCAAACTGGAGAATGTATCAAGAACCTTGAGAAATCAAGGGTCTCAGGTTATCTGGGTGGTTAATGGAGATAATCTGGGAGTAAACAGAAGACATTTAAAGGCCATGATCAAAGAAAGAAACCTGGTTTATTTCCCCCAGATTCCAAGGGAGCTTATAGATGGTAGCGAATACGGAGGGGAAAACCCTTGGATGCAAAGGGAAATACAGGAAATTTTTTACAAATTTTTTGAGGGAATCTAGGGTTATCTTCAACGTTTATTCACATAACTTTCAGGTTGCAATGGCTGAAAAATGGCTCAAATGGGTTCACAAAGACAGCAAAAGGATGTATAATTATATGAATTTATTTTTGCTAGTCAGTGGGGTATTTTATGATTACATTTGATAATGTAACAAAGATGTATGACAGCAATGTTGGATTAGAGAATGCAAGTATTCATATAAATAAAGGGGATTTTGTATTCTTGGTGGGACCAAGTGGCGCCGGAAAATCTACTTTTATCAAATTGATATTAAAGGAAATCAATGCAGATTCAGGTAGTATTATAGTTGATGGCCAGGAGGTAACCACTCTCAGCAGCCGAGAGATTCCCAAGTTCAGAAGGAGAATCGGCATAGTTTTCCAAGATTTTAGATTGCTGAACAAGAAAACTGTATACGAAAACGTTGCTTTTGCTATGGAAGCAATTCATGAACCCAGAGGCAAGATAAGAACCAGAGTGCCTCAGGTTCTTAAGATTGTAGGTATAGAGGATCAGGCGGACAAGTATCCTACAGAGCTTTCTGCCGGTGAGCAACAGAGAGTTGCTATAGCAAGGGCTATAATAAACGGTCCTGCGCTTTTGATTGCCGACGAGCCTACAGGAAACCTGGATCCGGATACGGCAACGGGTATTATGGATTTGCTGGAGGATATAAACGAAACGGGAACCACAGTGGTAATGGTAACCCATGCCAAGGATATTGTGGATAGAATGCAAAAAAGAGTTGTTGCCATTGATTCCGGCCATATTGTAAGAGACGAAACCGGAGACTATGGCTTCGAAGAGGTGGTTGCACAGCAAGGGGCACCGGCTCAGGTTCAAGTTCAAGTTCAGGAAACAGGTCCCCAAAGTCACGTTAGAAATAAACTCTTTGGAAGACATTTTGGTATTAATAAAAAATCTACCCTGGCTATTCCTCAGGAGCAAACCTTTGAGCCTATTCCCGATGAGGATGATGTTAAGATCAATCACAGAAACAAAAAGCATCACGACGATCAGGTGATGGAGGATGGATTTACGGAGGCTGTGTTCGAAGATGAGTAGATTATTTTACAATATCAAACAGGCCTTCCAACAAATATGGCGAAATAAGGGAATGGCTTTGGCGTCTATATTTGCAATAGCCGCCATGATGCTTATCCTTGGAATCTTCTTCATAATGGTTGTTAACCTTAACCTGTTTACGGAGATGATTAAGAAGGATTATGACACCATCGAGGTTTATCTTTACGACGATGTGGAAGAAAAAGATGCAGCGGTGATGATGAGTACCATAGAGACCTTTGGTGGTGTAAAGGAAACGGCCTATAGACCAAAGGAAGAAGCCCTGGGTATTCTGAAGACCCGATGGGGAGAAAACGGATATCTGCTGGATAGCCTGGGAGACAATCCGCTTCCCAACTCCATTTTGGTTACGGTGGATTCTCTGGACTCGGCTAAATCAGTTTACGAAAAGCTGGGAGATTTGGATGGAGTAGAGGATATTAGCTTCTATCAGGAAACAGTGGAAAAGTTAATGAGGGTCTCCAACTTTATTCAGGCCGGGGCCCTGATACTGATGGCCTTCCTAATAATAGTTTCCATAGTGGTTGTATCAAATACCATAAAACTAACGGTATTGGCCAGAGCCAGAGAGATATCCATTATGAAATACATAGGAGCCACCAACTGGTTTATAAGAGGTCCCTTCCTGGTGGAAGGTATCCTTATTGGAATAATAGCATCACTTATTGCAGCTGGAATTACTTATCTGCTGTACAGTCAGATAATTGGTTTAGTAGGTAGACAGATGCTTACAATGCTGGGAACACCACCGGTGCCGGCATCATATTTGGCATTGAACCTGGTTATTATATTTGTGGCCATGGGAGTAAGCATAGGAGCCAGCGGCAGTATTGTATCCATGAGAAGATATTTGGATAAATAACTTTAAAAGTACACATATCTAAAAACATGTAGGGGATTAGATTATGAAGACTAAAACTATCAAAGATCATTTAAAGAAATTAGTATTGTTAACAGTGGCTGTTTCTATGGTTTTTGCTTTTCCTGCCAATTCAAAGGCTGATACAGAGGATGAATTAAACGAGGTGGAGGAGCAGGCAGAGGAGGCCAGAACGGAACGTGCCCAAATGGAAGATGAACTTGCTGAGAAGCAGGCTGTTCTTGATGATATTAATTATGAAGTGGAGCTGCTGCAGGCCAGTATCGATGAGAAGCAAGAAGAAATATTCGATATGGAAGCCCGCATAAAAGAAATGCAGCATAATATAAATGAGCAGAAGGGCGGTTTGGGAAACAGACTCAGGAATATGTATAAAAGTGGATCCATAGGAATATTCGATATTATTCTGGATTCAGAAAACGTATCCGAGCTTTTGTCAAATCTTTCTTTGGTGCAGAAGATTTACAATAGCGATCAAGAGACCTTAATGGAGCTGGAAAAGCAGCACGATGAACTGGAGAAAGTCCTTGCAGAAATGCAGGCGGCAAAGGAAGCCTTAGATATTGAAATGGCAGAGATGTCAGTGATTCAAGCTGAAGCTGAGGCCGCAAGAAACGAAGTTCAGGCAATTATAGATGAGATTCAGGCCAGAATTGACGAGTATGAAGCAGAAGCAGAAAGACTAAATGCAATTCTGGAAGAGGAAAGAGCGGAACTGGCGAGACAGCTGGCAGCAGGATCCGGGGATGTATATATCAATTTCTCCGGAGTAAGTGACAGCGGCTTCATGTGGCCATGCTCCGGTCCTTTAACATCTTACTTTGGTTATAGAGAAAGCCCGGGAGGTATTGGCTCTACCAACCATGGAGGCATTGATATTGGTGTTCCCATGTATACTCCCATTTATGCCTCCAGAAGCGGATATGTTTCCGGTGCCACAGGATGGTCCGGAGGCTATGGATATGCGGTTTATCTAATTCATGATGGCGGCTATTCCACAGTCTATGGACATAATTCCGAAATTCTGGTAAGTGCAGGTCAGTTTGTGGAACAGGGTCAGATCATTGCTTATGCCGGCTCTACAGGTTGGTCTACAGGCCCTCACTGCCATTTCGAAATTAGAGTGAACGGAGTACAGGTAGATCCATTGGGCTATCTGTAAAGATAGACATGACAATACTTCCGAGTATTTTGGAAATACTGAAACATAGGGGAATCAGCAGTAAGGAGGATGTAGAGGAATTCCTTTCTGCCAAGCCTCAGAAAACCTACGATCCATTCCTGCTTAACAATATGGAAGCAGGAGTGGATTTAATATTATCTGCCATTGAAAGTGGAGCCAAGATTTGCATTTACGGAGACTATGACACTGACGGAGTAACCTCAGTTGCTCTTTTAAGAGATGTGCTTCTGGAATTGGGAGGAGATGTTACCTACTATATTCCCTCCAGATTTGATGAGGGCTATGGTCTAAACAGCAGTGCCCTGGATAAAATCAAAGCCGCAGGTACAGATTTGGTTATAACCGTTGACTGCGGATGCACATCAGTTGAAGAGGCCAGACATGCAGAGGAATTGGGAATGGAGATTCTTATTACGGATCACCATTCAATGAAGGAAAGAATACCTGAATGCCTTATAATAAATCCTCAGCATCCTCAGTGTCCGTATCCCTTTAAATCCCTGGCGGGAGTAGGTGTTGCCTTTAAGCTGGCTCAAGCACTGGTGGAAACCACCGGCATGCCTAAGAGGGTCCTAACAAGAAATCTGGACCTGGTTTGTATTGGAACAATTGGAGATGTGGTTCCTTTGGTGGATGAAAACAGAATGCTGGTGAAATACGGTATGAAGGCACTAAATATTACCCAGCGTCCAGGTTTAAAAATCCTTATAGAGAAGATAGGCCTTCACCTGGGAGTCATCAGTTCCAGAAATGTTGGGTTTATTATTTCCCCTCATATCAACGCAGCAGGTCGAATGGAGAATGCCACCCTGGCAGCAAAACTTATGCAGGAGAAGAATCCATCCAAGGCTGCGGAAATGGCGGACTTATTAATCGATTGCAATATCAAGAGAAAGAACATACAGCAAAATCTTGTGGAGAGAGCTGAAGACTTATTAAAGGACAGAAATCCTGATGACAAATACCTATTGGTTAAGTTTGATGACGCTCACGAAGGAGTAATAGGAATTGCAGCCAGCAGAATTAAGGAAAAATACAGCCTTCCTACTATTATTGTAACTTCCATAGACGATGGCTATTGCAAGGGAACAGGAAGAAGTCCGGAGGGAGTAAACCTCTTTGGCATTTTAAGTAAATACGAGCATCTCTTTGAAAGATTTGGTGGCCATGCCGCTGCTTGCGGATTTACTATAAAAGAGGATAAAATAGAGGAACTAAAGTCAGCTCTTCAGCAGGAAACAAGCGCGCTCTATAGATTAAATAAGGAACCCTTTGAAGGCGTGATTAAACCGGAGGCTATTCTTGCTCCAGAGGAAGTTTCCATGGAATTTATAAACCAGCAGAAATTTCTGGAACCCTTCGGTAAGGACAATCCGGAGCCAATTATAGGAGTGGAGCTTAGAGACTATAAAACCTTTAGAATGGGTAGCGAAGGTCAGTACATGAGATTGGTTGGCACCATGGAATCTGGTGAATCCATAAAGGCTGTGGACTTTGATAGAGCAGACGAACACCAGGATATCCTGGATAAGGCGGAATTAAAGGGTCTTAAAGTTACAGCCGTAGGAACCTTGGAGGAAAAAATCTGGAACGGAGAATCCTCCCTTCAGATAAATTTAAAAGCGGTGAATATATGAACAAAAAAGGATCAACAGCTGTTCTGGTAATAACGGTAATGCTTTTTGCGGTGGCTATAACATTGGCCGGCCTGGCTTCATATATCAAATTGTCAGGATTGGAATTAAGAAAAATTCAAGAAGAGGAACCGGTGGTAACTCCTGAACCCCAAGAGGTCCAGGAGGTTAACTACGAAAAACTGGAAACTATAGATAGACTTATTCAGAATTCTTATTTGGGAGACTATGACAGAGATCAGCAAATGGATGCAGTTTATAGCGCCATGGTGGACAGTCTTCCCGATGAATACTCCAGGTATCTGACAAAGGAAGATTTAGAGGAGCTTAAGGAAAGCGTTAATTCAGCCTTTACAGGAGCGGGCATATATATTACTCCGGATGAAGATGGAGGCTTTGTTATTGCAGAACTGGTTTCTGGTGGTCCGGCAGACGTGGTGGGAATTAAAGAAGGAGACGTTATCCTGGCAGTAGACGGCAAAGAATATGAGGATTTGGATTCCCTGGTGGATGCCATTAAAGGTACCTCAGGTACAAAGGTGGACCTTCTAATAAAGAGAGGGGCTGAGGAAAAGACCTTCTCTTTGGTGAGAGGTGATATCAAGGGGGCCAGCGTAGACAGCAAAACCCTGGAGGGAGATATTGGCTATATCAAGATTCGCTCCTTCGGTAATGATACTGTTTCACTGTTTGAAACGGCCCTGTCCTCCTTTGAGCAAAGCAAGGTTAAGGGTTTGGTTCTGGATCTAAGAAATAGTATTGGTGGCTGGTTTGATGAGGGAATAAAGGTTGCTGACCGGCTACTTCCGGAGGGACTTCTGTCCTATACCCTTAATAAAAATGGTGAGAAACAAAACTATAATTCCGATGGAAGGAAAACGGATCTTAAGATGGTGGTTTTAATTAACTCAGGAACTGCCAGTTCTGCCGAGATGATAGCAGCGGCAATAAAAGCAAATCAGGCGGCTACCCTGGTGGGAACCAGAACCTACGGCAAGGGTCTTATTCAGGAGACCCACACGTATCCCGATGGAAGTGCCGTTAGTTTAACCACCAGAGAATTCTTTGCTCCCGACGGAAGCAAGATTAATACATTGGGAGTGGAACCGGATGTGGAAATAATTAATTCCGAAATCGGCACAAAGGATGAACAATTGGAAAAAGCTTTGGAAATACTAAAGAGTAATTAGTGCTGGAGTTTAGGACTTTACTGTTTGACTTTAGAGAGTAAAAGTGCTAAACTTTTCCTTGCAAGTGAGTTGTAAGGATTTAAGGAGTGAATATATGGCATACGATTCTAAATTTAAAAGTACGGAATTAGATGAATTGTTTGATGGAATTTTAACTCTTGAAGATAGGGAAGATTGCTACAGATTTTTTGAGGATATATGTACAGTAAACGAAATCCATGCTATAGCCCAGAGATTGCAGGTGGCAAAATTACTGTACCAAAAGAAAACCTACAGTGAAATAGAAAAGAAAACCAAGGCGTCAACTGCAACCATAAGCAGAATTAATAAATGCATCGCCTATGGAGCAGATGGATATAAAAGGGTTTTGGAAAGATTAAAAGATAAATAGTGTATTAAAGGGGCGGCTCCTAGGGCCGTCCCTAAGTTTTGTATGGGAAAAATGACGAGAATATATCTAAAAAAACCTAAGGACTCCGGTGAGAACAGTCGGGAATTAATAAGGCGATTGGCCTGGGAATATAGTGGGGATACAGGCTTATTTTTAGGGGATTATAGAAGTTTTGTAAACCATAATAATATAAAGGTCGACGTAGATGGAAAGCCTTTTTTTCAGAAGGGCTTTCCTGAATTCTCCATATCCCATAGCGGAGAATACTGGTGTTGCTGCTTTTCCTTGGAGGCCTGTGGAATCGATATACAGGAAATGAGAAGGGTAAACATTGAAGGCATTGCCGAGAGATTCTTCACTCTTGGGGAACAAAAATATGTTCTTAAGGAAAAAGAAGCGGGGTTTTACGATATTTGGACCAGAAGAGAAGCCTATGGCAAAATGACGGGAAAAGGATTTTTTGTTGAGGCTCCTGACTTTGTTAATGGAAAAGGAGAATTAAAAAACAGAGTTAAGTTTAAGGGGGCTTACTATAATCTGCAGGAAATTCAAGGACCAATGAAATATAAATGGTCTGTATGCTCAAGAGACAAGAACATTGAGGTTATAAAACTGTAATGAAAAACCATAAAGAGAAGAATCTAAGGGACATCAGAGAAGTGGCTGCAAGGAAACTGGCCCGTAGCAGTAAAACAGCCTATGAACTGACAGTCCAGCTGAAAAAACTGGGGTATGAAGAAGAGGATGTCAAATCCACAATAGATAGTTTTTTGGAGATAGGTTATTTGGACGATTACAAATATAGCCTATCCTTCTTTAGGTTAGGGGCCAACAAAGGCTGGGGGGAAGGAAGAATAAAAAGAGAGTTAGGTAAAAAAGGTGTCTCCCAGGACATCATTATGAAGGCGTTACAAAATATTTATAATGACAGGGATGACATTAAAAGAGAGGATTTGCGAGCCCTTGAGGTTGCAAGAAAAATGGTATCCCTGGAGGATCTTAATTCTAAGGGTTTTTTTGAGGATAAGATTAAGTCCCGGATTGCCAGAAGGCTTTATAGCTATGGATATTCGTCGGATTTAATTTTTAAAACCATTAGGACTTTGGAGAGGGAACTAATGGACAATGGGGAGGATAATTAAAAACAAATTTTTGTGGTAATATAAATATGTTGAGAATATAATAAAAGGCGGCGCTAAAATGTCTGTGACTCAGCAGCCTTTTAAAAGATAACAATGTTTTACCAAGTGAAAGGGATGAATGATAATGACTAAAGTAGATATTTTTTCAGGATTTTTAGGTGCGGGAAAAACCACCCTCATTAAAAAGCTAATCGATGAAGCTTACAAAGGTGAGAAGGTTGTTCTCATAGAAAATGAATTTGGTGAAATAGGAATAGATAGTGGCTTCCTAAAGGATGCAGGAGTGACAATTAATGAAATGAACTCCGGCTGCATATGCTGTTCTTTGGTAGGTGACTTTGGCATAGCATTAAATCAGGTTATTCAGGAGTTTAATCCCGACAGAATACTAATAGAGCCCTCGGGAGTGGGTAAGTTAAGCGATGTTATTCTGGCGGTGGAAGACCTTCATAATGAAGCTATTCAGCTTAATGGATTTACCACCGTTGTAGATGCAAAGAAATGCAAGATGTATATGAAGAACTTTGGTGAATTCTTCAATAACCAGATTGAAAATGCCAGTGCCATAGTTCTAAGCCATACCAAGGGACTTTCCCAGGAAAAGATGGATCAATGTGTTGCTCTTTTAAGAGAACACAATCAGGATGCGGAAATCATTACAACGGACTGGGACAGCCTTACAGGAATGCAGATCCTTGAGACCATGGAAAAGAAAAATGGCATTGCTGCAGAATTAGCTCGCCTGGCCAGGGAGATGGAGGAGGAGCACCATCATCACCATGACCACGACCATGACCATGACCACGAGCACTGCGATCACCATCACGATCATGACCATGACCACGAGCACTGTGATCACCATCATGACCATGACCATGACCACGAGCACTGTGATCACCATCACGACCACGAGCACTGTGATCACCATCATGATCATGACCATGACCACGAGCACTGTGATCACCATCACGACCACGAGCACTGTGATCACCATCATGATCATGACCATGACCACGAGCACTG
>JAGAXF010000015.1 GCA_017941085.1 Bacillota bacterium
ACTTTAGTTCCCTTGTAAATACCTGCATTAAGGCCCTCTTGTGAAATAACGAAGGACCTACCCTTGTAAGAGAATACTCCGCCTGCATCAACGGTGCGAGTTTCCTTAACACAGAGAATGTGATTTAAATCATCCAAGGATACCAATACGATTTTTTCCATGACGCAGGCAAACCAGAATTTTTCTTCCGTTGCAAGATCAGTTGATAAGAACGGGGAAGCTGTAGTGTTTAAGAATAATAAGCCCAAGTATCTAGTTATAGATATGGAGAACAGAGATTTCATCCTTGATTTAAGTGATGATGAGAAAATCGATATCATTGCACAGAGAGTGCTTAAGAGATACCTTCCTGCGTTTAAGGAGCTGGCAAAATGATAAAAATTGACAAGGAAAAAATTCTTCTTCTCCATCGACTAATGGCTGAGGCGACTGGCGGGGATGTAGGCATAAGAGATGAGGCTCTTCTTGAGTCAGCAATAGAAAATGTCTATGCTACTTTTGACGGAGTGGAGTTGTATCCAAGTAAGGAAGAGAAGGCTGCAAGGCTCGGATTCTCACTGATATCCAATCATGCTTTTGTCGATGGTAATAAAAGAATCGGGATATATATTATGCTTTCATTTCTGTAACTGAATGGTATAAAAATAGAAGCAAGCAATGATGAAGTCTATGAGTTGGGCATGAAAGTAGCAAAAGGCAAAGCCGATTATAACGACATCCTTAAGTGGATCAAAGAAAGAAGAACCAATTAAACGATATAAATCTCAATTGCGATGGATGAATATTGAATTATAAGGAGAATAATCTATGTCCCAAAATACAGCAGAGATTCTTAATATAGGGATGAAATGTCTTATTGATAATCTTGGCCATGTTGGTGAGAGATGAGTATGTATGCCAATCTTGGATTACACTTTTGATTACACCGTGTGGACGATGTGGTCTCCTTCCTTGAAATTACACGGTTTATACGGATAGAGATATTATTCGATTCCCTTCATCCGCTCCATTCCGGGACCTAACTTAATAAATCCAGTTAGGCTTTTTAGTTTCAACAAAAAAACTATGAGAGGAATAATTAATAAGGCCTATAAATCTATTATCCTCATAACCATACTGCCGTATTTATCCATAAATTCTTTAAGTGAGGCCCCATCGTACTCATAGCAGTATGGGGCCTTTGTTATTTCGTTCAGAAGGCTAGTAGTAGCTTGTATTATCTCGTCGGAAACAACGGAATAGAGCCAAGGACCCGTGGAGCCGTGGTGGCGGCGGGGGCATTTAAGGAACATTTTCTTTCCGTTGCTGTATACTGCCATTTTAAATAGATGTTGGACAGAGGGAAGGTCGTCATCGTTAATTACATGAAATCTAATCTCCGGATTATCTGCAGATAGAGCAAGTGCGTTTTGAATGTGAAGCTTTCTCTCCTCCGGGGTCATCTTATATATTACGTCGGAAAAAATTATTTCCCCATCTTCCATATATTTCATGAGAGATGTCTTTGTTAGGAAAAAATCTATAACA
This sequence comes from Bacillota bacterium, assembly GCA_017941085.1. Classification (GTDB taxonomy): domain Bacteria; phylum Bacillota; class Clostridia; order Peptostreptococcales; family Anaerovoracaceae; genus Eubacterium_B. The sequence goes on from JAGAXF010000015.1 coordinate 1,528, forward strand.
CCCTTTTCAAAGGATTCCTGCCAGGTTATATGAAGCTGTTCGGCAGACTTCACGGCAGCGCCGGAGGGGTCTATTTTTTTATATACCTTGGCAATATTAGGCCAACATTCTTCCGGAAGAAGAAATTCAAAACCGTGGGGTTGGAATATCTGATAGCCCGATAGTGCATAGAATCCGGTTCTATAACCATACTGATTCATTTTATCCGGGCTGGCGTGATGAATTAAAAGGTCGGTTGCTCTAAAGGATGGAAGCACCCGCTCATATATTTGATTTACTTCATCGGGATTTCGAATAACTGAAATCGTTATTATATGTCCATACTGATCCAGAGAGCAAAGTATAGCAATAAGATTTTTAATAACTATTACGTTCAAGTTCTTCAGCAAACTGTCGTTGTAGAAATCAAAGGATATGTATTCCTTAGCATTTATAAAATAATATAGATTTTTAAGATTCTCGCTAGGGTTCTCCATGAATTTATCCATATTCATACCCATTCGTACATGTATATCGAAAGTTGGCATCTCTGATACGAAAACGTCAAAGTTAGAGAGATTTAAAAACTTACATATATCCAAGGTGCAGAGAACCTCTAAACTGTTTTGGTCATCGACCGTTTCTTGGGATGATAAATTCGCGCCCTCCTTTAGTATTGTCTCAGGAAGCCTTCTGTTAAAGAAGTCTGTAATTTCGCTGGTTCTAATAATAGTTTCGCCAAAGGCTAAATGAGAGGAGTGCTTTTTCTCGGCTTCTTGCTTTGATTCATCGAATGCCTTATTCAAAAAAGCAGTGATGTCCTTTTGAAGCATGTCCTTTAATTCGGCATTCTTCTTTTTGGATGAGGTCCTTCCAGGCCACTTGCTGGGATCTTCAATTAGAGCATAGAAACTTTCCTCCGAGCCTATAGAGGAAAGCTCATCTGCCACAAGCCTTCCTATTGAATAATTAATCTCAGGCGCAACCCCAACTGCAGGAAGCTTATCCTTGTTGCACCATTTGCTGATATAGGAAAGATCATATCCTACTTCTTTTGCTATAACAGATAATTTAACTCCCGAAATATTTACTAAGGATCTTAGGGCTTCTCCGTATCTAGACATGGTTACTCCTCCTGGTAATAAAGAGTGAGGTGAAAAAAGAAAGCGTAACACTAATATTCCAATAGAATTTTATCAATATGACTTGCCTAAGTCAATTCAATTTGAATAAATATGAAATGCAACTTGAATTCAAGTTAGTCAAGTTGAATAAAAATGAGGCATGGGTCAACCAATTGTTTTGATTATAAGGAAGGCATAGAATGCAGGTGAAGAAAGAGATAGCAATGGCGTAAGAGTCGAAAATAGTGATTATTGAAGGGTTAGGTGTAATTATGTCAGGTGTAAATTATAAGAAAGTAGGAATGGTGGGTTGCGGATTTGTAGGGGCAGCTTCAGCCTTCGCCCTAATGGAGAGCGGGCTTTTCTCTGAAATGGTGATGATCGATGCAGTGAAGGAAAAAGCTGAGGGAGAGGCCTTGGATATCGGCCATGGTATGCCATTTTCCAAGCCCATGAGAATCTATGCGGGAGATTATAGCGATTTAGCAGACGCAGCAATAATAGTTGTAACCGCCGGAGCCAATCAAAAACCGGGAGAGACAAGACTTGATCTAGTTAAGAAAAACATAGAGATTTTTAGGAGCATCATTCCGGAAATTGCTAAGTATAACAAAGATGGAATTCTGTTAATAGTTGCAAATCCTGTAGACATACTCACATATGCCGCCCAAAAGCTAAGCGGCTTCCCGGAAAACAGGGTTATAGGCTCAGGAACAGTGCTGGACACATCCAGGCTAAAATATTTGCTGGGAGATCTTCTTAAGGTGGATAATCGCTCGGTTGATGCCTTCATAGTTGGAGAACACGGTGACAGTGAATTCGCAGTATGGAGTAGCGCCAATGTAGCAGGGGTCCCCATGAAGGACTTCTTTGAAATGAGAGACATCAAAGACCACGAAAAGGTGATGACGGAAATTGCCGACGGGGTTAAGAATGCTGCCTACGAAATCATAAACAGAAAAAAGGCCACTTACTACGGAATAGCAATGTCTGTAACGAGAATTTGCGAAGCCATTATAAGAGACGAAAAATCAATTCTACCCGTATCAAGCATTCAGCATAACAATCACGGGGTGGATGATGTGGCCCTCAGTATGCCTTCAATAGTTGGGGAGGGCGGTCTCGAAGCGATTGTTCCAATAGAAATAAGCAATGAAGAAAAGGAACTTCTTAAGAATTCAGCAGACACTCTAAAGTCAGTAATTAAGGAATACCTGTAGCATATTAAAAGTGGAGAATGGACACATATAGTCAGTTGTTAATTCAGTGAATTATTTACCATATATGAGGAGGTAGAGTCATGAAAAAAATAGTTGCAAACAGAGATGGTGATAAGGTTATGATTACTATTTATTCTGCAGGAGAGCCCATGTGGCAAAAGACAGTTTCTGTGGAAGACTGTGGAGACGTCGATAAAATCAGAGAGCTTTTCGATAAGGAGATGCTGGAGCAAGAAGGTGGAGATAGACTTGACTCCAACGAAATTGAAGAACTCAAGGTTCAATTAAAAGAGGCACTAGCATAATTACTATATATTCTTTCATGAAAAGGGTCCTGTTACCTAAGGACTCTTTTTTCATGATATAGAAAATAAAGAAAAGAGTAGATAAAGGACGGAGAGATAGCCTTTGTCCTATTTTATTCTTTAAATAGACCATAATCTATGATATGATTTCTATATAAAACCCACCGGTGTTAGTGGGTTTTATGATTGGTGCATTCAAGTATCTATTAGGCATGAGCGATAAACAGAAATACAATTCGGATTTTGCGCTGGAAAAGCGTCTCAAGGAATTGAATATGAACCTTCATCAACTGTTTACCAACGCTGTCTTTGGGTTTCAGTTAGTATTGTCCAACTACAAACGCATATTTCCGGAATATACGGATCATAGCGAACTACATGCCCTTAACGTAATTGATTTTTGCAATAAACTAATTGGCCCCCAAATCACAAAGATGAATGCCGATGAAATATATATTCTTCTTATGTCCTGCTATTTTCATGATTGTGGAATGGGTGTATTTGAGAAGGATTATGAAGAGTTTACTTCTAAGTTGCCTGAAGAAATCAGGGATGACAAGGATGATGCAGCGGATATAAGCAGCATGGTGCGAAAATATCACAATGAGTATTCCGGTTTTTTCATTGAGAAATATGTGGATTTTTTCGAGATTCCATCTAAAGAGCACGTGGATGCTATAGTGCAGGTATCCCGAGGCCATCGAAAGGTGGATCTTATGAACGAAGAGAAATATCCTTCTGATTTTAAACTTAAGAACGGAAATACCATTTGTCTGCCGTACTTGGCTTCTCTTATACGACTGGCAGACGAAATAGATGTTTCATCCAGCCGTAACTCAGCCCTCTTATTCGACATGAGCGCTATAGTTGACGATGAAAGCATCATAGAATTCAGCAAGCATCAAGCCATTCAGGATGTGGCCGTTGAAGATGAAGCCTTTGCCCTTGTGATACATGCCGACAATCCGGAAATCTACGAGCATCTGGAAAAGCTTAGAGGCAAAATGCAAGAAACGCTGGATTATTGTCGAAGAATAACAGATAGCCGCACACCTTATACCATTACACAAAAGTATGTGGTTCTACGGGAAGTAGCGGAAAATAACCACTTCCCTTGCGATGATATTTTGAGGTAAGAATATGTTTTATATTGATCCCGGAACCGGCAGTATGCTTTTTACTGTGCTAATAGGAGTACTAGGCGCAGGCGCATATGCCCTTAGGGATTCTATTGTTAAAGCAAAGTTTCTGCTTTCAGGCGGAAGAACGGTAACCATGGATGACGAAGTTCCTGACTTTGTCATCTTTTCTGATGATAAAAGGTATTGGAACGTTTTTAAACCTATTTGCGATGAGTTTGAAAAAAGAGAAGTTCCCATTACATATATGACAGCCTCAGAAAATGATCCCGCCCTGAATGAAAAATACAATTTTGTTTCTTGTGAATTTATAGGAGAGGGAAACAAAGCCTTTGTAAGGCTTAACAATCTCAAGGCAGATATTCTACTGTCCACAACCCCCAGTCTAGATGTATTCTATTGGAAAAGATCAAAAAATGTTAAGTGGTATGTTCACATACCGCATGCCATAAGCGATATTACCCTATATCGAGTTTTTGGAATTGATTATTATGATGCAATTTTGACTCCGGGAGAATATCATGAGGGACAGATTCGAGAACTGGAGAACATCAGAAATCTACCTAAGAAGGAAGTCGTTAAAGTAGGGATGACATATATGGATGTCCTAAAGAAAAGATTGGAAACAGTTGGACCAATTCATGACGATATTACCACTGTGCTTCTTGCGCCTTCCTGGGGACCAAGTGCAATACTAAGTAAATTCGGCAAGGATATAATCAAAACTCTTCTGGACACAGGATATCACATTATAGTTAGACCTCACCCACAGTCCTTTACCAGCGAAAAAGATTTGATTGAAGGAATAATGTCAGCGTATCCGGACAGTGAGCAGTTGGAGTGGAACACTGATAATGATAACTTTGATGTATTGAACAGGGCGGATATAATGATATCGGATTTCTCCGGTGTTGTATTTGATTACAGCTTGGTTTTTGACAAACCCATTATATATATGGAAACGGATTTTGATAAATCTATATACGATGCCGATTGGATAGACGAGGAGTTGTGGACCTTTAGAACGCTACCAAAGATAGGCAGGGAAATAAACACGGAATCCTTACCCCAGTTAAAGGAGATAATCGACGATTGCCTGACAAATCCGAAGTATCAAAGGGCAAGAGATGAGGCCAGGGCCGAAACCTGGGCATTTGATGGTGAAAGTGCTGTAAGAACCGTTGACTATTTACTGGAAAAACACAAATTATTGACAGAGAAAAAATCACTTCAGGAGAGTTAAATGACTATTACCCAGATGCTTTATCAATTGTTAATAGGTCCATTACAGCTGCTTTTTGAAGTGGTCTATGTTGTGGCATATAGAGTAATTCATCATCCTGCATTGGCTATTGTGGCCCTTAGTCTGGTGATGAATGTTTTAGTCTTACCTCTTTATCGTCAGGCAGATGCCCTGCAGGCAAAAGAGAGGGATAAGGAGATGGCCATAAAGCCTAGATTGGATAAGCTTAAAAAGGCCTTTAGCGGTGACGAAAGGTTTATGGTCCTTCAGACATTCTACAGACAGAACGACTATAAGCCTACAGACTCTTTGAAGGGTTCCATTTCCTTACTGCTGGAAATTCCATTTTTTATTGCTGCATATAATTTCCTGTCCCATTTGGAGTCATTAAACAATGTATCCCTAGGCCCCATTAAGGATTTAGGTTCTCCCGATGGCCTATTAACACTGGGAGGAATGTCCGTTAATGTTTTGCCGATACTGATGACAACCATCAATGTTATTTCAGCGGCTATATACATGAAGGGCTTTCCCTTAAGGAGCAAAGTGCAAATGTATGGAATAGCAGGAATATTCCTGGTGTTTTTATATAATTCGCCGGCAGGACTGGTTTTTTATTGGACTCTTAATAATCTATTCTCATTATTTAAAAATATTTTCTACAAACTGAAGAACGCAGAACAGATAATCAAAATTCTTATTTCTGCCGCCGGTTTAATAATGCTGGCCATTATATTATTTGTCTATCCAATGAGGAGCGCCAGATCTCAATTGGTGATGATTGTATTGCTTCTAGCCATGCAATTCCCAATGGTTTCATCTATTATCAAAAGAAAGATGCCGGAAAGAAACGTAAGGCGTGAGATTGAGGATGCCAAAGGGAATAATATAGTATTCACAGCAAGTTGTATTTCCCTTACTGTTTTAACAGGCTTATTAATACCATCTTCAGTACTTAAGGGGAATATATTGGAATTTACAAATGGTATAGATGGATTGTCTCCTCTTTGGTATCTAGTTAGTGCCTTCATATATGCAATGGGAACCTTTATTATATGGTTTGGAATATTTTATAAGCTGGCAAATCCATTGGGGAAAAAGGTCCTGTCAATTATAGTGGCCGCCCTTGCAGTATTTGGAACAGTAAACTATATGTTCTTTGGAACTGATTTTGGCAATTTATCACCGGAACTAAAATATGACGATGGAATCCATATTTCAAAATATGCAATTATAGTGAATAGCTTAATAGGCCTTGTTATACTGGGACTTGTTTACCTTTGTTGGAGAAAGAAGAATTCTATAGTCAAATTGGGTAGCGTGGTTTTATGCCTTGCCATAATTGCCATGTTTGGATTAAATGCTGTCCCGGTTATGGCGGAAGCCAGTGAAGCAAGAGCACTTATTAATGCTGGTAGTCAGGATGAACCCAGAATTAGATTGAGCAAAACCGGCAAGAATGTAATAGTTATAATGATGGACAAACAAAATGGCTATTTGGTTCCATTCCTTATAAATGAAAAGCCGGAGCTAAAGGAACAGTTTGACGGTTTCACATTTTATCCCAATACAGCTTCCTACGGCGATAGGACCAATATTGGAACTCCGGGGCTTTATGGAGGGTATGACTATATTCCGGAGGAAATGAATAAAAGAAGCCAAGAGCTTCTGGTAAACAAGCATAACGAAGCTTTGAAGGTAATGCCTGCGATTTTTGGCGATGCAGGTTATACAATCACTTTGTGTGATCCTACTTATGCAGGGTACACCTGGGTTCCAACCCTTTCTGTTTTCGACGACCATCCTGAGTACAATTGCTATATAACGAAGGGAAGGTATCCTGTATTAGATGGGGATGAAGTAGATTATTTAGCTAATATTGAAGGAAGAAGATTAAGAAATTTCTTCTGTTATAGTATCTTTAAGAGTGCGCCATCTATTGTTCAGAACAGCTTGTATGAGTATGGAAACTATAATTCTTCCTCCATGGTGGTGATTAAGGATGAAGAAGGATATAAGACAGTGAATACATCAGGGAGCCAGATTACCGATGGTTTGTCAAAGGGTGTGGGATTTGAGAAAAGCTTCATGGAAGCTTACGGGGTGCTTTGCAATTTACCTCTAATTACAGAAACCTCCGAGGACAATAACACCTTTACGCTGTTGGGAAATGATACTGCTCACGATAGACAGATGCTTAAGGAACCTGAATACATTCCGGCCAAAGTGGTAGACAATACTGAATTTGACAAGGACTATCTCTATCGGGAAGATGAATTTGGTCGAAGGGTTAACATGAATCAAAAGGGAAACCTGCTATATTATCAGATTAATATGGCAGCAATGCTCAAACTAGGTGATTGGTTCGACTATCTAAGAGAGAATGATGTGTATGACAATACCAGGATTATACTGGTTTCAGACCATGGATGTAGCCTTTATCATGATGATTTGTTGGGAATGGTTAAATGGCAGGATGACAAGGGTGAATCCAAGGCAATAAGTCAGACCCTCTTTAATTGTGTTCTGTTGGTTAAAGATTTTGATGCCCATGGTTTTACAACTAATGATGAAATCCATACAAATGCTGACACTCCTGCTTTTGCAATTGATGGATTGGTTGATAATAACCGCAATCCGTTTACAGGAAACATGATAAGGTATTATGATGGAAAACCCATACATGTCCAACTGACAAGCGAGTGGAGCACAGAGAATAATAACGGAAATGTTTTTGCTGAAGGAGATTGGTTTGAGATTGATGGTGAAGTTACGGAACCTGATAATTGGGCCTATTTAGGCACATGGTAGTGACAGATTATATACTGGTGGATTTAACCACCGGCTTCTAAAACAATGCAATGAAAGAGGGTGTCTCTAAAAGGATTGCTAGATAAGTCCTTGAGACACCCTCTTGTTTATTTAACTACTAACTATTTCTTCTTTGTTTTCTTAGCAGGTGCTTTTTTTGCAGGGGCTTTTTTAGCCGGTGCCTTCTTTGCAGGTGCCTTCTTTGCTACAGCCTTTTTAGCAGGTGCTTTCTTGGCAGGAGCTTTTTTAGCTTCCGGCTTCTTTGCTGCCGGTTTCTCACCCTCTACAATAATGTCTGCCTTTGCACTGTTTTTAATTACGGAGTTAATGCCGTTGATTGCGGATGCTTTTCTCTTGTAAGCTTCGCTGGCTGCCAGGAGCTGGCCGTTTCCTGCCTTAAGACGGAAGCGGAAATCATTTCTTGCATCCTTGTAGATTTCGAATTTAGGATTCTTCATTGCCTTGAATCCTTCTTTTGTCTGATCCTGAACCTTTGCGGCCTTTACGTTCTTCTGCCAGTTTGCTACAGCCTTCTTTGCGGCGGCTACATCCTTATAGAAGTCATCGCCGGAAGCAACAATAAGACCATTTGCTGCCTTCAAATCAAATCTGTAACCCTTCTTGACTTTCTTGATAACAAATTTACCCATGATTTTTCCTCCAAGATAACTTAGATAAATAATACTTACTCATTTATGATACAGTGATTGCAACAAAAAAACAAGAGGAAAGCCAAAGATTTACCGCTGGTTTTCTCTTTCAGAACCAGCGGCAAAATTGACATGAACTAGCATATAAATTATAATTGTTAGGTATTTAATGTAATTAAATGTAAGAAATTGTAAGACATTTTTAATGCCTTTTATTATAAAAAAGAAAAGGAGATGATATTAAAATGAGAGTTATTATTCAGGATGATTATGAAAAACTATGTAAATGGGCGGCCAACTATATTGCCGATAAAATAAAGAATCACAAGGAAGATAGGCCCTTTATTCTGGGGCTGCCAACGGGTTCATCCCCCATAGGTGTATACAAGGAATTAATAGCAAAGAATAAGTCAGGTGAAATATCCTTTGCCAATGTTGTTACATTTAATATGGATGAATATCTTGGTCTTCCTCATGAGCACGATCAGAGCTATTGGTATTTCATGCATGATAATTTCTTTGATCATCTAGTGGACATGAAGCCGGAGAATATTAATATATTAAACGGCATGACAGATAATCCGGAGAAGGAATGCGCCGACTACGAAGAGAAGATTGCTTCCTATGGAGGAATCGATCTCTTTATGGGAGGAATCGGTGTTGATGGGCATTTGGCATTTAATGAGCCCTTTACCTCGCTTACCAGCCGTACCGGTTTAAGGGACCTTACCACAGATACCAGAATTGTCAATTCAAGATTCTTTGATAATGATCCGGAGAAGGTTCCGGCTCAGGCTCTTTCCGTTGGTATAGGAACAGTTATGGACTCCAAGGAAGTGCTGGTTCTAATCAGCGGTCACAACAAAGCTCGAGCTCTGGCAGCTACAGTGGAAGGTAATGTATCTCACAAGTGGACCTGCAGTGCTCTTCAGATGCATAATGGTGCAATTATAGTTTGTGATGAAGAGGCCTGCGGCGAGCTTACGGTTGATGCATATAAGTATTTCCTGGATATTGAGAAAAAGGAGAGGCTGTAGAAGTGTATAAGATTACAGATCTGTATGATTTGGACCATACTTTGGCGGCGGATTATTTATCCGGCTTCACATATCCATGGGAAGCCTTAAAGGGCATTAAGGATATGATTTTAAATCTTGGTCCAACCCTGGGAAATGAATACAAGGAAGTGGAACCAACGGTATGGGTTCACGAAACTGCAACTGTGGCCCCCACGGCTTTTCTGGGAGCTCCTTGCATTATAGGACCCAATACGGAAGTAAGACACTGCGCCTTTATTAGAGGCTCTGCATTGGTGGGGGCTGACTGCGTTGTAGGTAACAGCGTGGAGCTTAAGAACGTTATTCTTTTTGATCACGTACAGACACCTCACTATAATTATGTGGGGGATTCAATTCTAGGCTATTATAGTCATATGGGGGCAGGCTCCATTACATCAAATGTAAAAGCCGACAAGCAGCTGGTGGTTGTGAGAGACGGCAAAGAAGAAATAGAAACAGGAATCAAGAAGTTTGGATCCATGCTTGGAGACCATGTGGAAATCGGATGTAATGCAGTATTAAATCCCGGAACGGTGGTAGGAAGGAATTCCAACGTTTATCCCACCTCCTGCGTTCGTGGAGTTGTTCCGGAAAGCAGTATATATAAAGTGGATAATACTATAGTTCAGAAAAGAGAAGGGTAAGGGACACCATGGGAAAGTATTTTGGTACCGACGGATTTAGAGGGGAAGCCAACAAGGATTTAACCTACGAACATGCAATTAAAATTGGACGTTTCTTAGGATGGTATTACGGAGCAAAGGAAGGGAAGAGCGCAAAAGTCCTAATAGGAAAGGACACCAGACGCTCCAGTTACATGTTTGAGGACGCTCTTTGCACAGGGCTCATTGCCAGCGGAGCAGATGCCTATATTATGCATGTAACTACCACTCCCTCTGTTGCGTATATAACCAGAGTAGATGACTTTGATTGTGGAATAATGATTTCTGCTTCTCACAATCCCTTCTATGACAACGGCATTAAGCTGTTTAATGGCAATGGGGAGAAGATGGACGAAGGTACAATTCTGGAAATCGAAGACTATATCGACGGTAAGACAGAAGTTCCCTTGGCAGAAAGAGAAAAAATCGGTTCAACGGTGGATTATGAATCCGGAAGAAATCGCTACATGGGATATCTAATATCTCTGGCTAAATATGGATTCAAAGGAGTCAAGGTTGGGCTGGATGTGGCCAACGGAGCAGCCTGGAGAATAGCTAGAGGGGTCTTTGACGCTTTAGGGGCAGATACCTATGTTATGAACGACCATCCCGATGGCTTTAACATAAACACTGACTGCGGTTCCACCCATATTGAACACCTTCAAAAATATGTGGTTGACAATGCTTTGGACGTGGGTTTTGCCTATGACGGAGATGCAGATAGATGTCTATGTGTAGATGAAAAAGGTAATGTAATTACCGGAGATCATATTCTATATATATATGGCCTCTACATGAAGGAAAGAGACAAACTTCTGGACAATAAGGTGGTAACAACCATAATGAGTAACTTTGGTCTCTACAAAGCCTTGGACAATGTAGGTATCGAATACGAAAAGACCAAGGTGGGGGACAAGTATGTATATGAGAATATGATACAGAATGGCTATCGAATTGGTGGAGAGCAAAGTGGACACATTATATTTAGCAAATACGCCACCACAGGAGATGGAATTCTAACCAGCCTTAAGATAATGGAAGCCATGCTGGCAAAGAAGAAACCCTTAAGTGAGCTAGCAGCTCCCGTAGAGTTCTATCCTCAGGTACTTAAGAATGTACGGGTAAAAAGTAAGCCGGAGGCCCAAAATGACCCGGACGTACAAGCTGCCGTAAATGCAGTTACAGAAAAGCTGGGAGATGAAGGCCGTATACTGGTGAGAGAATCCGGTACTGAACCGGTTATAAGAGTTATGGTGGAAGCAGGTTCCGATGAAGTCTGCGAGAAATACGTGGACCAGGTAATCGAGGTAATTAAATCAAAGGGTCATTTGGCGGAATAGAATCAGAATTCGGAGCCCATTGTAATGTGGTAGATAAATGAGAATTACAATTTCCAAAGAGTTAAAAAACCATTTGGCATCAAAAAAGAGAAATAATATTGTTGTAGAGGTGGCTACCTCCGATACCTCTGACTTTGATGTGTCTGAGATATATATTAGAACCTGTGACCACAAACATAGAGACTACCTAAAGAACAAACAGGGCTATAGGGAATATCCCATTGAAGGAATCGATATGGCAGAGCAATCAGTTTTGATAAAACCATACAGAATGGAATTGTCTCCAGAAATTAAATTCGATTTAAAAAAATTGTGGGTATTTAACAAAATAGTTTTTGAGGGAATAAAACTCTAAATAATACATATTTGATGATTTGTATTTTTATACAATATATTAACCCTATAACCATCAAAGGGAGGATTACCAAAGGGACAATCCTCCTTTTAGGTGAATATAAGAGATAGTAACGTTTGTATATCATAGGAAATGATAGTATTTCCATAATTATTATGGGGAAAGGTAATTAGATACAATGAAATTTTATCCATTAACAGAAACAGAAATAGAAAATTCCCGTCTAGAACAGGAATATAAATCCGCAAGACAGATTGGTGGCATTAGATTGGGGGACACATGCCTCCTGTTTAAGTCTAAATTGAAGAACTATTATATCCCTTATAACGAAGTAAAGAGCTGCTTCAGAAGGATAGTGGGGGTAAACATCAAAATGTGTTGCGGAAAAGGAGAGCTCCAGGTTGAAAACCTGGTTCTTGGTGATGAAGAAAAAGAGCTTGCAGTTATTCAACTTCCGGGAACTCGTGCAGCCCAGGAGCTTATGAAGGAGCTTAAGGTTAGAATGCCGGAGGCTGATTTCAGCGTAAGAAAGAATCCTGAAGCTTTGACAGAAGAAGTGGCCCAGGGGGCGGGAGCGTGAGCCAGGAATTAACCGTAGCAGCCAAGCCTCAAAGGGTAAGCACGGAAAGGACTGCTGCAGCAATAAAGAGAATAGTTTCGGCTTTTCACGCCTATTACGATGTAAACGATGTGGATCCCATAGAGCCCTTTAGCGCTGAAGCTACATTTAGGCTCCACGATGAACAATACTTCTTAATTAAGAAGGCAAAGGTATCAGAGGTGGATACCAACGAATTTGTTTATTTTGGAGAGGCAGGAGATCTCACTGAAGAGCAATATAGAGTATTTGAGAATATTGCCTGGGAGGACGGCCTTAAAAGAGCTGACCCAAAACCTAATCACAGAAATTCCGATGTTACCGTTGTCCTTGTGGCAGAAAGGGTAGGAGAGGAATGTGAGCAGGCCATAAAAAAGTCCAAACATCATGTAAGCTACAAGTTCAGCTTTCATGGTTGGAGCACATATCGAGTAGTTGTCTATGATTTATCTCGAGGGAAAATCCTTTATAACCGCCGGGGACAGGAACTTAAGAAGGTCTTTGACAACATCAAGATATTTTAAACTATTTTTATTCGTTATTGTCCAACATGATTAAGAAAGAAGAAAAGGAAGGATAATTATGACACCAGTATTAATTATTGTTGCTGCCATTGTCATTCTTGTCATCGGCTACACTACTTATGGTAAGTGGCTGGCAAAAGAATGGGGCGTTGATCCTTCTCGTACCACTCCCGCTATTGAGTTGGAAGATGGTGTTGACTACGTAGCAGCACCACCTCAGGTACTTATGGGTCACCACTTTTCATCCATCGCAGGAGCAGGTCCTATTAATGGTCCTATTCAGGCTTCTGTTTTCGGATGGGTTCCGGTATTTCTTTGGTGCGTATTTGGCGGTATATTCTTTGGAGGAGTTCATGACTATGGTTCCCTCTTCGCATCAATTAGACACGGTGGTAAATCCATCGGCGAAGTAATCGGCGACAGTATGGGACAGCGTACCAAAAAGCTATTTATTATTTTCGCGCTTTTGGTACTTATCCTTGTAATCGCTTCCTTCGTAAACGTTGTAGCAGGAACATTCTTCACAGGTGTTGACGATGCAGGTAACCCACTTGCAAGCGGTATTGTTTCAGAACCTAATGGAAACCAGACAACATCTATGATTTCTATCCTGTTCATCCTTCTTGCTATTTGTTATGGTATCCTTACCAACAAATTTGGCATGAAGACAGGTCCTGCCACAGTAATCGGTATTGTAGGAATCGTTCTTGCAATCATCATTGGTATGAACTTTGGTGTAGCGATGGGAAGAACACCATGGATCATAATCATCGGTATCTATATTGCTATCGCATCTTTGATTCCGGTTTGGATTATGCTCCAGCCACGTGACTATCTGTCCAGCTTCCTGCTTTATGCAATGATGATAGTTGCAGTTGTAGGTATCATCTTCTCTGCATTTGCTGGAACAGCAGAATTCCAGATTCCTGCGTTTACAGGTTGGTCCACAGGCTTAGGCCCAATGTTCCCAACTCTGTTCATCACAGTTGCCTGCGGTGCTTGCTCCGGATTCCACTCCTTGGTATCCACAGGAACATCATCCAAGCAGCTTTCCAACGAAGCTCATGCTAAGCCAATCGGATATGGTTCTATGCTTATCGAATCCGCATTAGCATGTATCTCCCTGATTGCAGTAGGTATGGTATTCAACAAATACACTGCAGGTGAATTCGGTTCTCCGGCAGCTGCCTTTGCCGGTGGTATTGCTACAATGTTTGGTGCTGAGACCAGTGCTGTTTACAAGACAGTTTACTCACTCCTTACATTGGCTGTATCCGTATTTGCTCTCACATCCCTTGATACAGGTACAAGACTTGGACGTTTCATGTTCAGCGAACTGTTCCTGAATGAAGGCGAAGCTTCCTACAAAGATGCCAAGGGCGTTCGTGCAATCCTTGCAAACCCAATCTTCGGTACTGCATTCATGGTATTGGTTGGTTGTACTCTTGGTGGACTTTCCCTCAGCCAGATATGGGGTCTCTTCGGAGCCGCTAACCAGCTTCTCGCAGGTATCGCTCTTATGGCTGTAGCTGCATGGCTAGGAGACATCGGTAAGAATAACAAGATGTTCTTCTTCCCAATGGCATTTATGCTTGTTGCTACAATCACAAGCCTTTGCATTACCATCATTAAGAAGTTCCAGGGCCTTGGTGCCGGCACATTGGAAGGACCTATGTGGGGACATTACTTCCAGCTGGTATTCGCAATCGCAATGGTAATCCTTGCTCTTATCCTCATCAAAGAAGGTATCAGCAAGTTCAGCCAGCAGTCCAAGAGCAAAGCATAAATTACTGAGCTCTCATAAGGACAAGAAAACAGCTTGAAAACAAAAAAGAAAAGCCTGTAGCTATAAGCTACAGGCTTTTTGGTTGCGGGGGAAGGACTTGAACCTCCGACCTCCGGGTTATGAGCCCGACGAGCCACCAACTGCTCCACCCCGCGACATCTGGTTTTTACAAGAGACCCAATCATACGACCTGACCAAGTTGGTGCCGGTGACCGGGGTCGAACCGGTACGATCGGTGAGGATCGCGGGATTTTAAGTCCCGTGCGTCTGCCAATTCCGCCACACCGGCAGAAGACCGAAATCTCTTCGGAAAATAAATTGGCTCCGAGGGTGGGGCTCGAACCCACAGCCTACCGGTTAACAGCCGGTTGCTCCACCATTGAGCTACCTCGGAATGCCCTATATGCCGCTTTTAACGGCAAAAGATATTATACAAGAGGGATTTTTGTTTGTCAACAAAAAGAAAGCACATATCTAAAAATGTGCATTTTACAGTCTATGGGGAATGTGGTATATTGGTCTAGACAAAGTATAGAATACAATTTAGAAGGGCTTAGAAATGAACATTTTAGTGTGTGATGATGACAGAGAAATAGCCGGTGCCCTAGAAATCTACCTAAAAAATGAGGGATATGATGTATTTAAGGCATATGACGGAAACGAAGCGCTAGAAATAGTAAAAGACAAGGATATACACCTGATTATCATGGATGTTATGATGCCTAAACTGGATGGCATACAGGCTACCATGAGTATAAGAAAAGAAAAGAATATACCCATTATCATGCTGTCTGCCAAAAGCGAAGACTATGACAAGATTATAGGCTTAAATGTAGGTGCAGATGACTATATTACCAAGCCCTTTAATCCCTTGGAGCTGGTGGCAAGAGTGAAATCTCAGCTTAGAAGATTTACCAGCCTGGGAAGCTTGGATAATATGGAGGGTGAAGATGTTTATATAAGCGGCGGTCTGGTAATAGATGATATAGAAAAGACAGTAACCGTGGATGGAGAGCAGGTGGCTGTAACACCAACGGAATTTGGAATTCTTAAGCTTTTAACTCAGAATGCGGGCAAGGTCTTTTCCATAGATCAAATCTATGAACAGGTTTGGAAGGAGCCTGCCTTCAGTCCGGAGAACACAGTAGCGGTACATATAAGAAGAATTAGAGAAAAAATTGAAATCAACCCCAAAAATCCCAAATATCTAAAGGTGGTTTGGGGCGTAGGTTATAAAGTGGAGAAACTATAATGGCAGAAGAAAAGAATATATTTGTGGAAGATTTTAAAAGCGGCATGGAAATAACCACCTTTCTTATGGTTAAGGCCGCAAGTCTAAAGATCGATTCAAGAAAAAGAGAATACGTTGACTTTACCCTGGCGGACAGAAGTGGCGAGGTAAACGCAAAAAAATGGGATGTTACAGCTGAGGAAAAACCTCATCTTTCTGAAATCAAAGAGGGGGACATTATCAAAGTAAAAGCTCAGGTTTCCGAATGGCAGGGCCAGACTCAACTTAGAATACTTAGGGTGAGAAAGTCTACCTCTGCCGATGGTTTGGATATGAATGACTTTATTAAGTCCGCTCCGGAACCATCGGAAGACATGTATCAATTTATTATGGATGTGGCTGAATCTCTTAAGGACGAGGATTTTAAGAAGGTGTCTCTTACTTTGCTGGAGAGGAATAAGGACAGGCTTATGTACTATCCGGCGGCAGCAAAGAACCATCATGCGGAATATGGTGGGCTCCTTTGGCATATGAAGAGAATGCTTATGAGCGGGGATGCTCTTTGCGGTGTATATACCTTTTTAAATAGGGACCTGGTTTTAACAGGAGTAATCATTCATGACATGGAGAAGCTGAATGAAATCGATGCCGGGGAGAACGGCATGGCGACAGGCTATTCCTTCATCGGGCAACTTCTTGGTCATATAGTTCAGGGAACAGCTTCCATGAAGTCCCTGGGAGAAGAACTGGGAATACCCTACGAGAAAATCGTACTCCTTCAGCATATGATCTTGACTCATCACTATGAGCCGGAATACGGTAGTCCAAAGAAGCCCATGTTTCCGGAAGCGGAATTGCTTCACTATCTGGATATTATGGATGCCAGAATGTACGATATGGAAGATGCAGTTTCTTCCGTTGAAAAGGGGGCCTTCTCGGAAAGAGTTTGGACTCTGGACAACAGAAGAATTTATAAGCCTACGTTTTAAAGGGGCGTATTTTGAAGGAAGAGAGAACCGGCGTAATTGCCGAAATAATATTTCGAAATGATGATAATGGATATACAGTAGCAGTAATGGAATCACAGGCAGAACCTGATGAAGGAGAAGAGATAGGTGCTGGTGAATATTTTACTGTGGTAGGAAATCTTCCCAGAGTATCAAAAGGATCGCGCTTCAAGCTTATAGGCCAGTTTAAGGACCATCCAACCTACGGTGAACAATTTGCTTTTACCGAGTTTGAGGAGGTAATGCCTACAGGCAAGGAGGCGATTTTTGATTTTTTGGCTTCGGGAATTATTAAAGGTATTGGACCTTCTACGGCAGCCTCCATTGTGGAAAAATTCGGTGATGAAACCTTAAGGATAATGGAAGAAGAACCCGGTCGATTGCTGGAGGTTAGCGGCATTGGAGAAAAGACCATGGCCAAAATCCTTGCCTCCTATTCTGCTCACAGAGAGTTTGCAGAGGTGTCTTTGGCCTTTCAGAGCTATGGTATTTCCGCCCAGCAAGCCATGAAGCTTTATAAAGTATATGGAAAACAAGCGGTAGCATTAATAGAGGAAAACCCCTATAGGCTTGTAGATGAAGTTCCCGGATTTGGATTTATCAAAGCAGATAAAATAGCAAAGCAAATGGGGATTCCCATGGACAGTCAGTTTCGCATAATAAGCGGCATAAAATACACATTGAATTGGTATGTGGGAGACGGGAATACCTATGTTCCGCGGACTGAACTTACAGAGAAGGCGGCGGAGCTTCTGGATGTTTCCATAGAAAATGTCCGTGACGGTATTCTCTTGTCTGCAATGGAGGGGAACATTAAACTGGATATTCTGGATGGTGAGGAGGTATGCTATCTTTTTCCATACTTTGTTGCGGAGAAAATAGTGGCCAGAAATCTGGAGCTGATTAGCAAGGCTTCTTTAAAACCTCTCACAACAGATGTGGACAATATGATTAGACAGGCGGAATCCGAAAGCGGTATAGAGCTATCTCCCCGACAAAAGAGAGCGGTTTTGAATTCTGTGGCAAACGGAATTTCTGTTATTACCGGAGGTCCCGGCACAGGAAAGACCACAATCATTGACGCCATTATTCGTATCTTTGACAGAAGCGGATTTACTACAGCCATTGCCGCACCCACCGGAAGAGCAGCAAAGCGTATTACCGAAACCAGCGGAAGATTTGCCCAGACGGTTCATAGACTTTTGGAATACTATTACGATCAGGAACTGGACGAAATGAAGTTTGGACGAAATGAAGAATCTCCATTGGAATACGATGTGGTATTGGTGGATGAGGCTTCTATGATAGATCTTTTGCTGATGCAGGGATTGACCAAAGCCATAAGCCCCGGCACCAGACTTATTCTTATTGGAGACAGCGACCAGCTGCCTTCTGTTGGCCCGGGAAATGTTTTACGGGATATTATAGATAGCGATTTTGTGGGAGTAACTGCTCTAACAGAAATCTTTAGACAAGCGGAAGAAAGCATGATAGTGGTTAATGCTCACAGAATCAATAACGGAGAGTATCCGATTTCAAATGTGACAGGAAAAGATTTTTTCTTTATGGAAAGAAAAAGCGAGACCCTGATTAGAGAACTTCTGGTAGAGCTGGTGGAAAAAAGGCTGCCCCTTTACTACGATGTGAAGGACCCCCTGGCTGATGTCCAGGTTCTTACACCCACCAGAAAGGGAGAACTGGGAACAGGATCTCTTAATACTTTGCTCCAGGAAATCCTTAATCCGCCCTCTCCGGAGAAGTCCGAAAAGAGATTTGGTGATAAGCTCTTTAGAGAAGGGGATAAGGTCATGCAAATCAAGAATAATTACAGTATCGGATGGCGTAGAAGACGGGACTTTTCCGAGGGAGAAGGCATCTTTAATGGAGATGTGGGATTCATAAGCCGAATAGATAATGATGGGGGAACCCTGACGGTAATCTATGACGAAGACCGATTTGTGGAATATGACAATACCATATTGGATGAATTGGAGCTGGCTTATGCTCTTACTGTTCACAAAAGCCAAGGAAGCGAATTTCCTATTGTTGTTATGCCTGTTTTCTATGTTCCGCCTATGCTTGCCACGAGAAACCTGCTCTACACTGCAGTTACCAGAGGAAAACAAGCGGTAGTTCTTTGCGGTGGTCAAAGATTTGTAAAAAGCATGGTGGACAACAACCGTATTAAAGAACGATATTCAGGACTTAAATCACGTCTTCTGACTTTGCTGGAGCAATAGGTTTGGGTTTGGAGGGGAAATGGGTTATTTGGATTACATGGGCAAAATCAAAGAAAGTGTTTTGGATTTTATGTATCCCGGAAGACTTTACTGTATTTGCTGCGGTAATATTATCAATGAAACCAGAAGCTATGGACTTTGTGACCACTGTATCACCCATATCAGATGGGAGATGGAGGAAAGGGAGCTTCCCCTGGAGGGATATGAAACAAAGCTAAAACTTCTTAAGTGTACCGACTACGGCATTTATGAGAGAAGTATTGTTTTTGCCCTTAAATATGACGGACATAAATACATAGCAAAGGAAATTGCAGGGATAATGAAGGATCGGCTAACTGCCGGTGGTTATTTTGAAGATGTAGATACAGATAACCTTCTGATTGTTCCTGTGCCTCTACATGAATCCAGGTTATCTGAAAGAGGCTTTAATCAGGCGGAGCTTATTGGCAGGAATTTAGGCAATGTACTTAATGCTCCCATCTTTGATATTTTGGAGCGAAACAGAAAAACTCTTCCCATGAAGAACCTGGGACCCAAGGAAAGATCTAGAAATATAGCAGGCGCCATTTCTCCCAAGTATCCAGGGGAAGAAATGGAAGGACTAGTTGAAGGAAGAGATTTGCTTCTGGTGGACGATTTTTATACCACGGGAAGTACTGCCGGAGAATGTGCTAAAGCTCTTATAGAGTTTAAGCCCAGGTCCATAAGTGCAATTGTATTTGCCTCCGGTAAGTGGATAGAGTAAAATAAACAAATAAAATAATAAAGGAGATGTGGCTACTCTCCGGGTCTGTGGTTGAAAATCCAAGCCAGCTATGGGCAAAAGGATCCACGTAAGCCATCTTTAGAATTCAGATGGTGATCATGGCATAGTTTAGAAGTAAGTCCTCGGGAAACCCGATAAAGGCAAGTGTGGGGTCAAAGACCAGGTCAGCCGGAGAGCAGCCTCATCTCCTTTTGTTTTTGCATAAAATATGATATTATATATCCAAATAATTGTTTTGTCGGAATAAGGGTTTTAATTTTGAAACCCTACGGGCAAAATCAGTAAGGAGGTAGCTGATGAAGACAACTATTACAGGAAAGAATTTTAACACTTATCAGCATCTGGAGGACACAATCGAGAAAAAGTTAGAGAAACTAGACAAGTATTTTTCAGAAGACATTGAAGCTAAAGTAGTACTTTCCCAAGAGAGAAACAAAGACAAAATTGAGGTTAATATTAATGCCAAGGGAGCTCAGTTTAGAACTGAGCAGGTGGCTGACGATATTTATGAAGGCCTGGATAAGGCCATAGATAAACTTGCAAGACAGATGTCCAAGTTTAAAGGAAAGCTTCAAAAGAAATATCAGGATAACAAGTCCGTTAGATTTGAAGCTATACCTGCTCCTGAAGGAGGAGAAAGCGAAGTAGGTAAACTAGTTAAGACCAAAAAGGTAGAACTAAGACCTATGACTGCTGAAGATGCAGTATTGGAAATGGAAATGAGCGGACACGATTTCTTCGTGTTCCTGGATGAAACCACCGATAAAGTTAATGTAGTGTATAAGAGAAAAGACGACAATTACGGAGTTTTGGAAACGGCTGAATAATGAAGGATATTCTGGCAAATTTAACCGCACAAATATCAATCTTTGATATCATCGACGTTCTGGTGGTTGCCTTTATTGTCTATAAGATTCTCGGTTTTATAAAGGACAGTAGAGCGCAGCAACTGGTAAAAGGTATCTTGATTTTAGTTGCGGTTTTTTTGCTGTCAGGACTTCTTCACTTAAATACATTGAATTGGATTCTAAGAAGCACCATGACGGTGGGTATCATCGCCTTGGTTATTTTGTTCCAGCCGGAATTAAGAAGAGCCCTTGAGAGAATGGGCCGGGCAGGAATACTGTCGGAAAGATTCTTAGGAGACAAGAACAAAGCCAAATACGTGGTAGATGCCTTTGTTGATGCGGTGGACTCCTTCTCCTCCACCAGAACCGGTGCCTTAATAGTTATTGAAAGGGCCGTGTCCTTAGGTGATGTGGCGGAAAATGGAACCATTTTAAATGCAGACGTTTCTGCTGAGCTTCTTGGAAACATATTCTACAAAGGCTCTCCCATGCATGATGGGGCTACAATCATAAGAGGTGAAAAGGTTTTTGCCGCCGGATGCGTGCTGCCCCTTACTGCTCGTTTGGATGTGGGCAAAGAATTGGGAACCCGTCACAGAGCAGCCATCGGCATTACGGAAAATTCCGATGCCGTTGCCATAGTGGTAAGTGAAGAAAACGGTATTATCTCTGTGGCGAGAGACGGCCGGATAAACAGATTCCTGGACACAAAGGCTTTAGAAAAAATGCTTCTAAGCCTGTATTTGGATGAAGAAGGAGATAATAACGGGATTCTTTCCTTCCTTAAATCAAACGGAAAATCCAAAGGTAAGGACAATAAGACAGGAGGTTCAGAAAATGCTTAACAATCGCAATTTCAGAATCGTACTGTCCTTTGTGGCGGCCTTGCTCCTCTGGGGATATGTGGTAGGTTATGTGGATAATACAACCACCAAGTCAATTCGAGGCATTCCCATAACTTTGACCCATGTGGCAGAGTTGGGCGAAAGAAACCTTGCCGTCAGCGGCATGAACCTGGAGAGTCTGGATATTGAAGTGAAGGGAACCAGAGTGGCCATAAGCGAGTTGAACGCCAGTGATGTTACAGCCACTGTAGATATGGCTTCTGCATCAAAGGGAGAAAACGATCTGACCATTATTGTTCGGGCCCCTTTAGGCGGCGTAACTGTAACTGAAAGAAGTGCAACCAGAGTTACGGTTATGGTGGAGGACATGGTGAAGAAGGAGGTTCCCGTAGAGATAGGATATAACGGTACCTTTGGAGAAGGCCAGAGCGGAAATACTCTCAACATGAGTAATTCCAGAATAACAGTAAGCGGTGCAGAGTCCTTGGTGGATACTGTAACCTCCCTTCAGGGAACCATCGACGCATCTAGGGTGACTACAAGCCCAACGGATATTTCATGTAAGCTGCAGGCTGTAAACAGTGAAGGAAATCCTGTTGATAATGTAACCTTGGCCCATGACACAATTACGGTAACCACTGTCCTGTCTGAAAGGAAGGAAGTGGAACTAATAGTGCCGGTGGATGACAACTCCTCTGATGGAAAGGTAAGACGTGTTCTTGCGCCTGAAACCATCGGCCTAGTAGGACGGGCAGATGCACTGGCTAAAATTGATTCCATTACTGCCATTACCCTTGATGTTACGAATATAGAAGAAAGCGGAGAGCTTCCAATTCAAGTAGAACTGCCTGAAGGCATAGGTTTGGCCGATGTTGTAAGTTCCTTGGTGGCAGAGCTAACCGTAAGCGATATGTCAACAAAGGTGATAAATTTCACCGGATCGGATATAGAGTTTAGGGGAACTAAAATTGCCTATGACTACTCAGTTCCTACAGGTACTCAAATAGCAGTAACTTTGATGGACAGTGCGGATCATCTTTTGGGAATAACAAAGAGTGATATTAAGGTTATTTGTGACGTAACCAACTATTCTTCAGGAACTGTAACCTGCCCCCTTGTTATAGAAAGTGCGGATAAGGATGTGTATGGAATGGTGGCTGCTCCTGAGGCTGTAGATGTTTCCATAGTGACTAAATAACTTACTGAGGCGAGGAAGAAGGACATGACTTATGACGAAATAAAACAACAGGCCAAAGAGGCCATTACAGAACTCTTGGAAAAGTCTCATCTGGAAAAGGGAGACATATTTATCATTGGGTGCTCCTCCAGTGAGATTAAGGGAGAAACCATCGGTAAGGGTTCTGACATAGATGCAGCAAAGGCTGTTTATGACGGAATAAAACCTATTCTTGATGAGAAGGGTATATATCTGGCAGCTCAATGCTGCGAGCATTTAAATCGAGCAGTAATCATTGAAAGAGAGGCCCTTCTTCCGGGCCAGGACATAGTTAACGTGGTGCCGCAACTTCATGCCGGTGGCTCCTTTGCTGTTACTGTATATGGAAATGCCAAGGATCCTGTAGCTGTGGAAAACATAAGAGCTGCAGGTGGAATGGATATAGGAGATACTTTGATTGGTATGCACCTTAAGCCTGTTGCTGTTCCTGTAAGAATAGCAACAAAGAAAATAGGCGAAGCCAATCTTGTCTGCGCCCGAACCAGACCAAAGTTTGTAGGTGGGGAAAGGGCAGTCTATGATGAGCACCTTTCCGGAGGAGATATTCCAAGAAATGTACCAGTTTGATGCAAAGAAAACAAAAGATGAAATCGTTCTGTGGATAAAAGATTTCTTTCATAAGAATGGTCCGGATTGCAATGCGGTGGTAGCCATAAGCGGAGGAAAGGACAGCTCTGTGACGGCCACCCTTTGCGCGGAAGCCCTAGGTAAGGACAGGGTCTATGGCGTTCTTATGCCATGCGGGGTTCAGCATGACATGGATATGTCCTTAATGCTGGTTAAGCACCTGGATATTCCATATACCATCATTAATATTAAGGAGCCTGTAGAGGCGATTACCAAGGAATTGGAGGCTAACCTTCCCGGAGAAATATCTTCTCAAACCAAGATTAATCTTCCTGCCAGAGTAAGAATGACAATAACTTATGCAGTGTCTCAATCAATGAACGGTAGGGTGGCCAATACCAGTAATCTTTCCGAGGATTGGGTAGGATATGCCACCAGATACGGAGATGCTGCCGGGGATTTTAGTCCTCTGTCCAAGCTCACCGTAAGGGAGGTAAAGGCCATAGGAAGGGAGCTGGGTCTTCCGGTTGAACTGGTGGAAAAGGTTCCTATTGACGGTTTGACAGATCTAACAGATGAGGACAATCTAGGCTTCACCTATGAGGTTTTGGATAAGTATATTAGAACCGGAATATGTGAATCGTCGGAAACAAAAATCAAAATAGACAATAAACGACGTTGGAACAAGTTTAAGCTGGAACTTATGCCATGCTTTCCCTATGACGGTCCAATCAAAGCTCAAGATACAGAATAGAAATGAAAAATCCCCGGGAGACACTTTCCGGGGATTTTAATGCTCAATCGCATGTGTATTTAACTTATACACTGGTGGGGACGGGTGAGACTTATTTTGCTGCCTTGGCAGCGTTGAATCTTTTAGTTAGACGAGATACTTTGCGAGATGCAGCAAACTTGTTAATGGAACCCTTGGATGCAGCCTGCTTAAGCTTCTTCTCTGCGGCAACCAGCTTTTCACCGGCGGCAGTCATATCTTCAGCAACCATTGCATCGTCAAACTCTCTAATAGCTTGCTTGACATGATCCTTAACACGCTTGTTTCTTGCTGTTTTCTTGTCGATAACTTTGATTCTTTTCTTTGCGGATTTAATATTTGCCATTTTTTCTTCACCCCACTATTCTGATACTTAGCAATTAACAACTAAATCTGCTTCATATGGCCCATTGCCACATGCGGGGTTAATTATACCACATCTTATAGTAAATGCAAATTATTTAATTACGTATTTAGGAGGAAGGTGTGGTGGTGGAAAACTTGTCCTCGACGCTTTGCGTCTGCGGAGGTTTCCCACCGCCACACTTCCTCCTTATACAATCAAATTATTAATTTACTATAGGATGTGGTATACTTACAACATATATTTTTTAGTGGAGGGCCCATATGCCGATTAAAGTACCAAACGACCTACCTGCAGTGGATATTCTGACGAAGGAAAACGTATTCGTCATGACTGACACCCGGGCAGTTACCCAGGATATCAGACCGCTGCAGATACTCATATTAAACCTAATGCCCACCAAGGTGGAGACGGAAACCCAGTTAACAAGACTGCTGGGAAACACGCCTTTACAGGTGGAACTTGAGCTGCTTCAAACCAGCACCCATAAAGCCAGCAATGTTTCAGAGGAGCACATGATTGCCTTCTACAAGACCTTTGATCAGGTAAGGTCCAGGTATTACGATGGCATGATTATTACCGGTGCTCCTGTAGAGCTTATGGATTTTGAAGAGGTTGAGTATTGGGATGAACTTTGCGAGATAATGGAATGGGCCAAGGACCACGTTCACAGCATTTTCTACATTTGTTGGGGTGCCCAGGCTGGACTTTACTATCACTATGGAATTAAGAAACAGCTTTTGCCCCAAAAACTATCAGGAGTATATAGACACAGCTTGGAGTATAAGACGGGAATGCTGTTTAGGGGATTCGATGATGAATTCTTTGTTCCCCATTCCAGAAACACAACGGTGGATGAAGAGGCGGTTTTCAACCATCCGGATATTCGAGTGATTTCCACATCTCCGGAGGCAGGAATCTTTGCTTGCAAATCCAAGGATGACAAACACATCTTTATAATGGGCCATTCTGAATACGATGGAGACACTCTAAAGAAAGAATATGAAAGAGACTTAAAGGCGGGGATAAATCCTCAGGTTCCTTGCAATTATTTCCCCGGGGACGATCCCAATAAAGAGCCTATGGTTATTTGGCGGTCCTGTGCCAACCTGCTCTACTCAAATTGGCTGAACTATTTTGTATATCAGTCCACGCCCTTTGATTTAAACGCCATCAGTACAGGGGAGACTCCAGCCCACGAATTGGTTACCGATGAATTTGATTTAATTGCATCAAAGTTCGGAGGAAGCTCCCTTGCCACAGGAGAGATGTTTAAAAAGGTTAAGGACATTGTGATGTCGGAACCAAGGCGTAAATATATTGTGGCATCTGCTCCCGGGAAAAGCGCCCTTCATGAGAACAAGGTTACGGATATGCTCATTTCCATTGCGGAAAGCAATAATCCCAAGGAAAGAGAAGAGCTGCTTCAAGTACTTAAGGGAAGATACAAGGAAATATTGGACTTTGTTGAGAAGGAAAAAGGGAAAGGTCTTTCCTTTGATTTGGATGCAGAGTTTAAAGCCATTAAAGAAAAGGTGGACAAGGCGGATAATCCTGAGAATCACGATTACATAATAAGTAGAGGCGAATACTTAAATGCCAAGATACTTGCAGACTATCTGGACTTTGACTTTATAGATGCCAAGGATGTTATAAGATTTGATGAAGAGGGCAAATATGACAGCGAGGCCACGGAGCCTCTTATTCAGGCTGAGCTTCTTAAACACAGCAAAGGGGTAATTCCCGGATTCTATGGAAGCATGCCTAATAGCGAGATAAAAACCTTCTCCCGAGGAGGGTCCGATGTTACAGGCGCCATTGTGGCCGCCGGTGTCAACGCCGATATTTACGAAAACTGGACCGATGTATCAGGGCTATTAATGGCTGATCCGGGAATAGTAAAGGAACCTGTTTCCGTTCCTGTAATCACCTACAGAGAGCTTAGGGAAATGGCCTATCTGGGAGCGTCGGTAATGCATCCCGATGCAGTATTTCCGGTGGTATCAAAGGACATACCTATACGTATTTTAAATACATCAAAGCCGGAGGACCATGGAACTTTGATTGTTAAAAACGCCAGGTATTATACAGCGGAATCCGAAGTTTCTGGTATAACAGGCAGAAAGTCCTTCATTGGCCTAACAGTGAGAAAGTCTAACTTAAATGACACTCCGGGCTTAAGAGAAAAGGTGTTAAAGGTATTGGAGGATAGAGGACTTAAAATCGGTAATATAGTAACCGGAGTGGATACTCTGACTTTGATGCTGGATACCAGGGATTTAAATAATCTTAACCTGTCCCCGGAAGGTATTGCAGAGGAAATAAGGAAAACCATTCAGGGCTCCGATGTGGATTGGGTGGATAATCTTTCCCTTATTGGCATAGTGGGTAGAGAGATTGGAAACTCGCCCAATGTGGCCATAAAGGTCCTTTCGGCCCTGGCTGCCATGCATATAAATATTAGATTTATAGACCATGGAACAGGCAATATGAATATGATGGTGGCAGTGGATGACAGTGATTATGAAAGGGCTGTAAAGGCTATTTATCAACAGTTTTCATAAATTGTGGAAATTTTCTAAAAAATCAAAAAATGGTCTTTACTTTTACCTTTTTTGGAGTATAATGTAGTTAATCAAAAGGACAGAAAGAGAGGCGACGACGAAGGATCGCCGAGACACAGTTCAAGCGATTAACCTGAATCGCAGAAAGGAAAATAAGTCGTGACCCTGAGAAGTGGCGACCGAAGAAAGGGGTGAGTCCAAAGGAAGTAACAAAATACAACGTGGCATGATGTCGACCTAAGAGTAAGGGCTGTCGCGATAGTTGCAAGGATGCAGCAAGCGGGCCAAAGCACAGTGGTGCAAGGGAAGGGTCGACATCATTTTTTTTTGCTTTTTTGATTCTTTGATTAAAGGTATAGAGCCGATAGAATGGTGGCAGCCACTGGAAGGACCAAAAGGGAAATTATTGTGGTAAGAGCAATTCCCTCAGCGGCCAAGGTGGCATTTCTTTTGTATTTAGATGAGAGACTAACCATAATTACGGCGGTTGGGAAGCAGGAGCACCATACCAGCAGCAGCTTCACGTCTTGAGGAATAGGCAGCCAGTTTACCAATAGGAAGGTAATAACCGGCATAATAAACATCTTAATAAAGGAAGCAAAAATCAAATCCCTGTTTTTAAGAACGGATTTAATATTGCTGTTGGCAAGTCTCATTCCCACAATCAGCATGGAAAGGGGAGTGGTTACGCTGCCCAGCATGTCCAAAAACTCAAGGCCGGGACCCGGAAGGCTTATTCTGCCAAAGAGAATAATAAGACCTATAAGTGCGGCGATGATATTGGGGTTTATTATAGATTTAAGTGAGGAGCCCAGGTCTCCCTTTGCATTATGGCCATAGTTTATCTGGAATATGGCTATAGAATAGAAGTAAATATTCAGGATAATATTCTCAACTACTATTAAAAAGAATATTTCATCACCAAAGATGGACTTGGTTACAGGAAATCCCATAAAGCCCGTATTGGTAGAGGTCATGATGACCATTATTACTCCCAGGTCTTCCTTGGGGGTATGCTTCATAAACCGAGCAAAGAAAAATGCAATGAAAGGTGCAACCACAAAATATCCAAGAGACAATCCCAATACCAGAAGTGTCTTTGGAAGGGTGTCGCTATCCAGGGTTTTTGATGCCAGGGAGGATAGAATCATACAGGGACAAATAACCAAAACAAGAAGATTCACCAAAGGACCTTCTGATGAATTTGGTAGTATGCCTTTTTTGTTGCAGAAAAACCCAACTGCCACAACAGCGAATATTACTATTATTTTTGAAAAAACTGTTAACATAATCTATTTTGGAATTGAGAAAAAATATTTAAATCTGACCCAATTCTTCTTTTCTTTCTATCTATACTCTGCTCAATAAACACAACGTAAATTAGTATAACACAAATTCCTTCTATGTGATAGAATTATTGTGTTAAGGAGAAAACTGATGGAAACAGTAATTGTTGCCTCCGGGAACCCCGGAAAAGTCAAGGAGCTTTCGGATATTTTGGAAAGCTTTGGAATGGATGTTAAAAGCAAAGATGAAGCGGGCTATTCCCATATTGATCCCATTGAGGATGGCCTTACATATGAAGAAAATTCTTTAATTAAGGCGGAGGCCTTGGTTAAGGCTTCAGGATGTGCCGTCATAGCCGATGACAGTGGTTTGGAAGTGGATTTCCTGGGTGGAGAGCCAGGCATATATACATCCAGATTTGCTGGAGACGATTGCAATCCGGACAAGAATAACGCCAAGCTTTTAACTTTGATGGATGGTGTTCCCTATGGAGACAGAAAAGCAAAGTTTGTAACGGTTATTACCATGCTGTTTCCCGATGGAAGAAAAATCGTTGCCCGAGGTGAATGTCCCGGACATATCGTGACGGAAAAATCAGGAGAAGGTGGCTTTGGTTATGATCCGGTTTTTATCCCCGAGGGCTATCAAAGCACCTTTGCCCAGTTAGGCAAGGAAGTTAAAAACAAAATCAGTCATAGGGCGCGGGCCATCAGCAGTCTGGTTAATCAGCTGAAGGAACGCGATTTAGTTTAGATAATATAATGGGCAAACGAATAAGGACAATGCTATTATTGGGATTCAAGCAGATGCAGGATCCATATTACCAGGGTGTTGCCGCACAGGTTGCATTCTTTTTTATGCTGTCCATCGTTCCCACTTTGATTTTGGTTTCTCAACTCCTGAGTCTTATTAATATTTCCCTGGAAGAGATTAACGAGTATTTTAATATCGGAATTGCGCCGGACATCATTTCGGATTTAAGGGAGATGCTAAAGCTGAATAAGCTGACATCCACCAATATCGCCCTTTTTCTTGCAGCCATTTGGGCCGCATCAAGACTGCAGTTCACCCTTATGAGGGTTTCAAATTACACCATCTCCGAGGGTCGTGACCCGGGAACATTTTTGAGAGATAGAGGTCGCTCTATAATAACCATGATCATTACCATACTTGCCATGGTGGTTGTAATTGTGGTTTTGGTTTATGGCCAGCTAATAATCAAGTTCCTGTCGGAATATTGGAGCTTCCTTAATTCATTTACAAAGGTCTGGACATATTTAAGGTGGCCGGCGGCCTGGGCCTTGTACCTACTGCTGATTTCTTTTAACTATTATGTACTTCCTCACCAAAGAGGGAAGTTTCGCTCCGTTCTTCCCGGCGGCATCTTCTGTGCTGTTGGTATGCTTCTTGTAACCATGCTTTATTCCTACTACACAGAGGTTGCAGTAAGTAACAACATCCTATATGGCTCCATGGCCAGCTTTGCCGCGCTGATGATCTGGTTCTATTTAATCTCCTGGGTAATCATTCTAGGTATCTTCTTTAACAAAGTATGGGGGGATACCAAGGCAAAATCCTAATTCTTAATCCAGTTGTTAAGATTCTTAATAAGTCTTATCAAATTCTTAAAAGTCTTAAATTTTCACACAAAAATAACACAAAAATGAATATTTTAAGCATACTAAAAGGCGAAATTTCACTATAAATGTATAAGTATGCATACAAATTACGATTTGCTTAAGAAATCTTAAGAAACTAAAAACCGCTATAAACGTTGCAATATCAATATTTATAGCGGTTTTGCTATGTGAAATCTAGGTGAAAAATTGGAGTTT
Organism: Bacillota bacterium; assembly: GCA_017941085.1. Taxonomy (GTDB): domain Bacteria; phylum Bacillota; class Clostridia; order Peptostreptococcales; family Anaerovoracaceae; genus Eubacterium_B. The sequence continues at coordinate 31,885 of JAGAXF010000015.1, forward strand.
TTGTTGACATCGGAGTGCATAATCGTTAACATATACTTGTGTGGAAAACGAAAGGATAAGGAAAAATGACCTTTTTTAAGAACAATAAGTTAAGATTCTTTTCTATTATATGTATGGCAACTATGTTGGCATTCTTAATCCCCATGGTACAGGTAGGAGGTGTAGTGGGACCCACAAGGGTCTTTGCTGAAACCGTTGACTACTATCAGCTAAAGGTGGGAGACGAAGCCGTCATAGTTATGGAAACTGAGGATGCTGCCTATGATGTTATTAAGCAGCTAAAGGATCAGTTTATAGAGCCTGAGGAAAATGTAGTAGACGTTAAGCTTACACCAGCGGTAACTGTAGAAAAGATTTCTGTACCAAAGAACGAAACTCAGCCGGTTGTAGAGAACAATATGAGCAAGGCTATGGAAGTTCTTCTTGATACAGAGGAAGCGGACAATACCTATACAGTTAAGGAAGGGGACACCCTTTGGGATATCTCTGAAGCTGCAGGAATGAGCATCGATGCAATCCAGATGGAAAATCCTGAAATGGATCCGGAAAACATTCTGCCGGGAGATGAGATAAGCATTAAAAAGGCAGAGAGCCTGGTTAACGTAATCGTTGAGTATGAAAGCCAATCAGAAGTAACTGTTCCCTTTGAAACAGTATACGAGGAAGATCCTGAAATGTATGTTGACGAAGAAGAATACGTCAGTGTAGAAGGACAGGATGGCTCCAAAATAGTAACCGAAAGAATAGTAAAGGTAAACGGAGTAACCAGTAAGGTTGAAGAAATTGCTTCAGAGGTTACTGTAGAACCTGTAACCCAGGTAATAATTGTTGGCGGACTTGAGAGACCGGAACCGGAACCTGAACCGGAGGAAGAGTATGAAGAGGAGTCCTATGAAGAGGAATCCACCTCAAGCTCATCATCCTCCAGCAGCTCCTCCAGCAGTTCATCCAGCAGTTCATCCAGCTCATCATATAGCGCAGCCACTTATTCCGGCAGCGGACAGGATGTTGTAAACTACGCACTGCAGTTTGTTGGAAATCCATATGTATGGGGTGGCACAAGCCTGACAAATGGATGTGACTGTTCCGGATTTGTATACAGAGTATTTAATGACTGTGGATACGCCATCAACCGTTGGCCGGACGACGATTTTCCCCATGTAAGCGCCAGCGAGCTTAAGCCGGGAGACGTGGTAAGATACTCCGGACACTATACAATCTACATAGGAAACGGCATGGAAATAAGTGCTGTTAACGAAGAGCAGGGTATCAGAACGCATCCCCTCTACTACTCAAGAGGAGCATTCTGGTATGGCATAAGAATAATCGACTAATAAAAAAATGTTTAAGCCGAGGCTCCCTAAAAAGGAGCCTCACCAATTGTAAAAGGAAGTTATATCAAAATGGAATCACATAGTAATCTGGGAAGAATAAAGAAAACAATAATAACTATTGCCCTTATTCTTACCATAGTAATTGGAACAATAGCAACAATGCCAGTAACTGTTTATTCAGGAACAGGGGATTATTGGAAGCTAACAGTAGACGGAAAGTTTGTAGCTTATTTGAAATCTGAGGAAGATGCGGAATACATAATCAAGGCTATCAAAGAGGAATATGTACCTGCTGATACAGAAGACGAAAGTATTACTGAAGTTCAGATTCTTCCTGAAGTAGAATACGAAAAAGTTACTTACAAGAAATACGACGACCACATCGAAGTTCCTAAAACCCTTACAGAGGTAGTTGAAAACGTAAAGGATCAGTTCGACATCAAGGTTGTTGTAAAAAAGGAGTTTGAAGGGGAAACATCAATTCCCTTTGAAACAATAATAGAAGAAGACCCTGACATGTATGTGGACGAAGAGCCCATAGTCAAGGTTGAAGGGGAAAAGGGTCTCATCTCTATCAAGAGAGAGGTTACTGAGATTAATGGTGTTATACAGGGTGTGCGTGATCTTGCATCCAGAGAAGTTGAACCCGCTATCAGCAGAGTTGTAGTAAAGGGAACAAAGGAAAGACCAACGCTGGTTGTGGAGAATGGAGTAGTTAGCTATACAGGCGAAGAAAGCTATTACATTTGGCCATATAACGGCATGGTGACATCATACTTTGGATACAGAAACGATGCGCCGGGAACCACAAATCATAAGGGGATAGATATAAATGCGTCTTATGGATCACCGGTAGTTGCTGCTAGAGCAGGTGTGGTCACATCATCAACAGGATGGACTGATGGCTACGGCTATACCGTATACATCGACCACGGAGACGGGATGGTTTCCCTCTATGCCCACAATTCATCCCTGGCCGTTAGCGCCGGAGAAGAAGTGGAAGCAGGAGATGTAATATCCTACGCAGGAAGCACCGGCTGGTCTTCAGGCACACATGTACATTTCGAAACAAGATACGAAGGTACACCAATTAATCCGTTGAATTTCTTGCCATAAGGTAATCGGCTCTTTTGAGCAAAGATGAGTAATTATGAAGAAGTTTGCAAACCTTAGAAAAGTTATATCTTTAGTTTTAACTCTAATCATGGTATTAACGGCAGCAGTAATGATGCCAATAACCCATGAAGAAGCTTGGGCAGGTTCACAGCCTCTTACCAGAGTATATGGACAATCAGCTTATGATACTTCCAGAGAGGCTATAGAAGAGTATCTGAGAATCAACGGTAAAACCAAGCTGGAAGGAGTAATCCTAACCACCGGAAAAAGATTTCAGGATGCCATTTCCGGAACCTATCTTTCCGCAGTTACCGACTCACCCATGTTCTTAATCAATCCGGATAAGTATCAAGAGGGTATCGACTACATAGCGGGCAAGCTAAATAAGGACTCGGTAATATACATATTAGGCGGAGAACAAGCTCTTTCACCTAATATAGATGAAATCCTTAAGGTATATGGCTTTGGAAATATCACCAGACTTGCAGGAGAAACTTCTATAGATACAAATCTGCTGGTTCTGGAGGAAGCTGATAAATGTGCCATATCAAAGGGTATGCTGTCAGGGGACATTCTGGTATCTACAGCCTTCAATTATAGGGATGCTCTTTCTGCAGGTTCTGCAGGAAAGCCAATTATGCTGACGGGAGCTAAACTGACTGAAGACCAGATGGCATTTCTACAGGCAAGAGATACAAAACAAATCGGAATTCTGGGAGGAACCAGTGCAGTAAAGCCTGAGGTTGAAACCCAGAGCAAAACAATTGCAGCCGTTACAAGAGTAGGAGGAAGCACCGCCTACGATACATCCGTACAGATTGCGGAGAAATTCTTTGGCAACAAAGCCAAGGAAGTGGTGCTGGTTTACGGAGAAAACTTCCCGGACGGACTATCCGGTTGCGCTATAGCATGGAGTAAAAAGGCTCCCATACTTCTTAGCAGTAATGACAGCCCGGCTCAGGCATACAATTATATAAAGAAATATAAGATAGAAACCGCCACCGTACTGGGCGGACCGAAGCTGGTGGGTAATAACCTAATCCCCGTTAAAGGCGGCGGACTAAAGGTGGGCTGGAACTCCATAGGTGGCAAATACGTCTATGTAGAAAAGACCGGTACAATAGCCACAGGTTCCTTTAAGGACGGGCAGATCACCATTAAGCCAACAGGAGGCGGACTGGTAACTCCCGAACAGAAGAATGGATTCATATGGCCTGTAGAGGGACCCTTAACTTCCTTCTTTGGTTATAGACCTGCTTGGGCAACGAATTACATCGGATCCACCAATCACGGTGGAATAGACATTGGAGTAGGTTACTACACCAAGGTAAAAGCCGCAAGAGACGGTAAAGTAGTTCAGCTTACAGGTTGGGTTGCAGGATATGGAAACACGGTAACCATACAGCATGACGATGGATTTGTAACCCTGTATGCCCACAACTCCTCCATCAAAGTGAAGGTAGGACAAAGAGTAAAACAAGGTGACGTAATTGCCTTGTCCGGCTCCACAGGAAACTCCACCGGGCCTCATGTACATTTCGAAATCAGAAAGAATGGGGTAAAGGTAGATCCATTGAAATACCTGCCGGCAAATAAGTATTACAAGAAATAAACTAAAAACGAAATCATAATCTTCCTTAAAGAGAATAATAATAATTCATAAAAAATCGGCTTGCAGAATTGCAGGCCGGTTTTTTTCAATCTATATATTGTTTAAAGGAAAAACCTTCTACGGAATCAGTAGGATCAATCCTTGTAATCAATCCTTGGAAATGATTCTGACCTTAACTACCTCGGGAATTTCCGGTACTTCAGTAATCTCATCATTTGTAGCAAATAATGCTGCTCCATAATCTCCACGCACTGAGCCTACACAGGCTATTTCCTCTTTATCCGCAAACATGGCAGAAGCCAATTTCTCCGGATGAGGTTCATTCTTAGTTAATATAAGGGCCCTGGTCTTTGCTTCTATTTCAGAATCTAAGGAGATAGGGGGATAATTAACGGAATTCTTAATGGTACCTTCTTCTATAAAGGCCATCAATTCCTCAGCAGCCATAATGGCGCAATTGTCTTCTGCTTCTTCGGTGGAGGCTCCCAAATGGGGCATAATAGTAACTCCGGGAACTCCGAAGATTCCTGCAGTTGCAAAATCCGTAACATATTTTGCGATTTTGCCGGATTCTAAAGCCGCCAGAATATCTTCTTCCACCACCAGCTTGTCTCTTGAGAAATTAAGGAAAATCGCACCATCCTTAAAATGGGTAAGCATTTCCTTATTGATCATTCCATTGGTGGATTCCATGGAAGGAATGTGTATTGTAACGAAATCCGCCAGGGGAAGAAGTTCTTCCGGTGTATCCACTGTCTTAACATCAAAGAGAAGCCTTTCTTTAGCCTGAGGGGTAAGGTAGGGGTCATAGCCTACAACCTTCATTCCCAGCCCAATAGCTGAATTTGCCACCATGGCTCCTATGGCACCAAGACCCAAGACTCCCAGGGTCTTTCCCTGAATTTCGTGTCCTGCGAACTTGCTCTTTCCTTTTTCCACTGCTTTGCTGATGTCCTGAACCTCCGGGTCATCCTTTAGGGACTGGGTCCAGGAAATAGCTTGATCCATGTTTCTTGCGGACATAATCAGTGCGCCCAAAACCAATTCCTTTACGGAGTTGGCATTGGCTCCCGGAGTATTAAAAACCACAATACCCTGGTCGGCACATTTTTCCGTTGGAATATTATTTACACCTGCTCCTGCTCTGGCAATAGCCAGAAGGGTATCTTGAAATTCCATGTCGTGCATAGCTTGACTTCTGACTAATACGCCGGCGGAATCCTGGATTCCCTCTGCGCCATCTATGATTTCATATTTGTCAGTGAATTTCTCAAGACCTATAGGTGATATTTTGTTTAATGTTGCAATCTTATACATGGAATTATTCCTCCCAAACAAGCAGTTTCCATAGCTAAAAAATGTTGATACATTAAGGATTATAACACCGTAAGCCTTTACTTTCAATGACTAAAGTGATAGACTATCTATGTATGTTTATATTTGGATTAATGGAGAAATAATTATGTCAAACTACAATCGTGTTTTCAACTTTTCAGCCGGTCCTTCCATGCTTCCCTTGGAAGTTATTGAGAAAGTAGCAAAGGACCTTCCCAACTACAATGGAACAGGTCAATCCGTAATGGAAATGAGCCACAGGTCCAAGGAATATCAACAGATAATTGATGATGCGGAAGCAAACCTGAGAACTCTCATGAATATTCCGGATAACTACAAGGTTCTTTTCCTTCAGGGTGGAGGAACACTGCAGTTTTCCATGGTTCCAATTAACCTGCTGAGAAATTCCAAAAAAGCCGATTACATCGTAACAGGTCAGTGGGCAAAGAAGGCAGCAGAGGAAGCAACAAAGTTTGGAGACATTAAGGTTGTGGCCAGCTCAGAGGAAGCAACCTATACATATATACCAAAGGTAGGAAAAGAAGATTTCCGTCCGGATGCAGACTATGTATACATCTGCACCAACAACACAGTTTTTGGATCCCACTATCCCTACCTACCGGAAACAGGGGACATTCCCTTGGTAGCAGATATGTCCAGCTCTATTTTAAGTGAAGAAGTAGATGTGGAAAAATACGGATTAATCTGGGCCGGAGCTCAGAAGAACGTAGCTCCTGCAGGAGTTACCATAGCCATTATAAGAGAGGATCTAATTGGTCATGCACCAAAGGAAACTCCTATTTATCTTGACTATAAGACTCACGCAGATAACGGTTCCATGTATAATACACCTCCCTGCTTCTCCATCTATGTGGCAGGGGAAGTGTTCAAATATCTTTTGGCCAACGGTGGTATAAAGGCCATTCACGAATACGATGTTAAAAAGGCAACTTTGCTTTATGACTATATAGATGGAAGCGGATTCTATAAGGCTCCCGTAAATAAAGAAGATAGATCCATCATGAATGCGGTCTTTGTAACCGGCGACGAAGCCTTGGATAAGGAATTCATCGCCAAAGCAAGAGAAGAGGGATTAATCAATCTTGCCGGTCACAGGGCCTTAGGCGGAATGAGAGCCAGCCTTTACAATGCTGTACCGCTGGAAGGTGTTGAGGCACTTATTGACTTTATGGAGAGATTTAAGAATCAGCATAAATAAAGGGGATTTAGATAGGGTATTTTATTTAGGGGAAAAGAGATGAAAAAGAAAGCACTATCTATACTTTTACTACTTTGCTTAACCTTGAGCCTGGGCACCGGGTGGATTTATGCTGAACCTGAGGACGGCAGCACCGAAACCTGGTCTGAAGAAACCTCAGATGAAACAGTAGATGAGTGGTCTGAGGAGACTCCTGCAGAAACCACAGAGGAGTATTCAGAAGAAACAGAGTATGCTGAAACTGATGAAAATCTTTATGAGGGTGAGTATTCTGAGGGGTATAGTGAAGAAGAAGCTATCCAGGAATGGCAGCAGGAAACTCCGGCAGAAACCTCTGAAAGTGAAGGAGAAACGGAGGAACAACCGGTGCTTCCTATTGTGGCCCCGGATGGAACCATCAGAAAACCGGTGCTTTCTTCCGGTGCGGCAGCAGTGTATTGCAGAAATACAGGAGAACTGGTTTTTGCAAAGAACCCGGACAAGAGATTCTCTCCCTATAGCATAACTAAGCTCTTAACGGCTTTCCTGGCAATTCAAAACCTTCCTATGGATCAGAAGGTAACCATATCCGAGGAAGCCGCTTATCAGGATGGCTCCACCATGAATCTCCTTCCCGGAGAAGAAGTGAATGTTGAACAGCTTCTCTACGGAACCATGATTCTTTCCGGAAACGACGCAGCCTATGCCTTGGCGGAAACTGTGTCCGGCGACGTGGACTCCTTTGTTAATCTAATGAACGCCACCGTTCGAAACCTGAGATGCAAGAATACCAATTTTGCTAATCCCAATGGACTCATAGACGATGTTTCCAGGCACTATACAACTGCCAGAGATTTTCTGGAAATATCAAAGATGGTTTTTGCCAACGACACCTTAAAGAAGATTGCAGGAGCCACGGAATACGAGATGCCTGAAACCAATATGCACGAGGCATATAAAATGGAAGGTCACAACGAACTTCTATTGGAAGGTAAATCAGGATATCTAGCAGGAAAAACCGGCTACTGGGAAGATGACAAAGCCACCATAGCCATGACGTATATGGAAGGCACCTTGGATCTTATTGTAGTTGCCCTTGGTGGTGACGTAAACAAAAGAGGTACAGATTGCGATCAGCTTATTGAATATGCCGTTGCCAGTGTAGAAGGATTAAAGGTAGTAGAAAAAGGACAAATCGTCGGAACCTTTGATGTAAAACGAGGTGCAGTTAAAACCTGTGAAGCCATGACTGACGGCGAGTCCTTTATGTATCTTCCCAAGCAGGCATCAAAGGAATTAATTCAGCTGGTGGCAGTTTATAACGAAGAGATTACCGCTCCTGTTAAGGCCGGAGATCAAGTGGGAGTGTATGAGGTATATCTGGCAGACGAAAAGCTGGATGAGGTTCCCCTTGTTGCTGCAGCAGATGTGGAAGAGGGGTGGATACTTTCTCGTTTTGGTCTCTCCAATAAGGAAACTTTGATCCTGGGTGGATTAGTACTTCTCTTCATTTTGCTTCTGATAATAAGAATAATAAACAGAGGTAGAATGAAGAAGAAAAAGAAACTGGAGCGTCAGGACAAGATTAGAACCATGGCAGAGGAGGAAATTGCCAAGGAGAAAAAGGAATTCGAAAGCTATAGGGGAAGGTACTATAACTAAAAAACATGTTCGATATTAAAGACAATCTAAAAAAACTCCCGGATACTCCGGGAGTTTATATACATAAGGACAGTCTTGGACAGGTGATTTATGTGGGAAAGGCAGTCTCCTTAAGAAACAGAGTGAGACAGTATTTCCAAACCTACGGTAAATCCACACCCAAGCTTAGGGCTTTGACCTCTCAGATTGCAGAGTTTGAATACATAACCTGTGCATCGGAAATGGAAGCCCTGATTTTGGAATGCAATCTAATAAAAAAATACCAACCCAAGTACAATGTGCTTTTAAGAGATGATAAAACCTATCCCTACATAATTGTTACCACCTCCGAGCCCTATCCCAGGGTAACCAAAACAAGAGAATTGAAAAACGACGGGAATAAATATTTTGGACCCTATAGCGATGTGGGGGCAGTTAATTCCATAGTCAATCTTATCAATAAAACCTATAAGCTTAAGCGATGCAGTGCCACGGAATTTCCTAAGGGCCACAGACCTTGTCTTAACTATCACATAGGAGAATGCCGTGGGGTTTGCATTCCCGGAGAGGTGGATCAAAAGGAATACAGAAAGATCATTGATGGCATAATAGATTTCCTTTCCGGCAGGGATAAGACCTTTATAAAGACCCTTGAAAAATCCATGGAGGATGCTGCAGCGAATATGAAATTTGAAGAGGCGGCAGCATATAGAGATTTGATAACCGCAGCCCAGGCCTTGTCTCAGGCCCAAAGGGTCACCATGGTATCGGGAAAGGACCTGGATGTAGTTCTTCCCGTAAGCGACGAAAACAATTCCTTTGTGGCCCTGTTTCAGGTAAGAGACGGCAAATTAATCGGAAGAGAAACCTTTGAGTTCAGCATGGAAGAAGGGATAGAAAATCCCACTGCGCTTACCGGTGAATTTATCAAACAGTATTACAGCAAATGGGCGGACGTTCCCCATGATATTTTGGTAGAGAAGCTTCCGGAGGATGTGGAACTTTTGCAGGAATTCCTGGGAAAGGACTTAAGCCACAAGGTGAAAATCTACGTACCAAAGAAGGGGGAAAACCGAGCTCTGCTTCTTATGGCAAAGAAGGATACCGACGAGCTGGTTAAAACCTTAGAGGTTAGAAAGTCCTCGGACCGGGAGAAGAAGAAAGCCTTGAAGGCGGAACTGGATAAGCTTTTGGAAGAAGGGGGCTTTATAGAAGGCAGAGATACTGATGAATACAGAGTTGAAGCCTATGATATTTCCAATACCAACGGTGTTGATTCAGTAGGGGCCATGGTAGTCTTCAAGGGAAATCGAAGAGTAAAGAAGGATTACCGCCGGTTTAAAATAAAAACCGTAGTTGGTCCAGATGACTATGCCAGCCTTCAGGAGATGATTACCAGAAGACTGGTAAGAGCCAAGAAGGGTGATCCCGCCTTCTACGAACTGCCGGACATTATCTTTATGGATGGAGGATTGGGACAGGTAGGCTCAGCCAAAAAAGCTATGGCAGAAGCAGGTATAGAAATACCTGTGGTAGGACTGGCAAAGGATGATAGCCATAGAACCAGGGCTATAGTATTTCCCGATGGAAGGGAAATAGATTTAAAGAATAGACCTTTGCTCTTTAAATATGCGGGAACCATTCAGGAAGAGGTTCACAGGTTTGCCATAGATTATCACAGAGGACTTCATGGGAAAAGAAGCATTAGCTCTATTCTGGATGAAATCCCGGGAATAGGACCCAAGAGAAGAAATGCTCTGCTATCTCACTTTGGTTCCGTGGATAAGATTAAGGAGGCAACCCTGGAAGAATTATTGGAGGTGAAGTCAATAGACTCCAAGGCCGCCGGAAATATAATTGATTTTTTCAATAAGAAATAGCCGGCGAAAAAGTCACCCTTATGTAGATGGAATTATTCAAGGCCTTATTTATCTGTTGCGGATAAAGGGGTTTAATGGTATATTATTTAGGTGGTATTAGTGGTGCGTTTGCAGCAAAGAATTAAATATATTTGCTGCTGAAATCTAAAAATGGAGAGGTATAAAATGGCTGAAGATAAAAGAACTCAGATTGATGAAGATGTTGATGTAATCACCCTGGAATTTGAAGACGGTGTTGAAATCGAAAGTGAAGTAATGGGCATTTTCGAATACGACGGAAATGAATACATTGCCCTTATTCCTTTGGATGATTCTGACGATGTATATATCTATGGCTACAAAGAAATCAGCGATGAGGAATTTGAGCTTGTGGATATCGAAAGCGATGAGCTCTTTGCAAAGGTTGTAGAAGAGTTTGACGCAATCATGGCAGAAGAATAATAATCGGGCGGGATATCCCGCCCTTACAATTAGCCTGCGATGTTAGCTCAGCTGGGAGAGCGATTGGGTCACAACCAATAGGTCACAGGTTCGAGCCCTGTACATCGCACCAATTAGCCGCCGCTTTTCGGCGGTTTTTTCTTTGTTTACTTTATTTCCTTTAAGAGGGTAGCAAGAGTTTGATAAGACCCTGACAAGACTATGTCAAGACTCTGTCAAGACTCTGACAAGACCTTTGTTAAAGAAGTGTTGTGTTTTTGTTACAAATATGTTATAAATAAAAAGAAATATCTTGTGTCTTGTCATAAGATTGGAATTTTAGGAAAGAACTACAGCGTAACATTAGGGGAGGAAATACAAATGGGAGCATTGGCATCTTGCCGATTTCCGTTCTTGGATCAGTGGAAAAAGCTAGCTGACTCCAATCCAGTATTGGGATTTATTGATGCGGTTCTATGCGGTTTCTCGCAGATAATTTTTAGCGACAATTCATTATCAGGATTATTGCTGATAATAGCATCATTTCTGGTGGCCCCAAAAGTGGGCATTGCAGGACTTTGGTCGGCTATCGTTTCTGTTGCCTTCCAAAAGATAATGAAGACACCTGCCATAGGATCAAGACTTGGGGTTAATACCTTCTGTGCTGTTCTTACCGGCGTTATAATGGGAGGTCTAATTTATAACGAAGGTATAAGCCTGGGATTTTTCATCTTCTTTGGTATGTCAGCCATATTCTGCACCGTCACAAATATAGGTCTTTCTGCTATCTTTGGTAAGTTTAATGCGGCGCCTCTGGGGCTTCCCTTTGGTCTTGCCACTTTGGTATTCATGGCAGCAGCTCAGAATATGGGATTTATTTCCCAGGCAGATTCAGTGGTTGCCCACGCAGCATCGCAGTTAACTCCTGAGGATATTGCAGCCTGGGATGGAGCCAGCTTATGGCAGTCCCTTTATTCAGGAGTAAGCGAATTGGTGGGAGGAGCCAACCTGGTGGTGGCACTAGTGGTTGCTGCGGCTCTCCTGGTTTCATCCAGAATAGATTTCTTAAATGCAGTTCTTGGATCCTTCTGTGGAGCGGTAATAGCCATGTACTTTGGTGTTCCAAACCTTCCTGTGGTTTTGGGTCTCTATGGCTACAATGGAGCTCTCCTCATGTTTGTATTAAACGGAAGAGCTTTCAAGATTACCACAAGATCCTTCCTGATGAATCTAATAATGGCAGGAATGTCGGCTATACTTTCCGCCTGGCTATCTGTGAGCTTTGGTTTGGTAGGTGCTGTATACACCGCATTCCCATTCTCCATAATCTGCTGCTTGCTTATGTTGGCAGCTCCCAGCATTCAAGGTTTGGAATACAATCCGCCTGCATACTGGGGAGTTCCTGAAACTGTTCCGGCAATCAAAGCCGCAGCGGAATCGGCAGAAGAGTAATAACCGGAATAAACTAATTCCTTTTAAAAACCCTTGGCTTTCTCACCGGGTGAAAGAGCCAAGGGTATTTTATTTAATAGGGGACTTTATATCCTTATTTTTGCTTTTGCTTTCTCTCTGCCAAATACCAGGGAAGGAAGAGGATATACCAGACTACCACCAGGAGTACGGCAGCTGCAATTACATATCCATCGCCAAAGATGTCATATAGGGGAACCAGGGGGGACCCGGGTGACGGGTAGTTGATAAACATGAAATTGGTACCCCATACTTTGTTTAGGAAATAAATTGGAATTGCCAGTATATACATTATAATCGCCATCTTAGGCACTTGCCTGATATCCGGTTTAAGTCTTCCGGAGATCAAAGCCATAAGGGCAAAAATCACCAGCTCTCCATGAATGCTAAAGGAGTTAATTGAAGAGAAGTGATATAGGGGATAATCCATCCAGTCAGGAAAGGTTAGGGCAGCAAGAGCCCCGGGCAAAGAGACGCCATAAATATATGCGCCGTTGAGTTTTCCCGGCTTAAAGGCATACCACAAGGAAAAGAAAATACTTATTCCACAGATGTGGAGGGGAAGTAAGTCCACGGTAGCGGTTCCTGCATATAAATGAAGATGGTTCTTCGTAATCTCCTGAAAAAGAATCCACAGGGCAAGACCCTTTAAGGCCTTGTCCTGTTTTTCCTTTGTGGCTCCCACAAAGGCCTTAATTGCGATAAAACCAACCAGGGCTATTGCCCCAAGCCATATGAAATGTACGTGTCCGTAAGCGGACCAGAAGCCGCCCTCAGGGACGACTTCCGGGTCTGTATAAAACCATTCTAAAAGTTTAAGCATATCATTAATTATTTGTTCATATCCATTTTGTCCAGGAATACTTTATAGGCCCTATAGGCTTCATATACGTCAGCTTTGCTGGAGATTTCCCAAGGACTGTGCATGGATAGTACTGCAACTCCGCAATCAATTACATTCATGCCATAGTTGGCCAGAATGTATGCAATGGTTCCGCCGCCGCCTTCATCAACTTTGCCCAGCTCGGCGGTTTGGAATCCGATTTTGCCGTCATCCAGAATCTTTCTCAGCTTACCTACGTATTCAGCATTGGCGTCGTTGGAGCCGGACTTACCGCGGGCTCCGGTATACTTGTTAAAGCATACACCTCTTCCCAAATATGCGGCATTTCTCTTTTCAAATACTCCTTCGTAGCAAGGATCCAATCCTGCGCTAACGTCAGATGAAAGCATGCAGGAATTCTTTAGGCAGCGACGAAGGGTAAGGTCTGCACTTGGTGCGTTCTTCTTGCCGGAATTCACCAAAGCAATAACCTCTGCCAAAGTGTTTTCAAAGAATTTGGATTCAGCACCGGTTGCACCAACGGAACCGATCTCTTCCTTATCCGTTAAAACGCAAAGGGCGGTTTTCTTTGGTGTGGCAATATCCAATATAGCTCTGTAGGAGGTAAAGGCACAGACTCTGTCATCCTGTCCGTAGCCTATAATCATGCTTCTGTCGATTCCAAGATCTCTGGCTGCTCCTGCAGGAACTACTTCAATCTCAGCAGAGAGGAAATCCTCTTCTTCAATATTGTATTTATCCATCAGGATGTTGAGAACATTTGCAGTTACCGTTGCCTTGGTCTCTTCATCCTTTGATTTTTTCTTCTTGTCCTTGGGAAGGGCAGGACGTCCACCAAAGAGAACATCCAGGGCTTCTCCTTCCACCACTACGCTGGCCTTCTTATTCATCTGGTTTGCAGCCAGGTGAATCAAAAGATCAGTTACACAGAATACCGGATCCTCGTGTTTATCTCCAATGGCTACGTCGATTACAGTGCCATCCTTTTTAACTACCACTCCATAGAGGGCCAAAGGAACTGTAACCCACTGATACTTCTTGATTCCGCCGTAATAATGAGTATCCAAATAAGCAAGATCTTCTCTTTCATATAAAGGGTTCTGCTTAAGATCCATTCTGGGAGAATCGATATGGGCTCCAAGAATATTGGTGCCATTCTCTAAAGTTTCCTTTCCTATTACTCCCAAAATCAAAGTTTTCCCCATAAGCTGGGAATAGAATTTGTCACCGGCCTTTAAAGGCTTTCCTGCCTTTACCAGGGCGTCCAAATCCTTAAAGCCTGCCTTCTTGGCGTCTTTGATGGCGCGGCTTACGCATATTCTTTCGGTTTTTGCTGTGGAAATAAAGTCCTTGTATTCATCGCAGATTTTATCCATTTCCTTAAGCTGTTTTGCATCGTAGGTGCTCCAAATATTATTTCTTTCCAATTTAGTTGCCTCCTTTGTTAAAGTGATATACAACAAAACTAATTATATTAAATAAACCTTACTTTTTCAATCAAAGTATTCATTTTTCGCCTTTTTTAGAGTATACTTTTAGCATATACAAAGAATGGAGGGAATGGAGGATTATATGGAGAAGCAATCCTTCAGCAAGCATTATGAGTGTAAAAATTGCAATAAACGGATTTGGTAGAATTGGCAGAATGGCATTTAGAAAAACCATTGACGATCCGGATATCCAGGTTGTGGCCATAAACGATTTAACCAGCACCGAAATGCTGGCGTATCTTTTGAAATATGACAGCGTTCAGAAACGTTTCGAAAAGGAAGTATCCTCCGGAGAGGGCTTCATCTCCGTGGATGGAGTGGAAATCCCCGTATTTTCCGAGGCTGATGCAGAGAAGCTTCCTTGGAAGGACTTTGATGTGGACATTGTGCTGGAGTGCACAGGCTTCTACACCAGCAAAGAAAAATCTATGGCTCACATAAGGGCAGGGGCCAAGAAGGTTCTAATTTCAGCCCCGGCAGGAGACGATCTTCCTACAATAGTCTATGGTGTAAACCACGAGACTCTAACTTTAGATGAAGACGTCATATCCGCAGCCAGTTGTACCACCAACTGCCTGGCCCCCATGGCTAAGGTTCTAAACGATTATAGAGAAGTTAGAACCGGGTTCATGACCACAATCCACGCCTATACAGGAGACCAGATGCTTCTGGACGGTCCTCACAAGAAAAACAATTTCAGAAGGGCCCGTGCCGGCGCCATAAATATCGTGCCAAACAGCACAGGAGCAGCAAAGGCTATAGGACTTGTAATTCCTGAACTGGACGGAAAGCTTATTGGATCTGCTCAGAGAGTACCGGTACCCACAGGGTCTGTTACAATTCTTGATGCCACAGTAAAGGACGATACAGAGACGGTTTCCGTAGAAGGAATCAATGCCGCAATGAAGGCGGCTGCCAACGAATCCTTTGGTTACAACGAAGAAGAAATCGTTTCCAGCGATATCATAGGAAGCAGCTACGGTTCTCTCTTTGATGCTACCCAGACTCTGGCTCAGCGCTGCGGAACCAAAATCTACGAGGTAAGAGTTGTGGCATGGTACGACAACGAAATGGGATATACCTGCCAGATGATTAGAACCATGAAGCATTTAGGCAAACTAATGGGTAAATAGAACTAATGAAAAAAACCGTTTTTATTACAGGAGGTTCCAGAGGTATCGGAGCCTCCTGTGTAAGAAAGTTTAATAGTGAAGGCTGGAATGTAGTCTTTACCTATAAGAAGGAGAAGGAGGCTGCAGAGGCCCTAGTTAAGGAACTGGGTGATGGCAACGCCCTTGCCCTTCCTCTTGATTTGGAAAAGGACGATATTAGAAAGATCCTAAATACCGGAAGGACCTACTTTGGCGTGAAAGCCTATGATGGGCTGGTGGTAAATGCGGGAATATCCATTGGAGGAGAACTTAACAGAATGGAGGATGACCAAATATCTCTGATTCTTCAGGTTAACCTTAAGGGAGCAATGGATACTGTTAAATACGCCATACCGGAGATGATAGAGGCAAAGGCAGGGAATATAGTCCTTATATCCTCCATGTGGGGATTTAGGGGAGCATCCTGCGAATCCGTATATTCAGCCACAAAGTCCGGGCTAGAGGGCTTTGGCAGAAGTATGGCTCTGGAGCTGGCACCTTCGGGAATCCGAGTAAACATGGTGGCTCCGGGAGTAATAGATACGGATATGAACAAAGGCTACTCGGCCCAGGAACTTCAGGAACTTAAAGAGGCCACCCCTCTAGGGAGACTGGGAGAACCGGAGGATGTGGCACAGGCAGTCTATTTCTTGATATCAGAGGATTCTTCCTTTATTACCGGCCAGGTCCTTGGGGTGGACGGAGGCATCACGGTATAAACTATAAGGGGATTTGGGAACCCATGGGAACAATAATTGAAATCTTTATCAAAATAGGAAACTGGATGACGGACCTGATGGAATGGCTAGGATTCTCAGGTCTGGCAGGTTCAGCCCTCATATATACAGCAGTAGCAAGATGGATTTTTATCTTCTTGGCTATTTTTATTGTGTCAAAGGCTCTGGCCTCGCTCTTAAGCGAAAGAAGCGCCCCGGAGGTCTTTGCTTATTTCAACATAAACGACTCTCACAGCGAACCCATTACTCATTGGGAAAACACCGTAGGACGGTCCAAGCGTTCAGACCTGATAATCAATGATCCATCGGTTTCAAGGATACAGGGTACATTAACCAGGGATGACAAGGGCAGATGGAAGTATATGGACCTGGGATCCAGCAATGGAACTGTGGTAAATAACAGGGTTCTGGGAAAGGGCGAATACGAGTACGTGGAACCCGGGGACAGAATTCGCATGGGGGATACTGTCTGCACCATTTTCCCCATAAGCATAGAGGAGCAAAGAAACAATAGGGATATGAGAAAAAGGGAAACCTTCCTTCTTTCTCCTTGGACTTCCCTTATAGCATTAACCATATTCCAACTTATGACGGTAATTCAGCTTACCATATCCCTTAAGGATGAGTTTTCTCTTCAAATACCCATGGCTTTTGGAGGCCTTATTATCCTTATGTGGGCATATACCATCGGACTAAGGGTTTTCCGTCAAAGAAGTTTTGATATGGAAATAATAGCCTTCTTTATATGTACCTTAAGCCTGGCGGTAACCTCAAGCAAATATCCTGATGCGGTATTAAAGCAGTTTATAACCATTGCAATGGGAATTACTTTATTTATTTCCATGTGCTGGTTTATGAGGAACCTGGAGCGGACCAAAGCCGTAAGAAAGTATTTGGTGGTGTTTTCTGTAATAGCCCTGATACTTACTTTGATATTTGCCAGAAATATATATGGGGCAACCAACTGGGTGGTAATTGCAGGAGTCTCAATTCAGCCTTCGGAAATAATAAAGCTGGCCTATATCTGGGTTGGGGCGGCCACCTTGGATGAGCTGATGGAAAGAAGAAACACTTTAATCTTTATGGGTTTCTCCGTATTCTGTTTCGGCTGTCTGGCTCTGATGAATGACTTTGGAACGGCTATGATATTCTTTGTGACTTTCCTGGTAATTTCCTTTATGAGAAATGGAGACTTTACCAAGTTGATTTTGGTTGCAGGTGTTGCCTTTGTAGGTGGAATGATGGTGCTGAGGTTTAAGTCCCACGTGGCAGCCAGATTTTCCGCCTGGGGCCATGTTTGGGAGTTTGCCGATGATGCAGGCTATCAGCAAACCAGAACCATGTCAGCGGCAGCCAGCGGCGGTCTGGTGGGAGTAGGAGCCGGAAACGGTTGGCTTAAGCACATAGCCGCATCGGAAACAGACCTGGTATTCGGCTTTGTTGCAGAGGAATGGGGACTTATAATCGCGGTAATAACAGTGCTATCTATTATTACCTTGTCCATCTTTGCCTTTAGAACAATTATGAATGGAAGATCCACATTCTATACTATAGCGGCCTGTTCCGCCATGTCTTTGTTCCTGTTCCAAACAATACTTAATGTATTTGGTTCAGTAGATTTATTTCCCTTAACCGGCGTAACATTCCCATTCCTATCCACGGGAGGAACCAGTATGATTGCCTCCTGGGGCATGTTGGCCTTCCTTAAGGCGGCAGATACCAGGCAGGGAGCCTCTATTGCCGTCAAAGAACAAAAGGAGGAGGTGCCGTACTATGCGTAGAATGGAAAGAAGAGCCCTGCTGTCATTGCTTTTGGCAGCCATACTGTTTATAGGCTTAAGCATATTTGTGTATCGATTTGTTGTAAATGGAAGCAAGTGGGCCACATTTTATGGAAATCAAAATCTGTATTCAGGCTCAGGATTAACCAGTGGAGCCGTATATGATAGAAATGGCATCCTTTTGGTGGAGAACACACCTGATGGCCCTATATATAATGAAGACTACTATATAAGGAAGGGAACTATCCATGCCGTGGGAGATTCCAAAGGAAATGTGTCTACGGCAGCCTTAACGGCCTATAGAGACAAGTTAATAGGATATAACCTAATTACAGGCACATATAAATTAAAAGGGGGAAATCAGGATTTAGAGCTTACATTGGATGCAGAGGCCTGCAGTGTGGCTTATCAGTGGCTGGCAGACTATGATGCAGGCTCTGTAGGAGTATATAATTACAAAACCGGAGAAATCCTTTGTATGGTAAGTACTCCTAGTTTTGATCCCTATGAACCTCCGGAACTGGAAGAAGGGGATACAAGCGGAATATATTTAAATAGATTTCTTTCATCTACTATAACTCCCGGATCTATTTTTAAAACAGTAACAACAGCAGCTGCCATAGATAATCTGGACTGGCAGTCCTTTAGTTACTATTGCGAAGGGGAAAGAGAAGTTGAGGGAGAGTATATTACCTGCGTGGAGCCTCACGGACAGCTGGATTTGGAGGATGCCTTGGCCTATTCATGTAACTGCGCCTTTTCTGCTTTAGCTGAAAGTCTGGGACCGGATATAATGGAAGAATATGTTGACAAGCTTGGTCTAACAAAGAAATATGATCTTAACGGAATTGAGACAGCAGCGGGAACCTTTGTATTTCCAAGGGATTCAGCTCTTAATCTTGGTTGGGCAGGAGTAGGACAATGGGATGATGAAATAAATCCTTGCTCAATGATGATATATATTGGCGCTGTTGCCAACGGCGGAAAAGCAGCAATTCCAAGGCTTATAGCCAATTCCTTTATAAGAGAGAAGATAAATATAGGAGTGGAAACGGAAGAACTAATATCGCTGGAAACCGCTAATTTACTGGCTTCCATGATGTTCAACAATGTAGAAACAGTCTATGGAAATTATAGTTTTCCCGGACTCGAAATCGCTGGAAAGACTGGAACTGCTGAGGTTGAGGGCAAGGAACCTAATGCAACTTTCGTAGGTTTTTTGCAGGATCCGAATCATCCATACGCATTTATAGTTACTGTAGAAAACGCAGGCAGTGGTCAAGAAGTGGCTGTACCCATTGCAAATGCTGTGTTACAGGCTTTGATAAATTAAAAGAAAAAATATTTTTAGAAAATAGTTGACAAAAAATTTGACAAAATAGTTGACAAGTATTGACACAGTCTGCGCCAATTGCAGGCTGTTTTTTTATGCCTAATATGGGGATTAAGCAGGTTGGATACCATAAGATTTAAAACCAGCGGAAAAAGGCGATGGCTGGAACCCTTGAAATCACACAGCGGTAACGGATAGGGTAACAGTAACGAATTCGGTAACAGATTGGCTAATTAATAACTTAAGAGTAACGTAAAAGGTAATATTACGGTAACGTTTTGCGGTAACGTTACCGTATTTTTATGTTTAAAAGAGTAACAAATAGTAACGCTAAGAGAACGTAAAATTAGAAAAATCTTCGAAAAAACAGGGCGAAAATGTAAAACGCTCAAAATACAACATGCAATTAATGTGTAAATATCAATGTAAAAATGAATTATTACTTAAAATAAGTAACATAGCGGTAACAAAATGTTGTTTTTGTAAAAATATGCAACATTTAACAACATAAAACTATCAAAAATATAGAAAATAACGTAAAAGTAACGTTTATATGCAAGTGTTACCCCTTTGTTACTAAAATATGAGAAATTATAAATTGTGTAAAATTCAACATATATAAGCATTACAAGGGTTAAAATCGAACCGAAAACAACTCAGTAATAGAGCTAGAGTGAAAAAAGTGTTATTTAACAAATTTATTGCTACCAAAGTGTGATTTATATGGTAACATAATGGTGTCGAAAGGATAACACAAACGAAACAAACAAGTAACACTTTCGTCATAAGGAATTAAGGAATTAAAAAGTTTCAGATATACAGTCCATTATGGGGAGGACAAAACGATGAAGAAGACAATGAACATGACAATCGCAAGACTCGCAACAATCGCAATGATCGTAGTAGCCTTGCTTTTCGCATTTGTAGCACAGAATGTAAGCGCAGACGAAAGAACAATCGGAACAATAGAAAAGGTTGCAGAGTTCAGAGCAGAAGCCATCGCTGAAAAGTCCATGAGTTCTGTAGCAACAATCGAAGCTCCTGTAGCAGTAGAAGTTGCAGCAGTAGAAAACACAGTAGTAAATGAAACAGTTATCGCAGCTCCTGCAGTAAAGCTCGAAGAAACCAAAGAAGAAGTAGTTACAGTAAATACTACAGTAGAAAATACAAACGAAGTTGCTTCCACAGAATTCGTAGAAGAGTTCGAAATGGAAATGGTAGCAGAGATTGCACACACAGCTGAAGCAGCAACAACAAACGCAAGTGCTCAGATAATCGACGCAGCTACAACAGAAGCTTCTGCAGATGGAATCGAAATCAACTTCGGAGAAACAACAACAGAGAATACAGTAGCAACAACAGCAGCTAAGGTTGAAACAGTAAAGGCTACAGTAAATACAAAGAACACAGCAGCTAAGTACCTGGGAACAACAGGTGGAACAAGAAAAGCTATCACACTGGTAGGCGACAGCACATTCAGAGATATCAAAAAGCTTCAGGCAGCAATCGACGCAAACAACATCGTATGCTATCCAAACAATGACATGACAAAGGGAGTTAAGTACTTCGCAGGTCACAACCCCGGAGTTATGAGCCACATCGCAGGCCTCAAGGTTGGTTCCGTAGTAAGACTTTCCAACGAAGATGGATATCAGGATTACAGAATCATGGAAATCAAGGCTGGATCCGGAAGCTTCGCAACAGTAAAGTTCAACACAACTCAGGGAGTTATGGACGCTTGGACAATGCTCACAAGAGGAACAGAAAATGCAGTTATCGTTCAGTACTGCATCAACGGAGTTAGCACACTTCACTACGGAGTAGCTATTAACTAATGACAAATCGGATTGTTTCCCCATAAACATTCCTAAAGCCTTATAAAAATATTAAATAAATAACACAGAAGAGGTGCTCACGAGGGGGGAGCACCTCTTCTGTGTTTTATACACTAACAACTTCCAAACTATAGATCAAAGACTTACTTACAGCCAGTGCCTCCGGATACATCTTCGATTCTTTGAATACCGATAATGGCATCAACGCTCCAGTTTGAAGTGGTTCTTCTTTACCCGAAGAAGTCCGTCGCTTTGCATCTTTCCGAGCTCCTTGGAAAGAGCGGTCCTCTCAACGTTCAGGTAGTCTGCAAGCTGTTGCCTGTCAAACGGGATATCGAATTCGTCAGATCCTGTCTTCAAAGAAACGCTGCTAAGATAAGATGTTACCCTTCCCCGGATACTCTTTGGTGATGTATGAAAGATCCTGCCCGACAGCATCAGGTTCTTTTGCATAGATATGCTGAGCAAGTTTGAGATAAGCTTGAGCCTCCATGCAGATGAATCGTTTACTCTGCCAATTGAGCCCATATTGAGAAGCAGCACCCGGGAGTCCTGGTTCGCGACTGCATCTACAAGCAAAGGCTCGACTTTGAGAAATGCGTATGTCTCGGCAAATACCTGCCCAGCTTCCACATGGCTCAGAATTGTGCGGTTACCCCATACGTCATTGCTCTCTATGCGAACGCTCCCTTCAAGGACCAGTCCCATAATTTCAGTCGTATCACCTGTATGCAGTATGATCTCATCCTTCGCAAAACTATGCTCCGCGGCAGCAAGAGCTTTTAATGCTGCGTCTGATTCAGAGTCGCTCATGCCCCTGAAGATCACAGATTTCGTAATATCCACTTTATCAATTCTCCAAAGTAATTAAAAAAATCTCGAAATGTGGTTATAACAACATACTTATATCCTGTACTTTACTATACTTACAGTGGAAAGACAAGAGGAGGATAGTACGATGATCAGAAAGATAATCCATATAGATGAAGAAAAATGCAACGGATGCGGACTGTGCGCAGAGGCATGCCACGAGGGTGCGATAGATATCGTAGATGGCAAAGCAAAACTGATGAGAGAGCATTTCTGCGACGGATTTGGTGACTGCCTGCCGAACTGTCCAACAGGTGCTATCACATTCGAGGAAAGAGAGGCTCCTGCATATGATGAGGCAGCAGTCAAGGCAGCACAGGCAAAGAAAGCGGAGGAAAAGAAGATGGAACATATACACGAGGGCGGATGCCCGGGATCAAGAATGATGCAGTTCAAAGCGGTACAGGAAGAGAGCGAACCTGAGCAGAGCCAGGTAAAAATGAAGCCTGTTTCAAGACTGGGCCAGTGGCCTTGCCAGATCAAGCTTCTTCCGACGGAAGCCCCATTCTATGACGGAGCCAAGCTCCTGATCGCTGCAGACTGCACTGCATATGCCTATGCCAATATGCATGAGGACTTCATGAAGGGAAAGATCACTCTTATCGGATGTCCGAAACTCGATGCAGTGGATTATACAGAGAAGCTGACAGACATAATTAGAAATAACGACATAAAGAGCGTGACCATAGTACGCATGGAAGTGCCTTGCTGCGGAGGACTTCAGATGGCAGCAGAGAATGCGCTTAGAAACAGCGGCAAGTTCATACCATGGCAGGTGGTAACTATCTCAAGAGACGGAAGGATACTGGAGTAAACAGAAAATTGGCAAGTAAAAACCCGAGAACACTTCATTTCTCGGGTTTTGCTTATCAAAGTTTATTGTTCCAGGTTGTTATCAATAGTTTTACTAATCCAGTATATATACGTTTACTGTTCTTACGCCCCACTGATAACATTCGCCGGTGGTATTAAATACCACGTCTATGGTGTTTCCTTTTATATTGCCGCCGGTATCATTGGCTGTAGCGTATCCATATCCTTCAATATATAATCTTGTTCCCAGAGGGATTACGGAAGGATCTACGGCACAGGTACCTACGACGGCAGGATTGCCTGATGCACCATATCCACCGGCTACATAGGAGTAGGCTCTGCAGGATATTACCTTGCTATAGCTGAAGTCCGATGTGGAACCTCCCGATGATGAAGAACCGGAGGAGGTGGATCCTGAGGATGAAGGGGTGTAGGTAGGTTCTTCCTTTGTTCCCACCAGGATTATTTCGTCCTGACCTTCCTGGGTAACCTGGGTCTCCAGAAGCTCCCTTGCTACTTCTTCACCATCATTATAGGTGACCTTATATACTTCTTTTTTTATTGTATTAAGTCCTTCTTGCTTGACTTCTGATTCTCCCTCGTACATGGAAGAGTCATCCTCATAAACCGTTTCATATTCGGTTTCCACGGTTTCTTCCACAGTTTCTATAGACACTCTGGTGAGAGTAATGGATTCACCTGCGGTAACTATCTCCTCCAATCCGGAAGAGATAATATCATTTTCTCCCGGTGTAAGGCCTGCCTTTCTAAGAAGGTCTGAAACCCTTGGGCTTCCAATGAAGCTTAGTTCGTAGGTTTCTCCGTCTGCACTTATAGATGCAGATGCTCTCTTGATTAGAGGGGCAGCTGCTATTCCTGTGGTTGTCTGCCTTAGGGAAAGACCAGAGGAATCCGTGGTATTGCCTTTGGTATCGGAGGTTTGAATGTTATTCTCAGATACAGAGCTGCTGCCGTCTTTGGTGTCGGCATTGGCTGCTGCCACAGGCTGCTTGTAGAAATCAAGGGTGGCTCCCATTTCAGGGGTTGCGCCAAGCTTCAGGACTGCTGCTCCCAAGATGGCCGTAGACGCCAAAACGCCTATAATGGCATATTTGGCCCTGGACTTCTTCTTGTAGAACAAGTTCTGATTTTTGTTTCTTCTCATATTCACTTCTCCTGATTTCTTAAGATTTCTTAAGAAATTACTTGGTAATAGTAGCATATATATATCAAAAAGTCAAAGTGTATAGGACCCGGGCTCCCTTGACAGTGTAAACCCAATCTATTAAAATTTATGTGGTTTTATAGATTGTAAATACAGGGATTTTACTGTAAAGCACATACAAAGGGAGTATTATTAGGATGAATAATAAAAGGAAGCTGTTGCTTTTATTAATTGCTGTACTGACCATAGCTTTGATAAGTACCGCCTGCACCAAAAAAGAACCTGCCAATCTGGAGGAATACATCAAGGTCTATCAAAGTGAGCAGGATTCAATTCAAGGTATAGCCTCAAACGATCCAAACGCCACCATTACGGTGACAGAAAACACCATGGAACTCATCTATACAGTGGAGGACGCCAGCATTTCCGGAGAAGACCTGGAAAAGGCTTTAGATGGTTTGGATGACACATTTAAAGAAGTAATAAGCAATTTAGAAGAAGAGACAGGACTTCAGGGCATCAAAGTTCAGGTGGTATATAAAAATGCTGCCGGAAACGAGATCGCCAGCAAGTTGTTCCAATAACCTACATTATATATAGTAGGTTTTGCACATGATACAAAAGGGATATCGGCTCTTCCGGTATCCCTTGTTATTTGGAGACGTTTAATGGATCAGAATTATCTTAAAAACATAAGAAACTTTAGCATCATAGCCCATATCGATCACGGCAAGTCTACTTTGGCGGACAGAATAATAGAAAACACGGGACTTGTTTCAGAAAGGGATATGAAGGAGCAATTCCTGGACAATATGGATCTGGAGAGAGAAAGGGGCATCACCATCAAACTCCAAACCACTCGTCTGGTATACAAGGCTTCAGATGGAGAGGAATACATCTTTAACCTTATTGATACTCCGGGCCATGTTGACTTTAACTACGAAGTTTCCAGAAGCCTGGCGGCCTGTGAGGGGGCTATTTTAGTTGTGGATTCCACTCAAGGCGTGGAGGCTCAAACCATGGCCAATGTGTATCTGGCTTTGGACGAGGATTTGGAGATACTTCCGGTTTTAAACAAAATCGATCTGGCCAGCTCCAGACCCGATGAAACCAAAGAAGAAATCGAAGAGATGATTGGAATAGATGCTTCCGAAGCTCCTCTGGTATCAGCAAAGGAAGGTACCGGCATCACGGAACTTCTGGAGTCCATTGTAAAAAACATTCCTGCACCTACAGGCAATCCCGAAGGTAAGCTAAAGGCTTTGATCTTTGATTCCGTATATGACAATTACAAGGGCGTGGTAATCTACACCCGCATATTTGACGGCAGCGTAAAGGTAGGAGATGAAATCCTCCTTATGAATACCGGAAAAAAATATGAAGTAACTGAGGTGGGGGTCATGGCTCCCGGTCATGTGCCGGTAAAAAGCTTAAGCGCCGGAGAGGTGGGATATATCTGCGCCAGAATCAAACAGGTTAAGGATGCCCAGGTAGGTGATACCATAACTCTGGCAGGAAATCCAACGGAAGAAATGTTGCCGGGATACAAAAAGGCTCAGTCCATGGTTTACTGCGGAATATATCCGGCGGAAGGTGAGAAATACGAAGGAGTAAAGGATGCCTTGGAAAAGCTCCAGGTTAATGACGCTGCCTTTGAGTTTGAGCCGGAAACCTCAACTGCTCTTGGTTTTGGCTTCCGCTGCGGATTCCTGGGACTCCTTCACATGGAGATAATTGTAGAGAGGCTGGAGAGAGAATTTGACCTGGCGGTTATAACCACATCTCCCAGCGTAGTATATAAAGTAGTAATGACCGATGGCAGAGTGGAAATGATTCAGAATCCAACCAATTTGCCATCTCCTGTGGAGATCGATCACATAGAAGAACCCATAGTTAAGGCGGATATTATGATTCCCAAGGACTATGTAGGTTCCATAATGGAGCTTTGTCAAAAGCGCCGGGGAAACATGCTTCACATGGAGTACATCACCAAAGACAGAGTAACCCTTCATTACGAGCTTCCCTTAAATGAAGTTATTTATGATTTCTTTGATGCCCTTAAATCAAAGACCAGAGGATACGGTTCCTTGGACTACGAATTCATAAGATATCAGAAATCAACTTTGGTGAAGATGGATGTACTTTTAAACAAGGAGATTGTGGATGCCTTCTCCATGATCGTCCATGAATCCGAGGCCTACGACAGGGGACGCTTCGTTTGCAAGAAGTTAAAGGAAGTAATTCCTATGCATCAGTTCGAGGTTCCCATCCAAGCGGCAATCGGTCAAAAGGTTATTGCAAGAGAAACGGTAAAGGCCTATAGAAAGGACGTAATAGCCAAGTGCTACGGCGGAGATATTTCCCGTAAGAAGAAGCTTCTTGAAAAACAAAAGGAAGGAAAGAAGCGAATGAGGCAATTCGGACGAGTTGAGGTTCCTCAGGAGGCCTTTACGGCGGTGCTTAAATATGACGACGACAAATAACCTGGGAATATATATCCACGTTCCTTTTTGCATAAGGAAATGTCCCTATTGTGGATTTTACTCCATGCCCATTGGAAGGGGAGAAGAGGATGAAAATGGTAGGTATACCATATCCGACATACAGGTTTACAAAGATAAGATAATCCGGGATATTAAAGGCTTTGGCGCGATTTATTCCTTGGGCAGAAAAGTGAATTCCATATTCTTTGGTGGAGGAACTCCCACGGTGCTTAAGGGGGAAGATTTGACGGAAATTCTCTCTCAAATATACTTAAGCTTTGATGTCTTGACAGATTGTGAAATAACCTTGGAGGCTAATCCCGGATCCCAAATGGATGAAACTAAACTTAGGGAGCTTCTCAGGGCGGGATTTAATAGAATATCCATAGGCGTTCAGTCCTTTAATGATAATGTGCTTTCTACTCTTGGTAGGATACACAATTCAGCGGAAGCAGAAGCTGCCTTTAAAGCGGCAAGACAAGCGGGTTTTGAAAATATAAATCTGGACCTTATGTTTGGAATCCCCGGTCAAACCATGAAACAGTGGGAGGACACCCTAAGGAAGACCATCTCCTTAAACCCGGAGCATATTTCTTTTTACAGTTTGCAGCTGGAAGAGGGCACACCTTATTTCAAATTATTTGAAGAGGGAAAAATCACTGAGCTTTCCGATGATTTGGATAGAGCTATGTACCATGGTGCCATTAATATGCTAAAGTCCGCAGGCTACAAGCATTATGAAATAAGCAATGCATCAAAGCCGGGCTTTGAATGCAGGCATAATCTTAAATACTGGACCTTGGAGGAATATCTGGGAATAGGCCCCAGCGCCTCATCGTATATTGATGGGAAGAGATTTACCTTTGATTATAGTGGGGAAGGCTATTCCGAAAATCACCAGAACAGCAACTTTGATAACATGTCGGAATACACCTTTACGGGCTTAAGGCTGACCGGGGGAATTGATTACGGCAGCTTTAAATCAAAGTTTGGAGCTGACTTTAGAGAAGTTTTTTCAGATAGATGGAAGGAACTGGAGGAGTTTTTTACCGCTGGTTTTTTAAAAGAATATGTAAGCATTGAGGGTATCCCTATGGGATTAAGAATTACCGAAAAGGGACTAGATGTATCAAACAAAATAATGTCGGTATTTGTATAATATGAGCGAAGTATTACAGTTTTATCTATCTGTAGCCGCCAATACCATTGTCTTTGTTGTGACCATTGGAATTGTAGTGGGCTACTTTACAAACAAAAATGAAGAGGGCCATGCAGTGGGAACCAGATCCTTAAGGTACTACACCACCTTGTCCAATGTTTTTTCTGCCTTGGTGTGTGGAGCCTTTCTCTTTGTGGAGCTTAAGAACTGTACCCTCTGTGGTGTGCCTTTTCCCCACTGGCTAATAGTCCTTAAGTATATCAGCACTGCAACGGTAACTTGCACAATGCTTACGGTGCTGTTTTTCTTGGGACCTACCCAGGGCTACGGCGTAATGCTGGGTGGAACCAGCTTGTTCACCCATTTAATTGGACCCCTTTTGGCCATACTGTCCTTTATGCTTCTTGAAAACTTTGATAGCATCAGCATCAAAGAAGCGGCATTAGGCCTTATACCTACAATAATATATTCGGCAGTTTACTTATCCCAGGTAATCATATTCCAGGAGAAGGACCGAGAGGGAAAGGTAATCAAAGGCTGGGAAGACTTTTATGGCTTTAACAGAGGGGGAAGATGGTATGTATCCCTGGTGGTAATGAATATTTTGTATTTTGGATTACTGCTGGTTTTAAGACTAATATATAACAGATAGAGAGGATAATGAAATGGATTACGATGTCATAATTATTGGTGCAGGACCCGGAGGAATATTCTCCGCTTATGAACTAATGCAGAAGGCACCGGGCTTAAAGGTGGCAGTGGTGGAGGGTGGAGCGCCCTTAAGTGAAAGAGTATGCCCCATTGATGGTGTAAAGGTTAAGTCCTGCATTCATTGTAAAAAATGTGCCATTATGAGAGGCTTTGGTGGAGCCGGAGCTTTTTCCGACGGCAAATATAATATAACCAACGACTTCGGAGGAACTCTCTTTGAATACATAGGAAGGGAAAAGGCCTTTGAACTCATGCATTATGTTGACGAAATAAACATGAGTCATGGAGGAGAGGGAACAAAACTTTTCTCCACTGCCGGTTCAAGTTTTAAAAAGCAGTGCATGCAAAATGGATTAACTCTTCTTGAGGCTTCCGTAAGACATTTAGGTACGGATATAAACTATGTGGTGCTGGGTAATCTCTTTGATGAAATGAAGGACAAAATTGACTTCAGATTCAATTCAATGGTAGAGAAAATCAATATCATTGATGGAGGATACCGGGTGGACTACGAAGAAGGAAACGGTGCAAAGGGAAGCATTTCAGCCCCCAAGTGCATTGTTTCCGTTGGTAGAAGCGGAAGCAAATGGATGGAATCCATCTGCGAGGACTTAAAAATCGAAACCAAGAGCAACCGTGTTGACCTGGGAGTAAGGATTGAGCTTCCGGCAGAAATCTTTTCTCATCTTACCGATGAACTCTACGAAAGCAAAATCGTATATAGAACTAAAAAATACGAGGACAGGGTCAGAACCTTCTGCATGAATCCCAACGGCATAGTTGTAACGGAAAACACCAACGGCATAGTTACGGTAAACGGCCATAGCTTTGAAGACCCGGAAAAGAAGACTCAGAATACCAACTTTGCTCTTTTGGTGGCAAAGCATTTTTCAGAGCCCTTTAAGGACAGCAACGGCTACGGAGAAAGTATAGCCAGACTTTCCAACATGCTGGGGGGAGGAGTTATCGTCCAGAGATTTGGAGATTTGGAGAGAGGTCACAGAAGTACAGCCAAGAGAATAAACGAATGTACCGTTAGACCTACTCTTAATGCAACCCCGGGAGACCTTTCCTTGGTACTTCCCAAGAGAATCCTGGATGGCATAATTGAAATGATTTACGCCTTGGATAAGATTGCTCCGGGAACAGCTAACGACGATACTCTCCTCTATGGCGTGGAGGTAAAGTTCTACAATATGGAAGTTGAGCTGAATAACAACCTGGAAACCTGTCATCCCGGACTATATATAATAGGAGACGGAAGCGGCGTAACCCATTCCCTTTCTCATGCCAGTGCCAGCGGAGTATTTGTGGCAAGAGAAATCGCAGGTCTTAATAATTAATAAGGACGGAGGGGCTATGAAAAAATATGTGTTAACCCTGGACCAAGGAACCACCAGCAGCAGGGCCATAATATACGACCAAGAAAGCAACATAATAAGTGTAGCCCAACAGGAGTTTACCCAATACTATCCTGATCAAGGATGGGTGGAACACGATGCTAAGGAAATCTGGTCCAGCCAGCTTAAGGTGGCAAAGGAGGCAATGGAAACTGCCGGCCTCACCTTTGAGAACATAGAAACCATCGGCATTACCAACCAAAGAGAAACAACTGTAGTTTGGGATAAGAACACTGGAGAGCCCATTTCTAATGCTATAGTATGGCAGTGCAGAAGAACATCCGACTACTGCGATACTTTGATAGAGGCAGGCCTTAGCGATACTACAAAATCCAAAACAGGCCTCGTAATAGATCCGTATTTTAGCGGAACCAAGGTAAGATGGATTCTGGAAAACATAGATGGTGCCCGAGAAAAAGCAGAGGCAGGGGATCTATTTTTTGGAACCATAGACACCTGGCTTGTCTGGAATCTGACAAAGGGCAAGCTTCATATAACTGATTATTCCAACGCTTCCAGAACCATG
Source organism: Bacillota bacterium (assembly GCA_017941085.1). Classification (GTDB taxonomy): domain Bacteria; phylum Bacillota; class Clostridia; order Peptostreptococcales; family Anaerovoracaceae; genus Eubacterium_B. Next base: position 62,189 of record JAGAXF010000015.1, read on the forward strand.
ATGTTCAATATACATGAACTTAAATGGGACGAAGAGATTCTAGAGACCTTGGATGTTCCTAAATCCATGCTGCCTCAGGTTAAACCCTCCAGTCAGGTTTACGGAGAAACGGATCCTGAAATATTCGGAGGCCCCATAAAGATTTCCGGAATTGCCGGGGATCAACAGGCGGCTCTCTTTGGTCAAACCTGCTTTAGAGAAGGAGAGGTAAAGAGCACCTTTGGAACGGGACTCTTTATGCTTCAGAATACCGGTGATAAACCGGTGGAATCAAAGAATGGGCTTCTTACCACTATCGGCTGGGGCCTAGATGGAAAAGTAACCTACGCCCTGGAAGGTTCCGTCTTTGTTTGCGGAGCCGTGATTCAGTGGCTCAGGGACGAGCTGGGACTTCTTGCAAAAACCTCTGATTCAGAGGAAATGGCCAAGTCCGTAGAGGACTCCAACGGCGTTTACATAGTGCCGGCCTTTGTTGGCCTGGGGGCGCCATACTGGGATTCCAAAACCCGAGGAACCATCTTTGGTCTAACAAGAGGAGCTAACAAGAATCATATAGTAAGAGCTGCGCTGGAATCCATGGCCTACCAATGCCAGGACCTTTTGGAAGCCATGAGCTCAGACCTGGGGAAATATCCTGAACAGATGATGGTGGACGGAGGTGCCGCGGCAAACGACTTTCTGATGCAGTTCCAGTCAGACATTTTGAATGTAGAAGTAGTTAGACCATCCTCTGTTGAAACAACCTCCATGGGGGCAGCCTATTTGGCCGGTCTTGCCACCGGATACTGGAAGGACCTGGTGGATGTGGCAGACAACTGGAAGGCGGGAAAGAGATTCGCACCATCCATGTCTCAGGAAGACAGAATATTAGCCATTTCCGGCTGGAAGGACGCAGTAAGCAGAACCTTGGGCTGGGATAGATAGCAATAGGACCCTTGATTTCCTATCATTGCAATGATATAATATATGTGTCATTGTAATGATAGGAGTTTTTTTATGAAGATAATAGAACTATTGCATGGTTCAGACCATATTATAAAAATCCCTAGCTATGGTGAAGGAAAGATTAATAACGATTATGGAAGAGGTTTTTATTGTACCCAAGATTTTGATCTTGCGGGAGAATGGGCATGCAGGCATGGAAGTGATGGATATATTAATCGCTACATTTTAGATACTGAGAAACTGAAGGTGCTAGATTTATGTGATGGCAATCATTCCGTATTGGAATGGATAGCCATACTCCTTCAAAACAGAACTTTTAGACTGTCCGGTGATTTGGCTCAGGAAACGAGAACTTATATAATTGATAACTTCTCTGTGGACGTTTCAAAATACGATTTAATCAGAGGATACAGAGCAGATGATTCATACTTTCAATTTGCAGAAGCTTTTGTTGAAAATACTATTTCCGTTAGTAGGCTATCCCAGGCCATGCATCTGGGTAATTTAGGAATACAGATAGCTTTGGTTTCTAAAAAATCATTCAAGAATATAGAATATGAGGGCACTACCAAAGTAAGCGGCGGGGATTACTATCCACGATTTCTAACAAGAGATCAAAAAGCAAGGCGTGATTATAAGGAGAGTTTATCAAAGAAAAATAATTACAGAAATGAAATATTTGCACTGGATATTTTGAGAGAGGAGATGGGAAGAAAGGATGAACGCATACAGCGAACTATACGTAAATGATGCAAAGAAAAGCCTCAGCCAGTTTTTTTCTTATCTTATTGATGAATGCGGAATAGAGCCTGAAATGGCTTGGGCTCACTTTAAAGTATCCGGATATGCAGAGAGATTTGAAAAAGGTAACCCTGGAGTAATATCCGGAATGTCCGGAATAGAATTAGCCAGGGCGGTTCTTAGCAAGACCTATGGTGACGATAATGAATATAGTTACATGGTCAAAGAGTCTGAGTCGTTTTATATGACAAAGCCATCTCCTGTTTATTGGGCGGGATGGGTTTTGGCAGAATATCAATGGTATACCGGCCGTAGGTTTTCGGATATTTTTGAGGCAGTACCATTAAAGGAAGTTATAGCCATGTATTCCGTATATCACGAAATGGATGTGTCCCAATTTTTTGATGAAATGGATAGCAGGATAGAAAAGGCCATGTCCATGAGAGAACCAAAGATAAAGAGAATAAGGGAAAATAGAGGTATATCTCAGAGTGAATTAGCAAAGATGTCGGGAGTGAAGCTTAGGTCTATCCAAATGTACGAGCAGAAAAACAATGATATAGACAAAGCTCAGGGTCAGACTCTCTATAAATTATCCAGGGTTTTAGGCTGTAAAATAGAGGACTTATTGGAGGACCCATCTCAATAAAACCCATATAATAATCATTGCCAAATGGCGGTTGAAAGCATCATCAAAATCCCTCAAAAAAACTTTTATTTTTTCTACATAATCTATGTTGACTTTCCATAAAAACGTGGTACATTATATTTAGTGATTAGCACTCGGGCTATATGAGTGCTAATATATTGGAAAGAAATAGATATACCGGAGATACCAAATGGAATTAACGGAACGAAAATTAAAGATATTACAGGCCATAATCAGCGACTATGTAAAGACCGCTGAACCTGTTGGTTCCAGAACATTATCCAAGAAACTGGATATGAATATAAGTCCTGCCACCATCAGAAATGAAATGAGTGACCTGGAGGAAATGGGTTATCTAACTCATCCTCATACATCTGCAGGAAGGGTTCCTTCAGACAAAGCTTACAGGCTCTATGTAAATCAACTAATGGAAAAGCCTGAATTAAGTGTGGCAGAGAAAAGAGCCATTGCCAACGAACTCCAGGCGGATATAAATGAGTTCGAAAGAACCATAAGGCATGCAGCCAGGATACTTTCCAGAATAACCAATCTTACATCCTTTGCTGTAACCCCAACGAGAAACGAGGAAACCCTGAAGTTTGTGAACCTCCTTCCGGTGGATGACAAAACTGTAGTAATGATGATAGTTTCCGAAACAGGAGAGATATCCAATACAGCCTTAAAACTTCCGAGATCCTGCAAGGGCGAGAACCTTCAGCTTTTGGCCAAGAGCATGACCTATAAATATAGAGGCATGAAACTTACGGATGTGCTTAAGGACAACATAATTGAAAGTCTGGAAAGCAATGTGGAGGCCATGGGAAATCTTGCTCAGGATATTATGCCTGACTTTATGAAAACCCTGGAGGAAATGCTGAATGTTCAGCTCTATATGGATGGCTTAACCAACATCTTTGATATACCGGAGTATAACGACATGGAGAGAGCAAAGAACTTCCTCACCATGTTAGATCAAAAGGATGAATTCATAAAGGCCATTGTGGATAGAGATGAGGGGGTCATCGTAACCATCGGCGACGAAAACATGGACGAGCAGATGGCAGACTATTCGGTGATAACCGCCACCTATAGCGTAGACGGTAAAACCGTTGGAAAGATAGGGGTTATAGGGCCCAAGCGTATGAAATACGGTGAAGTAACCTCCATTATGGAATACCTTACAGAGAACCTGAATAACAGCTTCAAACTGGAGGGAACCACCCTGGAGGAAGGAATAGATAAACCGGAGGAAATAGAAAGACTATCAATAGATGTGGATATAGGTGATGGAACCTAAAACAAAATTCCAAAGCATTAGATATAGATGACAGAACTTGCGGACAGAATAATAAACAGTTTGTAGGTTAGTAAAAACGACGACGGGAGATAAATTATGGCAACAGAAAAAGAAATGGATCAGGGAGTTGAAACTCCTATAGAAGAGGAAGTATTGGAAGAAACAGCAAATGCTGATGCTGCAGAAGCAGACGCTGACGCCGCAGAAGCCAGCGCAGAAGCTGACGCTGACGCTGCAGAAGCCAGCGCAGAAGCTGACGCTGACGCTGCAGAGGCCAGCGCAGAAGATCCTTGGCAAAGCAAGTATATGAGACTTATGGCGGACTTCCAAAATTACAAGAAACGTACAGCAAAGGAAGTTTCAGACATTAGATCCTCTGCCAGCGAAAAAGTAATGACAAAGGTTCTGGATGTTCTTGATAATTTTGAAAGAGCATTTGAACAGGGCAGCACCGATGACAAGTTTGCCGAAGGAATGGAAAACATTTTCAAGCAGCTAATTGCAGCCCTTGGCCAGTCAGGACTGGAGGAGATGAAGGTCATAGGAGAAGAATTTGATCCCAATTTCCACAACGCTGCAGTTATGGAGGAAACGGATGAATACGAAAGCGGAAGAATATCCGGAGTAATCCAAAAGGGATATACATTAAACGGAAAGGTTATTAGACCGCCAATGGTAAAGGTGGCCAAATAAAAAGTATATAAGCAAGACCATTGCTTTATATATAGATTGAAAAGAAAGTGTGCCGATATCGGCAAACATAGGAGGTAAAATAAAATGGCAAAAGTAATAGGAATAGATCTAGGAACAACCAATAGTTGCGTAGCAGTTCTAGAAGGTGGCGAACCTGTGGTAATCGCCAATGCAGAAGGAAACAGAACCACACCATCAGTAGTTGGCTTTGCCAAGAACGGTGAAAGACTTGTAGGAGAAACAGCCAAGCGTCAGGCAGTAACTAATCCTGACAGAACAATCTCCTCAATTAAGAGACATATGGGTGAGGATTACACCGTATCAATCGACGGAAAAACATACACACCCCAGGACATCAGCGCCATGATTCTTACCAAACTTAAGAACGACGCTGAAGCATATTTAGGAGAGAAGATTACAGAGGTAGTTATTACAGTACCTGCATACTTCTCCGACTCCCAGAAACAGGCAACCAAGGACGCAGGTAAAATCGCAGGTCTCGATGTAAAGAGAATCATCAATGAACCAACAGCAGCATCCCTGGCATATGGCTTGGACAAGGAAGCAGGAACTCACAAGATCCTGGTTTACGATTTGGGCGGAGGTACCTTCGACGTATCAATCCTGGAACTGGGTGATGGCGTATTTGAAGTATTGGCAACCAACGGTGATACACACCTGGGCGGCGACGACTTTGATAATGCAGTAATGAACTACCTGGCAGACGAATTCTCCAAGGAAAACGGTGTGGATCTAAGAGCAGACAAGATGGCTCTTCAGAGACTGAGAGAAGCTTCCGAAAAGGCAAAGAAGGAACTTTCCAGCCAGCAGACCACCAACATAAACCTGCCCTTTATTACAGTTACAGATGCAGGTCCGCTGCACATGAACTACGACCTTACAAGAGCAAAGTTCGAACAGCTTACTGCTGACTTGGTAGAAAGAACAGTAGCTCCGATGCAGAAGGCCATGAGCGATGCAGGAGTAACTACCGCCGATTTGGAAAAGGTAATCCTGGTAGGTGGATCCACCAGAATCCCGGCAGTACAGGAAGCTGTAAAGCGTGTAACAGGAAAGGAACCCTTCAAGGGTATCAACCCGGATGAATGCGTAGCAGTAGGTGCTGCAATTCAGGCAGGAGTTCTTACAGGTGAAGTAAACGACATTCTTCTCCTGGACGTAACACCTCTTTCCCTTTCCATCGAAACCTTGGGTGGAGTTGCCACAAAGCTTAT
>JAGAXF010000016.1 GCA_017941085.1 Bacillota bacterium
CCAAACAGTATCCATACTTCAAGTGTTACCGTAATCGCATTGAAGGAAGTATAGTGAAGTTCCGGAATCATCGCAATCACTGCGGTCAGAATTCCCGCAACTATTGCGGATATAATCAATTTCGGCCACGTCAGATTTATCTCGCCGAACAATTTTTTCAGTGTTTTTATCATAATAATTACCTCGTCAAACTTAGATTTGTCTCTCTATATGTAATAGCCTACGGCATAATTCTACCATAGACCAATGACTTAAGGAATAATCAGCGAGTAATATTGGGAATCACAGACAGTTGTCACGCGCTGAAGCGCTGCAACTGGTTGCGTTTGAGCTGCGCGCCTTATCAAAGATACGGGCAGCTCATAACAAAAGGCAGCTTGCCTAAGCAAACTGCCAAAAAAGTGGAGCTCCCGGCCGGGATCGAACCGGCGACCTGCGCGTTACGAATGCGCTGCTCTGCCAACTGAGCCACGGAAGCTTATCTAGTTGTAATGGCCTGCCCCTTTGAAGCTTCTGGTCCAAGGAAGCCACTCTCCAATTCAAGTGCCTCCTTGCCGCCATGTCAGTATACCACCAAAACTCTACAAATGCTATACCTTGTAAATAAAATGAGACTAGGTGCCGAGGACTTAAACACCCCTACTCTTTGATGGCAAAAATTACTCTATCCCGTCTGGCCAAATCCTGGAAGCAGCGGATATCTTCAAACGCGCCTGTATCAAAAAGAATCTTCGTCACTGCGTCTCTTTGATCGTGGCCAATCTCCAAAAGCAGCACTCCATTTTTCTTAAGATGCTTAGGGGCCTGCTCAGCAATTCGCCTGTAGTAATCCAAACCATCCTCGCCTCCATCCAAAGCTACCCTTGGTTCATGCTCCTTGATTTCTCTTTGCAGCGTATCAATAACATCCGTGGGTATGTACGGAGGATTGCTAATTATCATGTCAAATTTTTTAGCACCCAGCATTCCGCCCAAAGGAGAGAACAAATCACCTTCAAGGAATTTCACCTTTTTTTCCACGCCGTTTTCCTTGGCATTTGCTCTTGCTATTTTTAAAGCGTCTTTGCTGACATCTGTCAAAGTTACATTGGTTTTGTCCACAAGCTTGGCGATGGAGACACCTATGGCACCACTGCCGGTTCCCAGATCCAAAACGTCCCAGCTTTTCTTTGGTGGGCATACTGCTGCCCCTCTGATTCGCCCAGTTTCTATGATGGAAATGGCATCCTCCACCAAAGTTTCCGTATCCTGGCGCGGAATCAATACTCCCGGCTCCACCTTAAAAGGAAGGCCCATAAAAGAAGTGTATCCAACTATATACTGCAAGGGTTCGCCTGAGGCTCTTCTGTCTATGAGTTCAAAGTATTTGTCGCAAAGAACTTCTTGAAGGGTATACTGATACTCGGTGAACAACTTTGATTCCGGTACACCAACCATATAGCAATAAAGGGTATCGCTGTCCCTTCTGGCATCTGCTATTCCGCTGGCTTCAAGCTGCTTTGCTCCAATGTCTGTAATCTGTTTTACAGTTAAACTCATGCGGCTTCTCCTATGTGTCTTTCTTCAATCAAATTAGCATCCTTGTCACAAATCCCCTCAATGTATGGCGCATCTGCAGGGACAGACACCGCCTTGATGGAGGCAATAGCCACCTCCAACTGCTTATCCGTTGGTTCTTTGGTCGTCAGTTTCTGAAGAGCCAGCCCCGGCAAACTAAGAATCTTTACAACTATGTTGTCGCTTCTTCCCGCCCACTTAAGGAGTTCGTAGGACAGTCCCGCCACCAAAGGAATAAGCACAATTCTGGAAATCAGTCTTACCCAAATATTCGGCCAGCCTAACAAAGAAAACAGAATGAGACTTATTACCATAACAAACATCAAGAAGCTGGTTCCGCATCTGGGATGAAGGGTATAGAAGCTTCTGGCGTTTTCCGGCGTAAGCTCCAGATTGTTTTCAAAGCAATGTATTGTTTTGTGCTCTGCTCCGTGGTACTGGAATGTGGTTCTTATGTCTTCCATTTTGCTGATGGCAGATATATATATAATGAAGATAGTTATTCTCAGAATTCCTTCTGCCAGATTCAGCAGCAATGCGCTTTCAGTAAATCTACCCAGCCAATTAACCACCACCGTGGGCAGCAGAATGAAAACCCCCACGGCAATAGCGATGGCCAAAACCACCGAAAACCAAATCATCATATTCCATACGGCTCTTTCACCGAACTTTGTTTTCAACCAAGTTTCCAGCTTACCCTTCTTTTCTTCTCCCTCTTCATCGTAGGCTCCATAGGCCTCCAGCACATCAGCAGAATACAGAAGGGTTTTCATTCCTGTAGCGAGAGAAGTAACAAAAGCAAAGATGCCCCTTACGATAGGGGTTTTGGCCCACCAGCCCGGCTTTGCCAAGGGCTGAGTCTTGATATGAATTCTACCGTCTGGAATTCTAACTGCGATGGCCATACGATCTGACCCTCGCATCATTACTCCTTCCATAACGGCTTGGCCTCCCATGGATGTGGGACAGGCATCTTTTAGAAATATCTTACTTAAATCCATTGCTTCTCTACTGTTGGTTTTACAGATAATTTTTTTCCTAACTTGATTATTCTATACTTTTATCCTCTGCCGGACAATACCTTCTTAATAATCTGAACAAAGTTCTCATTACTTACTGTCTGGGAAAGGTTGTCTATGATGGTCTCTGTAACCTCTTGGAGAGGCAGGTTGCCCATGGCGCGACGCATCATCCAAATAGCCTCCATCTCCTCCTGAGTCATTAGCAGGTCTTCTCTTCTGGTACCCGAGCGGTTCAAGTCGATAGCCGGGAAGATTCTGCGTTCAGAAAGCTTACGATCCAAATGGAGTTCCATATTACCTGTACCCTTAAACTCTTCATATATAACATCATCCATTCTGGATCCGGTTTCTACAAGGGCTGTAGCCAGGATAGTTACGCTTCCACCCTCCTCCAGGTTTCTGGCTGCACCGAAAAACTTCTTCGGTTTATAGAGAGCAACCGGATCAAAACCACCGGAAAGGGTTCTTCCTGAAGATGGTTCCACCAGGTTGTAGGCTCTAGCCAATCTTGTAATGCTGTCCAAAAGAATAACCACATCTTTTTTATGCTCCGCCAATCTCTGAGCACGGGCAAGCACCATTTCAGCCACCTTCACGTGGTGCTGAGGTCTTTCATCAAAGGTAGAATAAATTACCTCGCCGCCATTTAAGGACCTCTTCATATCCGTAACTTCTTCCGGTCTTTCGTCCACCAGCAGAACTATCAGCTCAACATCAGGATGATTGTGCTCAATGCTGTTGGCTATACGCTTAAGCAAAGTCGTCTTTCCTGCCTTTGGTGGGGCTACTATTAGTCCCCTCTGACCCTTGCCCACCGGTGCGATTAAATCAATGAGCCTCATGGAAAGTTCCTTTGCGCTCATTTCCATATTCAAACGTTGGTTAGGAAATATTGGAGTCAAAGTGGAAAAGTCTTTTCTCTTTATTGCCATTCCCGGTTCTTCATCGTTTACGGCATTAACATAAAGAAGCGCACCAAACCTTTCTCCTTCATTGGGCAGTCTGGAAATGCCGTTGATTTTATCTCCGGTCTTTAGATTAAACCTTCTTATCTGAGCAGGAGAAACGTAAATATCCTTATCGCTGGTAAGGAAGTTATCAAATCTAAGAAAACCAAAATTGCCATCCTCTGCAATGTCCAGGATTCCTGTAACCTCCGGGCGCGGTCTATCTTCCTTTGCTTCTGATGGCTTCTCTGAAGCTACTGTTTCTTCGGCCACTTCAGATTCCGTAGACTTAGTCGTCTTACCCTTACTAGTTTCTGTTTCCTTAGAGGGCTCAACTGTCTCGGAGCTTTCGGCCTCTTCAGGAGTATCGGCCACTTCAGGAGTATCGGCCGCCTCCTCTTCCTTCTTTGTTTTCTTCTTTGCTGTAGACTTGGCTGTTTCCTTCTTAGCGGTCTTTTTCGCCGTTGTTTTCTTTGCCGGCTTCTCTTCCGTATCTTTTTTCTTTGCTTCTTTAGTTTCTTCTAAAACTTCCGGGGATTCTTCCAGGATTTCTTCTTTTTTCTTTCTTGGCATACACAAAACCGGGCAAGGCGCCCTTTCCTTTCTTGAGATGAGTTAGGTTTGGGAATAATTTATGAAAATAACTTCTTAAATTATATATTACATTTCTTAAAAAATAAAGATTTTCTTTTATTCCTCACATTATAATGATAAAATGCTTATGTAAATTTGTTTAACCACTTATTATATGAAGGAGATTATATAAATGAGTAATACAGAAAAGGATCTGGCAAAGATAAAGAAGGCTCAGCAAAAAGCTGACAAGGCGCAAGTAAAGGCCGACAAACTTCAAAGAAAGGCCTCCAAAACACAGAGAAAGGCAGTTCAAAAGAACTCCCTAGAGAATCTGCTAGTTATTCTTGCTATGTTCGGAATGGTTGCTTTGGCAGCGGTTGCTGCTGTGGTTGGTTCCGCCGACAATCCCACCGAGGACGCCACTCCCGAATCAGTTAAATAACGTGCAAACCTTGTAAATAAGAGGGTGCCATAAAAGTTCAGATTTGCGAACTTTGATGGACACCCTCTTTTAATTTCATAAATCTTTCCGGCAAAGTTGGGTGCGGCGCGAGCGCGGGGCACCGGGGCAGGCTGGTTATTCGGGCTTTTTGTCCAGGAGCTCCAGGCTATGCTCTTCGTTCATCTGATCGCACATGTCTAGGAACATATCTAGAGGCACTCCTCTGAGCTGCTGGTTGGTTCCACGGATGTTTATGGAAACAGTGCACTCTTCTGCTTCGTTTCCGCCTACTACCACGATGTAAGGAATCTTGAAGTTTTTGAACTCCTTAATCTTGGCATTCATATTCTTGTCTTCGTAGTCTACTTCATAGCGAATATGGTTTGCTCTCAGTAGGTCGCATACCTCCTTTGCATAGGCGTTGTGTTCCTCTTTAATGGGAACAACTGCAACCTGGGTAGGTGCCAGCCAGAAGGGGAAGGCTCCCTTGAAGTTCTCAATTATTACTGCAATAAATCTTTCGAAGGAACCATAGAGGGCTCGGTGTATAACCACCGGCTGCTTAAGAGATCCATCCGGAGCAGTATATTTAAGTTCAAAGTTAAGAGGTAGCTGGAAGTCCAGCTGAATTGTTCCGCACTGCCATTCGCGACCAAGAGCGTCCTTCATCTGAAGGTCAATCTTTGGTCCGTAGAAGGCGCCATCGCCTTCGTTGATTTCGTATCCACCTTCACCGTATTTGGAATCCAGGATTCTCTTAAGGGCCCTTTCTGCGTCATTCCAAACTTCGATGTCTCCCATGAAATCTTCCGGCCTTGTGGAAAGCTCTGCTCTATACTCCAATCCAAGGGTAGAATAAATCTTGTCTGTAAGTTCGAAAATCTTTCCGATTTCCTCTTCTATCTGGGATTCCATAACAAAGGTATGGTCATCGTCCTGACGGAATTCCTGCACTCTCAAAAGACCGTTAAGCTGTCCCGACTTTTCCTTGCGGTGAAGCACCTGGTTCTCGGAAAGTCTCAAGGGCAGGTCTCTATAGGATCTGGTTTTTGATTTGAAAACTATCATGGCGTTAGGGCAGTTCATAGGCTTTGCTGAATAAATGTCTGCCTCTTCCACCGGCTTCATCTTAAAGGATCCGTTTTCGTCCAAAAGTATATGCCCATCTTCATCTCGATCCAGCTCCGGAACCACAAACATATTGTTTTGATAGTGGGCCCAATGACCACTTATGAGATAAAGCTTCCTATTATTAAATATAGGCGCACAGATTTCCTGATATCCATATTCGTCCTGAAGACCTCTGGAGAATTCCTGAAGTGTATTGTAGAGCCTCCAACCTCTGGGGAGCCAATAAGGCATACCCGGTGCAGTCTCGTCAAACATAAAGAGCTCCAGCTGGGGTCCCAGCTTCTTATGGTCTCTCTCCATAGCCTCTTTGATAAAGTTAAGATGTTCCTTTAACTGCTGCTTGTCCGGAAATGCGTAGACGTATATTCTCTGAAGCTGCTCTCTGTTTTCGTCTCCTCGCCAATAGGAACCGGAAGCAGACTTGATTTGGAATGCTACTCCCATAAGGTCCTGGGAATTCTCAATATGAGGTCCTCGGCAAAGATCAACAAAGTCATCCCCGGTATAGTAAACTGTAATCTTTTCCTCATCAGGAAGGTCCTGAATCAGTTCCTTCTTAAACTGTTGATCAGAAAACATTTCCAGACCGTCGGCCTTGCTTACCTCTTTTACAAGCCAGTCTTCTCTGCGCTTTATAATCTCACGCATCTTATCTTCTATGGTAGCAAAGTCCTCCTGGGTTACAGTTCTGGGAAGAAGGAAATCGTAGTAGAAGCCATCATCAATCTGCGGTCCGATGGCGTACTGAACGTTTTCTTTTCCAAAAATCTCTATAACTGCCTTTGCTAGAATATGAGACATGGAGTGTCTATATACTGCTAAAAAATCTTCTCTGTTCATTTGGTACCTCTTCTATTTATGATTTTTCAGTATAGCAAATGGGTGTTGAAAAGTAAAGGATGCGGCAGGCCCTATCCTGCCTTGGATTTATGCTTCTCCCGGTTACATCAAAGTAAGGGTTCGTCCTCCTTGGATCCCTTCTTCACTGTATATAAAACTGCGATATCCATTATTACAACGAATACAAAGAATACTGCAGTGGCGTATGTTGTTCCTGTCATGGCGCAGGCATCGTAGAACCCGTGGAGAAATACTGCCAAAATATATCCGAAGATTCTTTCTCTGCGAGCTTTGGCGTCGTTTCCCAGGAGATGCCATCTTTTACCTCTACCGTAGAAATATCCCATGAACACCGCGAAGCCCATGTGGGCAGGAATGGAAAGGATGGCTCTGGTTGGGGCCACCGCCAGTCCGTATCCCATAACGTAGCCTATGTTTTCCAGGGCGGCAAAACCAAGGGAAACAAATACGGCGTAGACAATTCCATCAAAGCAGAAATTGAAGTGGGGATTTCTCCAGGTTCTTCTTTGCATAAAGAAGAACTTTGTTCCCTCCTCTATTACTGCAACCACCAGAAATGCCAATAGTATTACGTAGAAGGGATGGCTGGGACTAACTAAAGAATTAAGAACCGTAATGCCGATTTGCTCCAGGAATCCCGAAAGCACTCCCGCAAGGCATCCTCCCAAAATCAATTTTCCCAGAAGGTCCAGGGGTTCCTTCTCAATAGTATCCTTTTTATATACATAGTACATAAGCACTGCCGCAGGCAAAACTGCAGCTGCTATGTAGACCAATATCTGATTCAAGATTCATCCTCCTTGTCCTTGATCTTCTTCTCGGCAAGTTTCAGAAGCCTTGCGTTTATCTGCTGACGAGCAGCCTCTTCCATGGCCAAAGCAACCTCCAAGGTGTCCTCCGGCAAAACACCGCAGGCAATCATTCCATGGTTGGACATGATGCAGCCTCGCCTTCCCCCTAGGATTTCTCGGTATTCTCCCAGGGCCTTAACCACATTCTCCGCCAGTTCCCGAGACCCGGACTCAGCATAATCCGCAACATGGATTACGTCGTCCCTAATTTCCTCTCCCAAGTATGTGTCCGGTACATCCACCGGCATTTGACATGCGGCAAAAATGGAGCAGTACCTGGAATGGGTGTGAATAATGGTTGCAATGTCCGGCCTATTCTTGTATATCTCTGCATGAATCAGGCTTTCGGTAGTTGGAAGGTTTCCGCTCTTTTCATATTCTCCGGTTTCTATATTAACAAGAACCATGTCTCCCGGACTTAGGCTATCGTAGTCCAATCCGGAAGGCGTAACCAGCATAAGCTTGTCACCAACTCTTACGGACATATTACCCCAGGTTCCCTGAACCAGGTTTTTCTCGATCAGCTTCTTGCCATACTCCACCAGTTCACCTCTTTGACGGAACTCCTCCACCAAAGTTTCAGAGACCGCCGCAATACTTTCCGATACTTCCTTCTCTATATCAAATTCCGTTTCTCGCCGCTCCATTCCGGGCTTGGAGTATTTATTTAAATACTTCCTCCGAAGCTTGGAGGCCGCTCTTTCGGGTATGGGTTTGATGCCGCCCAGGGCATCCGCCTTTATCTGCACCTCTGCAGCCTTTTCTAAAACGGTTAATGCCACAAATGCTTCATAGGGATCTCTTCCGGTGGTTATTACATAGTCCTGGTCCCTTCGAACCTTTCCGTCCATGGAGGTTCCGCTTACCGGAAGAACATTATCTCCGCTGGTTTGTTCCGCATCAACCAGCACCGCGGCAGTAGTAGTTAAAGCCTTGGCGATTTCCATGTCGTCATCTAGAACTATGGGAACCCTGGGACCGATTATCTGAGCCATGTCGTCCAATGCCGCCAGGATTTCCCGTCCTTCTTTTATGCACTGCAAACAATAGGGAGTCTTGGCTTCAATCCTGGCCAGGTCATCCCTGATCCAGAATATCCTCATGTCCTCCGGTACAGGCCCCAGCTTTTTCATTTTTTCTGTATAGTCTATATTAGTCATAGGTCCTCCGGACTACTGGTTGTTTTCGATTTCCGCCACTTCATCTGCAGCCTTTGCTGCGGCGCGCCGTTTCCTCTGACGAATCTTTGCCGCTCGTTTTTCCGCCTTCCTGGTCTGCCTCTGTTCGCTAACATTGGTGGAAACCTCCACGAAGCGATGCACGTATCTAAAAAGACCTTCGGTGGCAATCAAGAATACCACCAGCAGCATGGCCGCCTTCATTGTAATAGCATCTATATCAAAGAGTTGTGGCATGAATATTACGCAGTAGGCCATTCCAAGAATAAGGATGGCTATCATTCCCACGTGAAGTCTGTTTCTGGGAACTGCCACCTTCCCAAGGAACAGGAAACCAACCAACGCAACCAGCATAGTTGCTGATGTTGAAATACATGAATCTTCTATCTTAAACACCTGCCCAAAGATTACCATGGCGCTTACGGAGATAAACATGGTAATACCTGCCGGCGCCGCCATTTTGAAAACATTGGGCAGGAACTTTCCTTTGATTTTGTTAAAGTTGGGTTCCAGGGAAAGAATAAAGGATGGAACACCAATGGTAAACATACTGATAAGGGTAATCTGAGAGGGCTTCAGGGGATAGCTCAGCACACTTATCATGGAGAACAAAGCCAGCAGCAGCGAGAAGATATTCTTTGTTAGATATAGGGACGCCGCTTTTTGAATATTGTTTACTACCCTTCTTCCCTCGGAAACCACGGAAGGCATCTGACCAAAGTCAGAATCCAGAAGCACCAGCTGGGCTGCATTGGCGGCAGCCTCACTTCCCGACGCCATTGCCACCGAACAGTCCGCCTCTCTCAAAGCCAGGATGTCGTTTACACCGTCTCCCGTCATTCCCACTGTTTTTTCCTGCTCCTGAAGAGCCCACACGAATTGTCTCTTCTGTTCCGGAGAAACTCGTCCAAAAACAGTATACCGCTGGATGGCGTCATATACAGCTCGTTCATTAACCAGAGTTCTGGCATCCACGTATCTGTCTGCGTTTTGTATTCCCGCCTGGGACGCGACATGGGAAACAGTTACAGGATTGTCTCCGGATATTACTTTTATTTCCACGCCGTTTTCGGCGAAATACTTAAAGGTTTCGTTGGCGTTTTCTCTCACCGGGTTGGCAAGGAATAGCAACGCCAGCAGATTGGAGGCACCGGAAATCACCTGACCTCTAGGTTCCTCCTGAATTCTGCAGAAGGCTAAAACTCTGTAGCCTTCCCCGGACATTTTATTTATGTATTCGGAATACTTGTCCAAGGTTGAACCCATAACGTATTCCGGAGCGCCCATAACATAGTTTCCATTTACAAAACAGGCTCCGCTATATTTGTATCTGGAGCTAAAGGGGCAGATGGAAACTGCCGCTTCATTAGGATTGGTTTCTGTAAAATAATTTTGCAGAGCCTCCATGGTGGTGCTGTCTGCACTTTGTTCATGAACAAAGGTACCCATAAGTCGGGACAGTTCTTCCCTGGGGATACTCTCGTCTATTTGAGTGAAGCCCGCCACCTTCATGTCACCGGAAGTAATGGTTCCCGTTTTATCCACCAGCAAAGTATCTACCCTGGCAAGGGCCTCTATACATCTAAGGTTCTGAACCAATACGTTTTTCTTTGCTAGTTTAAGGGCGGAAACCACCATGGCTATGGAAGCAGTCATATAGAGGCCTTCCGGAATCATGCCTAGAATTGCTGCAACTATAGCTATTACGCTGTCTCTAAAGCTGGTCCCCAGAACCACCAAATGCTGAACCAGCATAATCATACCAACAGGAATAATGATTATGCCAATTACCTTAACCATTTTATCCAGGGAAAGAATCATTTCCGAATCTTCACTCTTCCCTTGGTTGGTGGCTTCCAGCGTTAGCTTGGATATATATGACTCTCTGCCAACGGCAGTTAGCCTTGCGTAGCATTCCCCGGAAACAACAAAACTACCGGAGAGCAAACTGTCTCCGATAGTCTTGGTTATTTCATCTGCTTCACCGGTTAGCAGGGCTTCGTTAACTTGAACAGAGCCCTCCAGCACCGTGGCGTCTGCCGGTATTTGGTTTCCGGACCTTAATACAATTACATCATCCAGAACCAGCTTGCCTGTGGCCACCTCCACTTCTCTACCATCTCTTATGGCGTGAGCCTTAGGCATTTTAAGAAGCTTCAGCTTCTCCAGAGTTTTCTTTGATCTAATTTCCTGAAAGATACCTACCGCGGTGTTGGCCACCACAATAAGCATAAAGGTGAGGTTCTTAAAGGAACCAACCAAAACCAGCAGAAGGGCAAGTACCACAAAGATAAGGTTAAAGTATGTGAATACGTTATCCTTGATTATCTGTCGGTAGGTTCTGGTGGAGGGATCCACCTGAATATTCTCTTGTCCCTTTTGAATCCGATCCCGGACTTCTGCTTCTGTTAATCCCATATTATATTCTAAGAATTTCGTCCTCACTAACCAGCGGAACCCCTGCATCCTTCAGAACCTTTTCTCCTGTTTCCACATCGGAAACCCTTAGAATGGCGCAGGCTCTGTCGCCGGATTCCACCACAAAGGCATAGGTATATTCAATATCGATTCCCGCATCCATCAAAGTATTAAGAACCGATGCCAGTCCTCCGGGAACATCCTGGGCCTCTGCAGCAATTACATCATTAACGGAGAATACTATTTCCTCTTCCTTAAGGGCGGAAACTGCTCCGTCAATATCATCTACAATAACTCTTAAGATACCAAAATCCTTTGTATCTGCAATAGTCATAGCCCTTAGGCCCACTCCTCTGTCAGAGAAGCATTTAAGAACCTTAGCCAGGGCGCCTTTTTTATTTTCAACAAACATTGAAAGTTGTCTAATGGACATATCCTTACCTCCCTTTCTTAGTCATGAAGCTTACGCTTATCAACTACGCGAACTGCTTTGCCCTCGCTTCTGGCAATGGTCTTTGGTGCCACCAGGTGAACGTTGGGCTTAATACCAAGCATGGTCTTAATGGAGGATGCAAGCTTGTTGGCGTCCTGCTCAATATCCTTAACCACATCGGAGAAGGATTCCGGATTCATTTCCACATATACATCCAATGTGTCGGAATTGTTTTCTCTGTCTACAACTATCTGATAGTTAGGGGTGTATCCCTCTTTCAAGAGAACAGTCTCAATCTGGGACGGGAATACATTGACACCACGAATAATAAGCATGTCATCGGAACGACCCATGGGCTTCTTCATTTTCACCAGGGTTCTTCCGCAGGAGCACTTCTCTCTGGATAGCACGGTTATGTCTCTCGTTCTATATCTAATGAGAGGAAAAGCCTCCTTGGTAATAGAGGTGAAAACCAACTCTCCCTTTTCTCCCTCAGGAAGCACCTCTCCTGTATCAGGATCGATAATCTCTGCAATAAAGTGGTCTTCATTAATGTGCATTCCGGATTGTTCCTTACATTCAAAGGAAACTCCCGGACCGCTGGTTTCTGTTAGTCCATATATGTCATAGGCCTTAATGCCCAGGGACTTTTCTATGTCTCTGCGCATTTCCTCTGTCCAGGGCTCCGCACCAAAGATTCCGGCCTTAAGGGTATTGTCCTCCGGCTTGTAGCCCGCTTCCTTAAGTGACTCTCCCAGGTAAGCAGCATAGGATGGAGTACAGCATAAAATTGTAGACCCCAAATCCATCATGAACTGTAACTGCCTCTCGGTATTTCCGGAGGACATGGGAAGGGTAAGGCATCCAACCTTGTGGGATCCGCCGTTTAATCCCGGACCACCGGTAAACAAACCGTAACCATAGGAAACGTGACATACATCTCCCGGGCCACCGCCTGCAGCAACAATTGCTCTGGCGCAGCATTCCTCCCAAAGTTCCACATCCTCCTGGGTGTAGAAGGCAACCACTCTTCTTCCGGTGGTTCCGGAGGTGGACTGAATTCTAACGCAGTTCTTTAAGTCTGTGGCCAGAAGTCCATAAGGATACTGGTCTCTTAAATCATCCTTGGTAAGAAATGGAAGCTTGTGAAGATCATCCACTCCTTTAATGTCTTCAGGGGTAAGCCCCTTCTCTTCCATGAGACTGCGATAGTAGGGCACATTGTCCCAAACGTGCTTGACCTGTTTTACAAGTCTTTCGCTTTGTAGAGCTCTCATGTCCTCAAGGGACATGGTCTCTATCTCTTTTTGATAGTACTGATTTTCCAACTCACACACACTCCTTAAAAATATTTTTTATATTAGCAGGTCGATGGCCTTAAGCAGGCCGTCTTCCGTTGCATCATTGGTTATGTCCTTGTTTTTTAAATCCTCTCTGTATTTATCCATCATTACTGCGAATATGTCTGCTGTGGATGGCGGTGTATAGCTTATGGTGTTTGCACCTGCCTCAATGGTTTTTCTAATTGTCTCTTCCGTTGGTCCACCGGTGGCGATGATTGGAATTTTATCGAATTCCTTTCTGATGGTTCTTACCACCTCCGGCGTCTTTGATGCCGCCGATACATTGAGAACAGAAACTCCCGCATCTATTCTGGATCCTATGTCCACGTCTTCACTTAATACTGTAACTATGATGGGAATATCTATTACTTTTTTTATGGCTCTTATGGTGTCGTTCTTGGTGGGTGCATTTAGCACTACACCAAAGGCGCCATGAGCCTCCGCATCCCGAGCCATGAGAACTGCTCTCATTCCTGTGGTGGTTCCACCACCCACTCCTGCCAATACAGGAATGGAGGAAGCACTTATTAAAGTCTGGGATATAATCTGCTGGGGCGTAAAGGGATACACACCCATTACCGCATCTGCATTACAGTTTCTAATTATTGCAACGTCCGTAGTAAATATTACCGATTTTAGCCTTCGCCCTAGAATAACCATGCCCGGTGCATCCCAAATCGCGTCCGGGAGCTGCAGGCTGTGAGCTCTGAGATTTCCTGTAAGCCTGGGAATATGTCTACCTTGTTTTCCCGTTCTGGCCAGTGAGTTTTTGCTTTTCTTTTCAGTCATAACAATTTCCTCCTTTCCAGATTTATATCATTAATTCCAAATGGCTACTTCTCTTCCCCCTCCGTTTCTGCTTCCGCATCCAACACTTCTCCAAGGGCTGCGTCCATGTTGTGAATATTAATGTCGTGAATATCCAGCCCAACCTCTTCATTTATGTCTATTGCTTCAATATGCTTCTCCTCAAATATAGGGAGAGTTAATCTCACTGTAAAGATTTGCCCTTCGTCCTGACTGCTAAAACTACCACCCAGGTCATTGCAAATTTTCTCGCAGGTCTTAAGACCTATCTTGTTGCTCTCCACTCTTCTGGATTCCACCAGGACGCTGTTCATCATTCTCACCACCAGCATGTTTTCACTTTGATTCACCTTGGCGCTGATTCTGATGGGCGAATTCTTGTCGGCATACTTGGTTACGTTGGAGAAAAGATTGTCGAATAGTCTCCTTAAGCTGGAGATATCCGCCTGCATTTCCGTTTCCTCCGGTATGGTGTAATCCAAGTCGATATTAAAACCATAGTTAATCAGTTCCGCAGAATGTTCGGAAATAATCTGCTGGAGCAAAATGCTTGCGTCGTACACTTCCAAATTCTTGTCAGAGCCCTGGCTGCCGAACACCAGGAAGTATTGAAAGAGCTTATCCGAAAGGTCCTTCAGTTGGAAGGCCTTTTCTCTGCAGGCTACAATATACCTGGCCTCCTCCTCTTTGCTCTGGTACTTACCGCTTTCGATAATGTCCAAATACCCTATCAAAGATGTAAGGGGAGTTCTTATGTCATGGCTCATGGCGGTAATAAGTTCCGAGTTCTTGTCCCAAGCCTCCTTCTCACTTCTGAGCCTTTTGATGATGTAGTTACGCATGGAGTCCACGTTGTTGGCAAGTCTACCTATTTCGTCGTTGGCAGTGCCTTCGATTTCTCCCGTCAAGTTACCGCCGGTTACCTCCTCAACGTCCGCTGACAACCTACTGATTCTTCCCAGAACGCTGCCGTTATATATCATGATTGTACCGATCAAAGTAAGAACGCAGAGAATAATTTTGGCAAACATCATAGCCCGGTTAAAGTATTCCTCTCTGTACACGTTAATGAAAACGTAGTACAGGCCATCCTCAAACTGAATAATTCTGTTTTTGGTATCCTGGGTGAAAGTCTCCGGAGTTATTCTGTCATCCTCATTGTTAAAGTTAATATCACTTTGGTCCGTGGTTATATCCTCGGTGGAAGCCGCCCCCGGGGTTATACTCCACCCGCCGTCAAAGGCTATGGAATAGTTGTCGGAAACGATTAGGTAAACATACTCCTGATCCCTTACCCATCGCTGGAGCTGCTCGGTGTCGGTGCTCTTGATATTATGTGTATCGATGAATTCAACAAAGCTGTCAAAGACCTCGTTTTCATTTTTTTCGATGGCCTCTTCACTTAAGTAGTACTTGTTTACAATGATGTTTTGGGTCCAAGAAAGTAACTCAAATACCAGAAGGGTCATGACCAAAGCGATCACGACCACAATTGCTAGTTTAAGATTAAGTGTTATGAAGTGTTTTTTCTTGGATCTAGCTTGCATGACTACTCTACTCTATAGCCCTTTCCCCAGATGGTTTTTATAATCTCCGGATGGTTGGCGTCTTCCTCCAGCTTCTTTCTCAGATTCAGGATATGTACCATAACGGTATTTCCGTCGGAAGGAAGATAGCTGTCATTCCAAACACCCTCGTATAGTTCTTTGTTGCCTACGATTTCTCCTCTATGCTCCACAAAGAATCTCATTATGGAGTACTCCTTGTCCGTAAGAGGAATGCGCTTGTCGTCTTTGATGGCGGAACGACTCTTGCTGTCCAGCACAATGTTTCCACCCAGGGCAGATGCGTTCTGACTCTGAGCCATGGGGTTTTGATATTCCTTATACCTTCTGATAAGAGACTTAACCTTCATCAAAAGCTCAGGCTGGGAGAAGGGCTTTACCAAATAGTCGTCTCCTCCTTGATTGTATGCATCCATCTTGTCCTGATCCTGGGACTTTGCTGTCAGGAAAAGAACCGGCACATTGGATCTCTTACGAATCATTTCGCAGGTTTCCACACCGGTCATGCCCGGCATCATAATATCCAGAATCACCAGGTCGATGCTTTTGTCTGCATAAACCATTTCAACGGCAGAACCACCGTTTTCCGCCTGAAGAACAATGTAGCCCTCGCTGCCCAAAAGAACAGAAACTACTTCTCTTATATCCGGTTCATCATCCACTATTAATATCTTGTAATGTTGTTGTTCCATATATATTCCTTTTTCCTTAATTCTATCCTTTATGCAGCAGGCTTCACTTTGTTTTTATCTCTTCCTACCATTAGCCAGATAATAACTGCGCCTATTACCGCAGCTACTACCCCTGCAGTCATTAGCAGGTTTGCTCCCCACATATCCAGAAGCACACCTCCAACTAAACTTGCCAGCATATTCCCCAGGGTAGTCATTACCATAAAGAGGGTTTGTCCTCTTACTGCTTCTCCTTCTCTCATATTGTCGTCAATGTATCTAACCATTGCCGGCAAAAACAAAGGGAAGCTAAAGAAGTGAAGAAGCTGGGCCAGGGACAGCATGCCTACGCTCCTTGCCAAACCACATGCACCTATCCAAATCACATAGCCTACCGACGCGAACTTAAGCATGCTTTGGCAACTGAATCTTTGATAGAGTCTATCAAAGAGCACTAATGTGGGTATTTCGGTAATTGCCAGATAAGCAAATATTCTTCCTACATCCTCACTGGTGCCACCGATGTTATCTACTATCTGCGCCATGTATGCATTTGGAATGGTGTTAGCAAAGTAAAGTCCCAGCACCCCCAGACTCATTACAAAAAACATCTTGTTCTTTTGTATAAAGTCCTGCAGGGTTATTTCTTCCTTTGGCTTTTCCGGGTCCTTGGCAACTAATCCTTCCCCGGGATTTGTTTGCACTTGGTTTAGATCTTCCCTATTGCGAGCTATACCAATTTTATATGCTCGATAGGTTAGATATACCGTAAGGATAATAAGAAGCAGCACACCGTTTCCCACTAGGGGAAGTATTTCCGGACCTTTTGCCTCAACCAGAGTTCCCAAGAAGAAGCAGATCACCGCATATGCCAGAGACCCTATACTTCTGCAGGTTCCAAAGGCAATACTGACGCCGCACTCCTCCAGTCTTCGGTTTATGGCATTGATAAAGGGTTGATTGGCCATTATTAAACCAAAGCAGGAGGTGAATAGCACCGTCAGCACCAAGCTTCTTCCACTTTGAAAAATCATCATGGTGGAAAGAGCCAGGTTGAGTAAAGTTATACCTCCACTGATTAGGAAGATCGTACCCTTCCTGCCCTTGTCCGCAAACCCTGCCAGTACCGTCTGAATCAGTACCGCCAGAATATTTCCGGCAGCCAGAATAACTCCTATTTCGGAATTGCTGTATCCTTTTGCCAAAAGAAAGACGGAAGAAAACCCACCTAGTACACCATAGTACATCCAATATGCGCCATGAACCGATGCATAATGAAAGTTTAATTTTCTTTCCATGTTCTTTCTAATCTATATGTTATTTGTGACATGGAGTAATTATACCACGATAATAAGATTATTCCAACGACAATAACTTATATGATATACTTATTCTCAAGGTTCCAAACACTGGAATATTTTTGGAATATTTTTTGAATAATTTATGATTAGGAGAGATATTTTATGACGGGAAAAATAGTTGTAATGAATCCTAGAATTGACGAGACCCAGAAAGAAAAAATAAAGAATATAGCAGATAAATATGGACGGATTGTGGAATTTTACCCTTCCGTCAAAGAGGCTGTTCCCAACCTGGAGGGAGCGGAAATCGTTTTCGGAAACCACCCTGCTCTTATTACCAACGCCCCGGATATTAAGTGGTTTTGTTCAGCATCTGCAGGAATCGACCACTATATTAGAGCCGGCGCCTTTGAGGGAAGAGACATTATCCTTACCAATTCCTCCGGATCCTTTGGCATGTCCATTTCAGAATACATCATTATGATGAGCTTATATATGATGAGAAGAATGCCGGAATACAGACAGTTCTCAGATAACAAAGAATGGGTCCTATCGTATTTAGACATTACCACATTATTTGGCAGCAAAGTAGTTGTACTGGGCACCGGAGACCTGGGATCCACCTTTGCAAAAAAAGTACAGGCCTTTGGGCCTGCATCTCTTATTGGGGTGAGCAAAAGCGGACAGCAAAGGGAACCCTTCCAGAAGGTTGTGGATATTTCTCAGCTTTCATCGGTAATAGAAGATGTTGATTTGCTGGTAATGTGCTTACCGGGAACACCGGAAACAGAGAATATTTTATCAGAGGAAATAATAGCAAAGATGCCAAAAACAGCTTATATCGTAAATGTTGGGCGTGGTTCGGCTATTAACGATGAAGCTTTGATAGCAGCCTTAGAAGAAGGTCGCCTAGCCGGCGCTTGCCTGGATGTGTTGAGAGAGGAGCCCCTTCCCGGCGACAGTCCTTTATGGAATGTAAAGAACCTGATTATAACCCCTCATATTTCCGGACAGGAAACCACCCAGTGGACCAGAGACAATAACTACAATATGTTCTGCGAAGATCTAGAGAATTACTTCCAGGGTTTGCCTCTCGTCCACCTGGCAGATTACACAAAAGGTTATTAAAGGCCTATTTTTCAAAAGTTTTCCTTTACATAGACTGCCCAAATCCGTAAGATATATTTGTATCTATTAATGACAAAGCTCACACACAAGGCACCACAATTAGCGAAAGGATACTAATATCAAATATATTCAGGAGATAAAATGAGCAAAAGAAAAAGAGGCGACAGAAGAGACGGTACCTTAATCAGGGATTTGGATTCCATGCATTATATAATGCCCCTTATGTATCCCAACAGGTGCGATAACGAGGCATATATTTCCGAAATAATAGATTTAACAAAGACTCAAGCATACCTAGATAAGAAAAACTCCGAGAATCCGGAGTACAAATACAATCTATTTCAGTTGGTTGTAACCGCTGTAGTTAAAACCATTACTCTTCGTCCCAAGATGAACAGATTCGTTGCCAACTACAATATGTATCAGCGCAATGAGGTTTCCGCTGCATTTACAATCAAGAAGATTTTCTCCGACAACGGAGAAGAGGCTTTGGCCTTCCTGCATACGAAACCCACCGACAACATCGATTCTATTCACGACGAGATATACCGCCAGGTTAGTGCAATAAGAGTCAAGGACGAAAAGGACTCAGCCACGGATACCATGGACACCATACAAAAACTTCCTCTCTTTTTAAAGAGATGGATCGGCTATGCCGTTAGGTTCCTGGATAAACGAGGCAAAATGCCTCAATCCCTAATCGAAGGCGACCCCTATCAGTCTTCTGTAGTTCTTTCCAATCTTGGATCCATTAAACTACACGCAGGCTATCACCACCTTACCAATTGGGGTACAACCTCTATTCTATGTATTATTGGGGAAAGGAAGCCTCGCTTAATTGCCGGAGAAGACGGCAAAGAAGAATTAAGAGATAGTGTAGACCTGGGCCTAACCATAGATGAGCGCCTTGCCGATGGTTACTATTATTCTAAAACCGTTAGGCTGCTTCGCACTCTCTTGGAAAATCCGGAGCTACTGGAGCTTCCCTTGGATCAGCCTGTTGAGTATTAACCCGCACACTGCAGCACGCTCAAGCACACCTCAGCACACTGAATAAACATATTGGATATAAAATAGGGGCAGTCTTTCTAATGACTGTCCCTTAGTTTTATGGTTAGAACATTTAAGCCTATCATATTTTGGTAGATTACTTCATCCGCCAGTTCATGGACGATTCGAATTCCTACATTCTTGAGCGGATCTTCTTCGTCGGAGGAAACCATCTCGTATAGTTCCTCCGGATTAAAGGGAACGCAGTCGTCCTTAATTCTCAGTTGCACGTCTTTGCCCTCGCAAATCACATGAATGTCCACAGAATGCTTCTTGTTGTCTTCCGCAAATCCGTGATCCACCACATTGGCAGCCATTTCCTCCAAACAAAGTGCGGAATAGTAGGACAGTTTCTGGCTGATGCCATTATCCTCGCAGAATCTATGAACCCTCTCTGAAGTCTGGGCTACGTCATCCATATTATTAATCGTGTAGTTCAGACATTGATCATTCCTAATACCAAAACCATCGGAAAGCAGCAACCACTCTCCCAAATTCTTTGGCACCCTCTTCATAGTGAAGATACAGTATATGGGCGTAAGAAGAGCCGTAAGAAATATTCCAATGGGGTTCGCCAGCCATACACCCCTGGCTCCCAGAATGGGGGCCAGCACAAGGGATGGAATAACCATGGAGAAGAATCCATCAAAGACAGAGAGAATATTTACAAAAACATTCTTTTGCATGGCCTGCATGTAGTTAGAGGAAACTACGCAGAACAAAATCATAGGAATGCAGAGTCCATAAATAATTATCAGCTCCTTAGCCATATTAAAAACATTGCTTCCCTTGTCCGGGAAAAATATTCCCGAAATCTGGCCGGAAAGAAGTATCACTATTACGGCAAGAGCCACCGTAAGGGCCAGCCCTTTGGTAAAGACTATCTTAAACAGGTGCTTGATTGCAGCCACATTTTTCTCTCCGATAAAAATACTGGCAAGCATTCGCACAACTGCCCCGGCGCCGAGGCAATAGGAAATCAAAAGGCCGCTGATCATATTAAAGGCAGACATGGCTGATAGCCCATCGTTCCCCGCATACGTAATCAGAATTCTGTTAACAACAAGTCCACGCATGGACAAACAGAAAACCAGCATTGCTCCGGGGATTCCTATTTTGATTACATCCGGCAGCACATCCCAGGCGATGTTGTGCCTGCTATATTTAAGCTGCGCTTTGTCTGTCAAATAATACTGAGCCAGAATTAGAAAATAAACCAGGTTACTGGCGGATGTGGCAATGGCCAATCCCAGGATTCCCCACTTAAGAATTGCCACAAAGAAAATATCGAACAATACATTGGAAGTGATTAAGGCTCCGATGGCCACATAGGTTCTCTTGGATTGCTGTTCCAACTGCAAGAAGGATGCTATCTGCTGTCCCAGAAGCAAAGGAATAATTCCTATGGCATAGCCACGGATATATAGAACCAGAGGAGCCTTAAGCTCAGGAGTTGCTCCCAGCACCACAGCCATGGGGCCACTTAAGAATACGCTTATTAGAGTAAGCGCCACACCGATAATAAGGGTAACCGTAATATTCAAAGAAAAAATATTCTTTGTCTTTTCCTTGTCAGCCGCTCCCATGTATCTGCCGCACAGCACAGAAGTACCACCCAGAAGCACTGCACCTATGGCTCCCAGCAAATTAACCATAGAATAATAAAGACCAACCACACCAACAGTTGTGGCGTCTATAAACTGCCCGGCAATTACACCATCTACGATGGAGTTTATCGAGCTCATTGCAACGATCATAACCTGAATGGGCAGAAACTTAAAGAATAAACTACTGATTATGTCCTTACCGTCTTTTGTTTGGATTACCGGTATATTCATAATAACTATTTAAAATCCTTTTCCAGATATTCTTCTACCATTTCCTTGGCATAGCTAATGGCCTTTGCCACCGCCCCTTCTTGGAACAAAGGTGTAAGATTGGCTTTTTCAACCACCTGAGAATAACCCAACCGGCCGCCCTGCTTAATTAAGTCCATGTACTCTTGCCAGGTAACTTCCGGATGAGAATCATATTTCTTCTTCATCTCCAAGGCATGGACCCTTGCCAAGGAGTAGTCAATATAATAGAAGGGATAAAGGAAAATATGAGGCACATTGTACCAGTATCCTCCCCTGTCCAAAAAGTCATCTTCATCATACTTTCTCCAGGGCAAATACTTTTCTTCCAACTTGCGCCATTCCAGGGTGCGCTCCTTGGGAGTTAAGCTTGGATTGGCATAACAGATATGCTGGAACTCGTCCACCGCACATCCAATTGGAATAAGAGTTATCAGCTCCTGAAGATTGTAGAAACGATATTTGTCTGCATCATCACCAAAGAAATCCTCGGCATAATCATAAGCAAATAAACACATGGAGAGAGCATATATCTCCATTATCTCTGAGGATGCATCATAGTATTCTTTGATGGGTTGGGCGCGAGAGGCCGTATATCTGGTAAAGGCTTCACCTAAATCTCCTGCCACCACCTGAAAATCTGCTATGGTTCCATCAAAGCGGCTGAACACAAAGGGAGCCTTCTTTCCCAAAAGAATAGTTCCATAACCGAGGGTAGCCTTACCCGGTCTATCCTCGTACTCAAATAGTTCATGGTCCAGCATATAGTCTATGAACTCGCCGGTTTCCTGGCTAATGCTGTGGTACATATTCCTGGCCTTTTCTATCATGTACTCGTCGTCACCAATGCGTCGAGCATTTCCTCCCGGGAATACCGCCTTCTCATCATAAGCCATTATCTCATCAACGCCCAATCTCTTCCTTTGGGCCTCAAACATTTTTTCACAAAGAGGAACAACCTCTTCCACCACCTGTTTGCGGAAAACCTCTATATCCTCAGGAGTGTAGTATAAATGCTTGTTTTGGAGATAACCAATAGGTATAAAATTGTCATAGCCCAGTTTTCGGGCAATTTGATTCCTTATATCAAGAAGCTCTCCCCATATCTCTTCTAGCTTGGGTTCATTTTTCTTTATAGCTTCTGAAAAGGCTGCGTAGGCCGCCTTCCTAACCTCTCTGTCATTATGGCCAAATAAAACCTTAAGCTGGCTGATGCTTTTAGCCTCACCCATAAGCTCTCCTTGGGCGGAGGCCATAATATCCTGATATTCTGAAGCCAGCTCGCTTTCCCTTTGATAGAGGGGAATAGCGTCATTGCAGAATGTTTTCTTCTGGATATCGGATCCGATGAAATAGGCAGGTCCGAGTTTCTCCTCAATATAGTCTCTGAATTGGCTGTTATAAACCGCCTCTCCAAACTTCAGAACAGCCTGGTCATAATAAATCATATTCTCATCGAACCAATGCTGCTGCTCCTTATAAAAAGGATCCTGGGTGTCCAGGGTTCCTTTAATGAAAACAAAGCGAACCAGGTCATCGGCTTTACTGGTTAAAGTATCCAGCTCAAGAATAACCTGCAGCACATCATCACCGGAGGTGGCCTCTTCTACTCTCTTAATGGCATCATCAAAAACATCTTGATAAACCCTAAGATCCGGCCTTGCAAATTTTAATTCACTAAACTTCCACTTGGTGGTGTCAACGCTCATATTTTTCACCTAAATTCCTCTTAATATCTATAACATATTATAGCATAAACATTCAGTTTTCCGAAGCAATCAAAGGAAGATGAACTATCTAGAAATATCTATTATTACATATTCAGAAAAGGTTCCGGTTTTAAAAGGAACCGCCCATCCGGAAACTCCGGAGGTAACTATAAAGTCCGTACTCTCCCTTTTTTCGTGGCCGTAGACTTTGTCATTTACCTTCATAAGGCGACCCAAAATCCCTGCCGGAAACATGTGTCCCCCATGGGTATGACCGGATATAACCATATCCGGCGCCGCTAGGGTTTCATTGTCATAGTCATTTGGCTGATGATCTAGCATGATGGAATAACTGGTTCTGTCCACTCCCTCCATTATCACCGAAGCGCTTTTTCGGCTTGCAAAGGTGCGATCCAGCCTTCCCACAAGGGTTATTCCGCAAGGAAGCTCCACACATTCATCCCGAAGGATTGTTATACCCTTTGACTCTATAGCCTTTGCCAATTCAGCAGAATCAAAATCCCTATAGTTATAGTATCCATTGTCATGGTTTCCATAAACAAAGTAAACTCCGTACTTGGTTTCTAAATCCCCTAGAGCTTTACAGGCCATTAGCATGTCCTCCTTGGGAGTCTCGTCGTCCACATAATCCCCTACGACAACCACCAAATCCGGATTCGCCTGCTGAAGGTTCTCCATAGCCTTGGCAAAGTTCTTCCCACTCAGGGTCTTACCCAGATGAGAGTCAGCAATTGCAGCGATTCTAACAGGCGATTCAATGTCCTTGGATGTGGCGACTTCATAATGGGTTTCTCTTATATGATGTGCGTTATACCAACCAACGGAAAGATAGATTATGGTAAATATTATAGCCACATAGCCTGCATAGTATTTAATCTCTGTGCTTTTTCGAAGTTTATTTATGATAAAACCACACAGATCGAATACTATCCAAAACAAGAAAAGATGAAGAAGCACAACAGTTACAGTAACTGTGTTCATAAAAAAATAGAAAGGAGCTACCAAAACCACCGGTACTAAAAAAGCCAAAAGCCATCCCAGAAGCTTGCTCTTCTCCCCAATACTTTGAACCCAAGAAAACTTGTGAGCCCTAACGCCCAAGTATATGACCATAAGGGTTATAAGGAAGGGTATGATTGTAAAGGCGATTCTCCAAAACATTGTATACCTCTTGAAGTCCAAGAATATATGATTTTTCATATACCCATTAATTCTTTATTCAAATGGAGCGGTTCCAAAGGAACCGCCCCACTCTTAAGTGTTTACTTGTTTGGCAAAGTTGGTTTTATCCATCTTTCTGCCTGTTTTCTTCTTCCTGTCTGTTAAGCTATTGTCGCATATGCTACAAACATCTGCTTTCCATACTTGTACTGATCTCCAGCCTTGATGTAGGTTCGTACATAGACTCCTGTTCCCTTATCTCTTGCCAGGAATGTTCCAGTTGCCTTTAATTCTGCTTCTACGTACTTATTGTTTCCGGCTTCCATCTCTTCTGTCAACTCGCCGTCTCTGTAAATCAGAACTCCATACTTTGTCTCTCCTTCACCTTCGTAATTGTTCTCATAGGTGAACTTGATGCGGTCATTCTCATCATACTTCTCTACCTTGGTGATCTTTGTAAGAAGCTCATCATGAGTGATGAATACCTGCTCTCCATACTTTATCTGGCTTCCAATCTTTATGTATGGTCTTACATAGATTCCTGTTCCCTTATCTTTTGCCAGGAACGTTCCAGATTCCTTCAAGGCTGCGTCCACGTACTTATCATTTCCGACTTCCATGTCCTCTGTCAGTTCTCCGTCTCTGTAGATAAGTACTCCGTATGTTGCTTCCGTTTCTCCGTCGTACTTGTTTTCGTATGAGAATTTTATTCTTCCTTCATCATCGTATTTCTCTGCCTTTGTAATCTTCGCCTCGGCTTCATCTAATGCCTTCTTCTGCTCGGCATAATCTACATAAACCTGCTCGCCATAGATATAATCGTTTCCTGCCTTAATATATGGTCTTACATAGACTCCTGTTCCCTTATCCTTCGCCAGGAATGTTCCAGATTCCTTCAGGGCGGCATCTACGTACTTATCATTTCCAACGATCATATTCTCATTCAGTTCACCGTCTCTATAAATCAGAACTCCGTATGTTGCTTCCCCTTCTCCTTTGTACTCATTCTCATAGGTGAATCTTATACGGCCCGCATCATCTGCTATCTCATATCCGCTGATCTTGCTGGTTCCGATTACGGACGGGGCTGCTACTTCCCATGTTATCTCGCGGGTTCCCTGGTATGTCATTTTACCTACGATTTCAATCTCAAACACTCCTATTTCATAGGATTCGTTATTGTGGATTTCGTAGTCTCTTCCTTCTACAAGATTCTTCTTTGTGGTTTCGTCATAAAGTACTATGTCACTGCACTTTGTAACGGTTCCTTCTGCAAGCGGGCTCTTCTCGGTATAGGTTACCTTGATGTCTTTTGCATCAATGAACTTGGCCTTCATTATAAATGGCTTGGGCTGAATGTTGTTGCCGAACTCATAGTTCTTAGCGTATTCGTTCTTTACTACTTCGCTCTCTTCCTCTTCCGTTCCTGTTGGTTCGGTTCCTGCTGGTTCGTTACCTGTAGGTTCCGTTCCTACTGGTTCGGCTTCTGCCTCATCTATGGTCTTACCCTCGAAACGGTGGTTAGTCACTTTGCCGGATGTTTCATCTTCATCGGCTGCCGGTTTCCATACAATGTAATCCTGGGTGAAGAATTCTGCTTCTTCTTCAAGGAGTCCTTCATTAGGTGTCTCAGGTGTCTCAATCTGATACACTGTCTTAACTACCTTTGGTGGTTCTTCACCATATGTGTAGACTTCCTTATCAAGGACTGCTTCTACTTTAACTGGTCTCTTAGTGATATGTACATCCTTTACTAGCTCAACTGTATCATATCCTGTTGCACTTACGATTGCCTTTGCTAGATAGTCTCCGGCATCCTTTGGTGCTGCTTCCAGCTTATCACTAGCTGCTACCCATTCGGTTTCTAGTGCTGTAGGCTCTGTTGGGTCTGTAGGCTCTGTAGGCTCTGTAGGCTCTGTTGGCTCTGTTGGCTCTGTGGGCGTAACTTCCTCCTCTTTAGCTTCATAGTATTCCCATGTTACCTCTGCATTTTCCGGAAGTTCTCCTCGCACAAGCTCTAGCATGCCGGTTACATCTTCTCCGTCATATACCTTGGTTCCTTCTGTATCTTTATACTCGTTTCTCCAATCTAGTTTCGCAGGGTTTTCGATGCTATCTATTCCCCATACTAGATTGTCTACATCTTTATAGTTATTCAGTCCCTTTAACTGTACATTATAGGTACCCGGGTTAACTCTCTCACGGGCTCCTGCTACAGCATAGTCCTTTTCAAGTACTAGATTAAGACCAAGTACTTCGTCGCGAACTTCAGCATCAACCTTTACTGATTGTTTCTCACCGGTAAAGTCAAATGTGGTTCCTTCCTTGAAGGTTCCTTTAACTTCTATCAGTTTTGCTGTAATGTCCTTTGTTTTTTCTTCCGGTTCACCACTGGTTGTGGTTGCTGTAATTGATTTTGGCTCTACTGTGAACTTAGGCGCCTTATTCATTAGCTTGAAGCTATAGTTCTTGTCTGTTGCTGTTTCTTGCAGTTCGTATGCATAGCTTCCTGCGTTAAGGTATGGAACCTTCTTTTCCTGATCTTCCATCACAGGTATTTCACTGTCACCCTCTTCAAATACCGGCTTTCCTAATTCATCAACCTTCTGCACTTTTTCAGTTATAGTTCCTGTTGTTATATCCTTTTCCTTATCATAGGATACATCCAGGATGTCGCCGAAGTTTTCTGGTTCTCCTTCTAACTCTACTATTCCTTCCACTGTATACTCAGGTTCTTCAAGAACCTTTCCTCCGAAGGTTATCTTCTGACCTGCTACCGGTTTTATGGTTACTTCCTTCTTATGGATTTCAAAAGGAACAGTAAAGGTCAGGTCCTCGTAGTTTCTAGTATGCAGGGTGATAACTGCATATTTCTCACCAGCGTTTTTGGCCACATTATTATCTATGTCTACTTTTTCGTATGTTGGCTCTGTCTGTGGTTCTTCCCCTTGTTCGGGTTCCACTTCCTCATCCTTCTGGAATTTATCTATTATAAGCTCTGTGCCTTTATGGTTAAGGAGTTCTTCCTTCCTTGCTCCATCATAGGTAAAGTCATCATCTACGTTAACTACTTCACCATCGTATACGATGTCATTCTTTGCTGTGATTTTGAAATCTGTGTCCTGAAGGGTTGCCTTTGCTATCTCCCACTTTACTACCACTTCACCTGTGTAGTTGGACTCTTCCTTTGCAACGAGCGTGTATTCAAGTACTCCTGCTTCAACGCCCTTTGTTAATCCACCTTCTGCAATCGTATAGTCTTTTCCTTCTTCAAGAACTATCTCACGATTTCCGGCGTTCACTACTATAGTTTCAGGAGCATGTTCTTTACCATCGTATGTGAATAGTTCCGGATTAACTGTTGTAAGATCAAAGGTAGCAGGTTCTTTTTCTGTTGCCTCAGTTGCTTTGATATACTGAGTAATTCTTTCCGGGCTTTCTGCTTCCTCCGGATTGTAGTCCGGGTGCTCAGTCCCTACAACAAACTCTGCCATGGCGAGAGGTCTCTTGCCATAGGTGAAAGCCTTTCTAATAACAAAGTCCCATGAATTATTCTCAGTGCCTTTGACCGTGACTTCTGCTTTAATCTCATAGGTTTTTCCTAATTCAAATTCGGTTACTTTACTATCTTCTGCGTCACGGAATTCTACTTTAATACTTTCAATCTCTGCACCATAGAGTTCTTTGGCGGTTTTTACATTAGTTTCATTAGGAAGCTCGTCTCCAAAGTAGTATGCGTCCTTAACTTCAAGCCATACTCCACGACGCTTAACTGTCACAAACTGGCTGCCGTCATCTTCATATTCATTTTTACATTCAAGCCAGATTGTATGTCCATCAGATTCAACGCCGTCCAATTTACTGGCTGCTATTGTATTATGGTTATGGCTGATTGTAACAATGCTGTTGTTCTCTGTGGCACTTTCTGCCGGCTCATCGGCTTTAATTGAATATTTAAACTTGTAATAATTTTGTCTGTCGTTATCAACTTCTGCAATCTTAACCTTATCTGATGCGCAGGTTAATATTTTGTTTGTATAGAGAGAATATGTTTTTCCTGGAATTAAAGCGTCATATGTTTTTTCTTCACCTGTAGCTTCGTCTGCGATAGTCTTCTCTTCAGGCATAAGAGTTCCTTCCCATATATACTCGCCGGGCTCCATGTTTTCGAACTCTATTGCCTGGCGGACGTCGATAATCTTAGACGTGGCCCCCTTGGTCCAATATATGCTTTTGTGGTTCTCGTCACCATATACACAATATTCCATTGTGTATTCTCCGATATCGGTTGCTTTTAGGTCATGGATATTGGTTGTACCATCTTTACTTGGCTGATAATTACCATCCGCATCCTTATAGCGATAGTAGAGTGTTCCGTCATTAGTTTGTCCTGCCTCAAAAATTTCTACTGCCTCACCGGTATAATGTTTGTTAACTGCCGACGGTGTCGGATTGACTACCGGGTCTGCAGGATCAATGGACCATGTACCCTCTATAGGGGGATCATTTTCTTCAGCCTTTAGAGTAACCACATATTGGCCTACATTTTTAGCTTCGAGCGTACCGCTATCAAACCTATAATAATTAAATTGATCCTCAGTTATATCTACTTCTCCTTTATAGAGTCTCCAAGTCACACTTTGATTTTCACCATTGTATACCAGTGGCTCAGTAAGCTCTTTATCGCCAACAAAAAACTTTAGCAATAGATCCCCATCATCCGCATGTGCGACGGTCGGGAAGGCTGCGATTGGCACGCATCCAACAATCAATAATGCTATTAATAAACTGGATATCAGTTTATACCATGTTCGTTTCGTTTTCATTGGATTTTCCTCCTTGTGCTTATAAGACAAAAACTCTTTTAAACGTAACA
Source organism: Bacillota bacterium (assembly GCA_017941085.1). Classification (GTDB taxonomy): domain Bacteria; phylum Bacillota; class Clostridia; order Peptostreptococcales; family Anaerovoracaceae; genus Eubacterium_B. Next base: position 28,905 of record JAGAXF010000016.1, read on the forward strand.
TTTTCTATCTATTCGATGATCGGATATAATCCGGAAACACGATTGTAATCTTTCCCCTTTTCATGTGAAAAAATGAATTCTTTAGTTTTTATTATTTCACATATTCCTTTAAGTAACACAAGTGTAACATACGTCTTGTCATATTGCAAGCGTTTTTTTATAAATATTTGGTTAAACAAAAAGTCAAATAGGGCGGTTCCAAAGGAACCGCCCCACTCTTAAGTGTTTACTTGTTTGGCAAAGTTGGTTTTATCTATCTTCTTTCCGCCCGGCCGCATATACCGGTGTTGTCATCGTCGGCATCATGCCAAACACGATTGCCATGATCAGCAGCAGGCTTAATACTTTTTCTTTAACCCTTTTCATTTTAAAGTCTCCTTATTCCTATTCTTCGCATTAGGTTATATATCAGATAATCGGTTTTATGATTCCGTTAATACAATTGATAATTGTTCCCTTTTAGTCATTTAAGTGTCTTGACATACCCTTTACGGGTTTCAGTATATTCTTTTAAAATCAAAAAACAATGGGATGTGACAGAGCGTGACATTTGTGTTACCAGAAATCTATTGTTTTTTTTATTTTTTTTGTTTATTATTATTTTGGGGGAGAAGGAGATTTAATAGAATGCAATCGGATTTTGGTAATAAAATCAAAGAATTACGCATAAAAAACGGCCTGTCTCAGCAGCAGCTGGCAGACAAAGTATGGGTTAATAGATCAACTATTACAAACTGGGAAACAGGAAGGCGCGTTCCAGACATTATAATGATTAAGCGTCTGGCGGAAAGCTTGGGCGTACATGTTAATACCCTATTGGAGGGAGACGCGGCTAATGCAGAGAAACTGGAAATTATAGTGGTTGATGACGAGAGAATTGTCTTGTCAGATAGCATAGCTGTTGTAGAAGAAGCAATTCCAAACGCTTCAATTGCAGGCTTTAATAAAGCATCAGAAACTATAGAATACGCCAAATCCAGAGACATCGGAATTGCTTTTGTTGATGTGGAGATTGGCATTCCCAGCGGCCTTGACCTTTGTAGAGAATTACTGAAAATAAATCCCGAAACCAATGTGGTTTTTTTGACCGCCTTTGAAAACTATGCCCTAGAGGCATGGGATACCGGGGCCTGTGGATTTCTCCTTAAGCCACTGACTGTAGAGGCTATTCATAAGCAACTTACTATGCTTAGGCACCCGGTAGTGGGGATGGAATAATTCCTATTCTTTAGAGTTGTTATCTTTTTTATTAATCAGATATTTTATTTCATTGGTCACTCTTTTTCGACTTGAGGTCATTCCACGAAAAAGTCTGTAGCACCATGCAGCCGGAATTAATATTGGGCTCTTTTCAACCCAAGGAGCTGCACCTCTTAGCAGCCTTGGGGGCGTAAAGATTCGGAAGAGTACAAAGCGCAGCTTGGAGCCCTTACCGTATTTTTCAAAGGCAGTATTAACTGCGTTTTCAAGGGTTCCGTAAGTTCCCGAGTGGATATAATAGTTAAGGTATTCCTGCTCATCTTGAGCGAGAGGTTCTCTGGCAAATAGCTTTTCTGCAAGCAGGCGATTGCGGAGTTCAAACTCCGTAAGCTCCAGTTTCTCCAATTCCTCCGCAAGATAATCCCAGTCATAGGAATCTCGGAAGCGCTTAAGGATTACATAGGTGTCCACCAGTGATCTTACGCCGGTACCACCCCCGGAAAAGTGTTTATATTCATGGGCAAGCATGTAAAGATAATAATCTTCATCACGGAAGTGGTATCCGTATTCTGTACCCTCGGTTTTTATAAGTCTCTCCTTAATATCCTTATAATATGGAAAAAAAGGTCCTTCAAATAGATTACTAAAGAGACTTCTGTGTATTTCAAAATGATATAGTGGTTTCTTCTTGTAAATGTCATGGACGCCAATACCCATTCTTTCGCAGGTGTATCCGCACTCCTCAAAGATTTCCTTAATCTCATTTACCTTTGTTTCGTCGCATAGAATATCGTTATCCGACATCTGACGCATTCCGGATTTTGGATACCATTCCTTTAGAAGAACGCCTTTAAGGGGTAAATACCAGATTTTATGCTCCTCAAAGTGCTGAAGAATAATCCTTCGTTCTGAATCCATAAGGATATTCTTTCGAATTGCCTTTTCCTTAGCCTGGGAGAATTTTCGAGCTGAGATGCCGGCAGATTCGAGAGCGTAGGCTGCACAGGCGGTTAAATTGTGTCTATTACAGACTTTGTATAACTCAGTCAGGTCCACATCCCGCAAGAGTTCCTGATCCGGCACCTGGCCTTTGATGGCGCAAATCACCAGCTCAATCATTACCGCTGCATACTTGTCATATAATTCTTTTATCATTACTTCCGGTGTTTTTTCTGCCAAACTATTTCCCTCTCTTTAGTTCCATGTCTGTTTAATTCCATATCTGTTCAACTATCTTTTAGCCCCTTTCACCTCGGTGATACCCTGGCCGTCAAATTCCAAGATGCGGTCGCAAATCTTAAGGGCTGCCGGACGGTGGGTTACGATAACCACCGTTTTGTCCGTTAAACTCCTTAGATTAATAAGGAGCCTACTTTCCGTTCCTTCATCCAAGGCGCTGGTTGCCTCATCAAGAAGTACCACCGGACAGTCCGCAAAGATGGCTCTTGCAATGGCAATTCTTTGCATCTGTCCTTCTGAAAGTCCAGTTCCTCGCTCTCCTAGAACAGTGTCTACGCCTTGTTCCAGTTCATCTACAAACTCCTTGGCACAGGCTATAGAAAGAGCGCGGTCCAGTTTTTCATCATCCTGCCCTGCTGTTGGATCAGCAAAGGAGATAATATCTCGGATTGTTCCGGACATAAGCTGATTTCCTTGGGGTACATAGGCAAAGAGTCTGCGATACTGGGCAGTTAGTTCATGTTCCCCTGCTCCATCAACAAAATACCGGTCTCCCCCATCTAGTTGATAGACGCTCATAATAAGCTTTAGGATTGTGGACTTGCCGCTTCCACTGTGTCCGGTAAAGGCCACATATTCACCTTTGTTGATTTTAATGCTGATGTCCTTAAGTACAATGGGCATATTGGCCTTTGATAAGTCTTCCATCCGTTCCACAGAGGGAAGGTATGTGAATTCTGCATTTCTAAGACCAAAGGACAAAAGATCTCGATGATAGAAGTTCTTGATTTCCTCTGTTGAATAGGGCTTATCCTCTGTATCCAGATGGAACTTTTCAATCTCCATCAGTCTTTCGGCACTTGCCATCATAGCATAGTATTTGGGAAGATACCCTGTTAAATTTGTAAAGGGGGCCTGAATTTGAGATACTAGCTGTGTTATTGCTGTTAGCGTTCCGTAGGTAATCCTTCCCATCAGGATGCCATATCCGCAGTAGCAAACTGCAAAGACATACATCCCATTAAGGGCCAAGGAAAAACCAATATTGCTTATATTTGAGAATCGGTTTCTCTTCATTCGGGCAGCCTTATGAATCTGCATTTTTTCTTCAGCACCTTGCTGAACCTGTTCCTCTGCTGCGTAGCTTCGAATCATCATAAGACTGCCGATACGTTCCTGAAGAAATATCCTAAGTAGGCCGTCTTTTTCTTGCATATTCTTATGAAGGCGTTTTAGAACTCTACGAAATACGTAGGTTAAGATTATTACTAAGACTCCGCCGGGTATTATGATTGCCGCAAAGATAGGATCCAAGGCAATCATCATGGCTATTGCGCTTATGAGCTTAACTACCATGCCTGCAAATCCCGGCAGTATATCCACATAACCATCTGTTACAACAGTGGTGTCATTGGTAAGGCGATTAAGCCATTCCCCTGAGTGAACCGCGCTGACACTGGCAAAGTCCCGATGCATTATGTTCCTCATAAGACGAGCCTTGAAGAGATTCTCAAAGGTGGATTTGGATAGTTCCGTAAGATATCTTATTAGAGTCCTAAGACCAATTTGACAAAGAACCAGGATAACTGTTAAAAAAACTGCTCTCCAAAAGCCGCCGGAATCCCCTGCCACTGCTGTATCCACTATATTACGAAGGAGCAGCGCATAGAGCACTCCGCTGGCACCGTGCAGTGCCTGAACAATTGTAAGTTCCAAAATATATCGTTTTTTTGACCCAGGAACGGCATATAGCCATTTTGCCGTATTGTTCATTTTTTTACCAATCGTTTTATCCAGCTAATGCCATGCAAAATAAAGGCCCTCACAGGAAAGAGGTCGCACCAAAGATGTACATAGAGACGGTACATCCAATGGGTTACGGGAATCTCTTTTCCGTCGCGGATCACGGCGGTGAGTACGCCAATAATTCGCTGGTCATTTACATACTCCTTTGTCCAGCAGTTATCTCCGCATATTACATAGTCGTAATCTCGAACCTTTATAATGCGGTGCAAGACATATAGGCCCTCACTTCTTTTGTAAAGGACAACATCGTATTTTTTTAGCTTTCCCTTAATAGGTTCAACCCTAATTAAATCCCTACCTTGCCTAATCAAGGGCAGCATGCTCACTCCCTTGTTGGAATATATGAATTTTCCTGTTTTTGCAAGATGTTCTTCAATTGTTGAATCAATCATCGATTGCACCGATACTCCTTAAGCCATTGACAACCTTTTCTACATCACTCATGGCAACCTCCGGTGAAACATCCCATTTGGCTCTCATCTTTTCCACTATTTCTTCTAGGGTTGTCTCTTCCATTAGGCAATTGATGATGAATCCTGCAGTGGGATTGCTACGAACAAGACCTGAAAAGACCGTAGTGCCGGTGGATACCAAGAGCTGCTCTTCCCCATCCTGGTGGGAAATAAATCCGCTGTTAATCTTCATATGCATTCCTCCAGTAATAATTATTTCATTGCTTGGTATGCTATTTCTGCTGCCTCCGGTTCCATGGTGCAGCATATTTGATATATTGCCACTTTTTCTGCCATGATATCCAGAAGTTCCAAAGTTTTTTTCATTTTCTCCGGGCTTACAGGATGATAGCTTTGTTGGACCAGCATGGCATATGCCTGACGTTTGGTAATTTGCTGGACTTGATTCTTATCTCCCCTGGACAGGATTCCTATAGCCTTTAACGGTACCGAAATGTTTGATCCCAGGCGGTGTTTTCCATTGTAGGGAGAGCCATAGACTATAACGCCACTGTCTGTCACTCTAAGGAGGGGCTTGTCGTCATTCACCATGACGGCTCTATCTCCTAGGCGCTCGCACCATAGGCGGACATGGGTGGATTTCCCTGTGCCACTCTTGGCTGTAAAAAGGTAACCTTCTCCGTCCAATGCAACGGCAGAGCCGTGAAAGACAAAGGTGTTGTAGCGCACCATTTCTTCAGCAATTTTTCGGTAGACGGCAGTCTCCTCAAGAAGTTCTTCTGAAAAACTCGGTACAGGTTTCCCCTCTAGCGTATATTCAGAACGGACCTTCTCGCGTTCATGGATAATATCCTCAGGCGTTGTTTGCACAGAGAAATCTGCCGGGGCATTGGTGTTGATCTCATAATCACGGCAGAAACTGTGGACTCTATCGTAGATAGATGTAACCGCTATGACACGTTCGGCTATTTTATATTTCTTCGTCGCCATTGGATTCAACGTCCACTCCTTTTAATAGCTTGCCTAAATTATATTCTGTTCGCAAACAATAATACTCATAGCATTTAGAAAACCATCCGGAACATCCTGTTTTAAAGTAAGGAGTGCATTCCGGAAGAAAGGTGCACTTGGCACAGATTGGGTCAATGGAGGTCTTTGCGGACAGCTTCTTCTCTGTTTCCGGATCCGTCACTCCATCGAAAATATTACCCCAGGTTTGCTTTTCCGGAAGATGTTCGCAGTTATTGAATATACCATCCGGGGTAATTACAATGCTTTGACCCATGGCATCAGCCATGCACATATTCGTACGTAAAAAATGTGTTTCATGTAGACTTCTGGTCGTCCGTGGGATTTTCATCTCGTCTTGTAAATCAGTTAAGCGAAAAATCTCACCATACAGATTCATGAATGATTCTTCCTTCTCCTTCTCTTGAAAAAGAGGAGCTAAATAGGTATCGATATTCTCCATAGAGCCAAATTCAGCCTTTAACTCTTTGAAAAACTCTGGAATACGACCTATATTCTCAAAATCCACATTGACGCGGAGATTCACGTGTATTCCTTGCTCAGAAAAAAAATGTATTGCTCTCATGGCTGCATCATAATTGTGCTTATTGGGAGCGACATAATTCTTGCGGAGTTCATAGTCTTCCCTTGCGCCGTCTAATGACACCTGAACTTTTTCAAGATGCCAAAGTTCCTTGGCCTCCTTGGCCATCTCCGCAGTAAGAAGTGTTCCATTTGTAACCATTGTGGAACGGTAAGGAATATCTCGCTGAGAAAGGGATGTACAAATTCGAGTGATGATTGCTGCTGCAGCGAGAGGTTCACCCCCAAACCAGCGAATTTTGATGGGTTTGTATTTCTCTTTGTATCTCGTCTCGCAGATAAAATCTACCAGCCGTTCTACCGTTTTAGGTGACATAGTCTTGGTTGCTATTCCTTCTTCAAAACAATATGTGCATCTAGCGTTGCAACCGGTTGTTGGAAGGATTACATAGGACTCCATCCCTTTTGGGGAACCTGCCATGGTTTTTAAAAGGAAAAGAATCTTTTCGTACTGCTTAAGTTCACTTTCCTCAGCGGGAATAATGTAATACGATCTAGCAAGCTCAATTAAACCGTTTGCTTCTAAATAGGCCAAGCCTGCAGGGCTTTCCTTGAGAGAAGAAAGGGCTTTCCATTCTGGCGCTGTAAGCTCCACAATTTCAAAGGTTAGGGTATTTCGAATTAAATACCTTCCTTGAGATTGATATAGATATGTAAAAATCGAAAGCCGATATTGTGCCTCCGGATTCAAATTCTTCTTATATATAATCTTGGTGACGCGACTGTCGCCTTGTTTTATGACTCTCAATGATTATTCTTCCCTTTTATCTTAAAAGGCTGTACGGCAAATATCCGTACAGCCTTTAACAGTCTAAAGTAATAAATAGTATTAATTTGCCAAGCATAATTCATCATCACTAGCTGCGCTTGCGCATGACGTAGTAATAACATCCTCTGCATCAAACTTAATAATTTCGAGTTCTGCTGCTACATACTTGTCCATTGTTAGAAGCCTCCTTTCTTAGAATAGATCGATCTATGTAATGAACCGGACCTTGCGGTCCGACTATTACCAATATTAGTCATAATCGTGTAGTCTAGTATAACCCTTTTTTACTTTGATTTCAAGAAAAACTTTGCATAATGTGAACTAACGTTCCTGGTGTTTTATGACCGAAATCAGAAAGGACTTTAATGGCCCTCTTGTTGCCACTATTACAAGCAAAAAGGCTGAAATAAACAGCAGAATAAGTACTAGTTTTATCTAAATTCAACCTCCAGAGAAACATCCTTCCCTATTGCCTTAATGATTGGCGAATAGGTTTCCCAAACTACCAGTTTCGCAAATTTGTCGGCTGTTTCTTGGGCGTTTTGTTCATTAAGTTTCTCTTGCATCTTTTCTCTCGCTCCAGCCTGAACTTCATTTCGCTGTTCCATAGTAAAATTCATTTCACCGAACGCCAGCAACCCTCTAGTAGTATCGCCAACTTGTATTTTGTTCTCCGGTATGTTGATTTCTCCTTGCTGTGCATGAGGTATCTTTAATGTCACGATTTTCGTTTCCTCGTCATAGCTTATATCAGACTTGCTTAAGCTGGATAAATCCACCGTATATACCACTGTGCCATAATACGTAATAACCTGGTTTTTGGTAAAGACACTTAGATTGAAAAGACCTGTATCTGTGGTAGTAGCTGCATCCGACACCTCTTGCTCGTATACCTCTAGCTTCTTTGTTTTCTGGCTGTCCCCCAATATAGCTTCTTCAAAATCAGCCGCCTCGTAGCCGAGTATTCCATAATTTTCAAGGGTCATGTCGTGACCCTCCACCGGTTCATCAGTTTTGAAGAAACCCTTAAGTCCATCGTTTAAGGCAAAGATCTTTGGAATGACCAAAAATGCAATGATTGCCAGTATTACAAGCGTCGGTATGGAAGAGAGTATTCCGCTCATCACTCTACCCTTGCCGGCTCCCTTTGCTGCCGCCTGCTCAACTTTTTCTAATAGTTCTTCTTCGCTATATATTTTATCATCCGCCATTTGGATATCCTCCTCGTTGTTTTTAGAACACGACTTGGTTTTGCACTGCTCCCTGCACGATCCTTCATGCCGCAGTCTCCTATTTGAGCTTTTCGATGATAGCATAGCGCACAAAACGCACAAAATCAACAGTTTGTGCGTAATGTTGAAAGCCTATAAAAATAATACCTTCTTAGGGACTTGGAGCATCCCGATGCTGCGGAGACTCTTAGGAGAAAAGGGTATTATATGGACAATGTAAATAAATGTATCGCTCAGCTTGCGAGGAATATTTGCTCAGAGTCGGAATTCCCCCATGAAATCGGGTTTTTTTCTCGGCTATCCTCCGGAGGATGTCTGCGCATTTATGAAGGATTCCTCAAAGGAGCGTAGCGGACTCTGCCACAAATGCAAATCCGCACCAAGTGAAAAAACACCCAAACGCATCCATAGAAAAAGCCTGCAATCAATAAGATTACGGGCTTGATGGTGACCCATGGAGAACTCGTTATAGAAGAGTTTTTTTCAAAGAGTCTTTTTGTGGCTGCCCATATTCTCTCCTCATGGCTTCAGTTGAGATAACCCACTGCTTGCCATATTTGCATGCATCCACGCCGTTGACAAGTTTGCCATAGGTAATCGCCTTACGAAGCGTGCTTTCATTCAGCCCCCAAAGTTCCGTGGCATCGGTAAATGCCATGAGCCCGTCAAAAGGTGTCTTTACCAGTTCACCGTTAGCAAACAACTCATCGCAGGACAAGTCAAGATCATCATTCCAGACAATCCCGTAGCCGCCAACATCGACCTCCACGCTAGAAAACAACTCTGGTGCTTTCTCAAACGCTTTGAAAGGTGCCCATTTTGAAAATAGTGGCTTTACATCATATATTTTGGTCACGCCCTCCGCAAACTGGACGCTCAAACGAAACTCCGGCAGAGCGTTGACCGCTTTCACCTTATGGAACATAGTATCAACTCCTTACTCAAGTGGCGAAACACTTTTGAACTCCTGCGTCTCCCACATATACATAAGATCAGCTTTGTGGATTGCTACCCATTCCCGTACCATGGCGAGCGCTTTGGGCGGCAGATGCCCTTCCAACACCTCGCCTGTCTGAATATCAATTGCAGCCATATCTTCGCCATAAAGCGCATGGATGTGTGGCGGATTATGCTCTGCCTGCTGGAAATACATGCGAATAACAATCCCGTAGAACCTAGACAATACCGGCATAGATAAAACCTCCCTATCTTATAGTTACTTATATTGTATCACGGAATCGTGATATATCAACTGTTTTTTATAAAAGCCTGCGGGCAGTTGAAAATCCAGTAAAATCAAAGAGCAGAGCGATTTCTCACTCTGCCCTGCCTTTGGTGACCCATAAAACACTTGCATTCGTTCTAACCATTGACATTGCTTACCTTAAGCTCAAGTACCCCTGCTCACCAGTAAAGCTTTTCTTAAAGTCACTATCGAGCTTAGGCCTCACTATATCCGGAATCTCTATCCAGCTTTTAGTCCTGACAGCCCCGCCTTTCTGTACTCAAGAGGCGTGGTTCCGTATTGCTTCTGGAAGGCCCTGCTGAAATAGCTTTGATCGGAATAGCCGCATTCTGCAGCGATTTCCGCCACACTTTTGGATGTACTTCTTAGAAAATCACAGCTCTTCTCCAGCCTATGATGATTAAGTAGGGCCACCGGTGACATTTTGGTGTATTCCTTAAATAGTTTGGAACACTGGCTTCTGCTGACGTTTCCTGCCTTTGCTATGTCATCCAGGGTTAGTGGCTCCCCATAGTTTTCATATATATATTCCGTCATCTTTTCCACGGTGATTAAATTTCCGTCAACAGGGTCCATGTTCCCCTCTCCAATATATGCCTCATGAAGCAGCCAAAGTATTCTGTATAGAATTGAAAGAAGCTCAAGCTCATATCCGGAGCTTTCTTCCTTAGTCAAAACCTCTATTCTATCCATCAAAGCATTTATCTCCCCTGCATGACTGTTCCTACCACGGAAACGCACATGGCTAAATCTCACGTCTTCAATCAAATCTCTTATATATTTCTCGTAAACTGCAGGTATCTGAGTAAGAAGCTTGGTTCCAATAACCAGCACTCTGTGGCGACTGCGGTCATTCTCAAGAGGCCTTAGGGCATGAATCTGTTTTCTGTTTATGAAGCAAATGTCACCCTTCTTAAGTTCAAACTCAGATGCTCCGGTTTGGCAGCTTAGATTTCCTGAAAGCACTGACACGATTTCCACATCCTGATGAAGATGAGTTATTTCGCTGTGCACGTCATGATTTTTTAGACATTCCCTGCAGGTATAGATTGGGAGCTTCCCTTCCTGAAAATATATCTCTTGCATCTTTTCTCCTTTTATAGAATATTATCCTAATTTTATGTTATATTCTTCAAGATTTATTTAGTATTGTACAATATAATACTAATACAAGCAAGGCCAGAATGGCATAGTCAATTAAATATAATTAAAGGAGAAAAAAAATGGAAGATAATAAAACTTATACAATGCCGCTAATCGGCGAAGACGCACCAGCATTTGATGCAGTTACAACTCAGGGAGAAATTCACTTTCCTCAGGATTACAAAGGCAAATGGGTAATTCTATTCTCACATCCAGCCGACTTTACTCCCGTATGTACTACTGAGTTTATGACCTTTGGAAGAATGATGGACGAATTCAAAGAGCTTAACACAGAGCTAATCGGTCTATCCGTTGACTCCCTCTACTCCCACATCGCATGGCTTAGAAAGATTCAGGATATAGAGTGGAACGGAATGAAGAATATAGAAGTCAAGTTCCCCCTTATCGAAGACATTAGAATGGAAGTTGCCAATAAATATGGAATGATTCAACCGGGAGCATCCAATACTCAGGCTGTGAGAGCAGTATTCATAATCGATCCAAAGGGAAAGATAAGAACAATTCTCTACTATCCCCTTTCCACAGGAAGGAATTTTGATGAAATCAAAAGAATCATCATCGCTCTTCAGAAGGCAGACTCTGATGCCTGCGCAACTCCTGCAGATTGGAGACCGGGAGATGATGTAATCGTACCAACAGCAGGCTCCTGCGGTGTGGCAAAGGAGCGTATGGAGAATCAATCTGACGAGCAATACTGCTTAGACTGGTTCCTCTGCTTCAAAAAGAGCAAATAATAGTTCATGCGTCGGGGCGCTTCGGTGCTCCAGTGCTCCGGCAGGCCGGCGGGCGGGGCTTAAATGACTCGCCCTTCATTTATATCCCCATCAGCTTCTTTCGGTCTTTGATGTCTATCTGGCCGCGGCCTAACTTGATTATTCCCTCCTTCTCCATTTCTTTTAGCATGCGGGAAACAACTTCCCTGGAGGAATTGATCTTAGCAGCTATTTCTTCGTGGGTGGTTTTGATGGAGTCGCCCTTTGCTTGGGAAAGAACGTATTGAGCAATTCTTCTGTCCAATTTAACAAAGAGTATGTCCTGCATCACGTGCATTGCGTCGGAAAAACGTTCCCCCAGCTTCTCGAATATAAAGCAGCGCACCGCTAGGTTCTTTTCTTTTAATTCTGCCATACAAACTGCAGGGATTATCAAAACCTCGCAGTCAGTATCTGCAACGAGCTGAGTTTCGAAGGTTATCTGGCTAACCACACATGAAGCGGAAAGAAGATCTATGTCGTCCTCTTTCATTTCATAGAGAGTGATTTCTCTTCCTTCTTCAGAGAGCATGAAGGCTCGCACTTTTCCGGAAATCACCTGGATAAGTCCGAGACATTCTTGCTCCTTGGAGTGGATTACACTTCCCGCCTCATAGCTCCTGGTATGAGCAAATCTCTTGACAATGTCCTTCTCACCCTTAGTGAGATTGTTCCAGAAAGGCACTTTTGTTTCGAAACCTGTATTGCTCATTTTGCATCCTCATTATTTAAGTATCTAAATGAATAGATTTACATCTGATTCTTCGGCGTCTCCTAAGTATGTACCCACTCCGCCGATTTCCACGCCGTCTATTAACTCCTCTGGATGAATCCCCATGACGTCCATACTCATAGAGCAAGCGATTATCTTCACTCCGTTTTCCATGGCCTTCTTCATCATAGTTTCCAGAGAGTCAACATTCTTATCCTTCATAATGGACTTCATCATGGCAGTTCCCATTCCCGCCATATTCATTTTGGAAAGCTTCAGTTTACCGGTTCCTCTAGGAAGCATGACTCCAAACATTTTTTCCATAAAGGACTTCCTAATGCTTACCTTTTGATCCCTTCTCAAAGCCGTCAGCCCCCAGAAGGTGAAAAACATGGTAACAGGCCTACCCATGGCCAAAGCGCCATTTGCAATTACGAAACTGGCAAGGACCTTGTCCATATCACCATCAAAGACAATTATTGTTTTTCCTTTTGGTCCTTGAGGAAGATTTAGAGCAGGTTCCCTGAGAGTTCCTTGAGAATCGGCGATCTGTCCGGTTCCTTTCATTATAACAGCAACGAACTCTCCATTCCTAGCCTCATTTGAAATAAGGGTATTGTCTGTTCTCTTGCACCAGGAAACTATGTCCTTGGCAAATCCCGGGTCAGAAGCTGTAACCTCCACCATATCTCCTTGGTTCATGTCCTTCATGGACTTAAAAACTTCCATGATGGGGCCCGGGCACTGAAGACCGCTGCAGTTCAATCTTATTCTTGTGATTCCTTGGACTAAGGCGGACTCGCCGCCTCCCGATCCGCTGCCGCTTGCCCCGTTAGTGCTGCCACCTCCTGGCTCTCTGCCAGGGCTAGATGCCTCCGGGTGATTAGCTTCGTAGAACCTTGCGCCTCCGGGATATACTTTTACATTTTCAAACCCATGCTGCTTTAGAATTCTTGCACCGTTATATGCCCTAACGCCGATAGCGCACATAATATTATATTTTTTCTTCGGGTCAAGTTCCCCGATTCTGTCCCTCAAAGTCTCCAGAGGAATATTGATTGCCTCCGGAACCTCGTATGCCATCACTTCTTCTTCATCTCTTACATCCACAATAATAGTTTCCGGGTCCCTATCCAGTTCGTCCCAGTCTGCAATCTCAACCAAACCCGTCATAATGTTTTCCGCAACAAATCCTGCCATGTTCACCGGGTCCTTTGCCGAAGAATAGGGAGGAGCGTAGGCAAGTTCCAATTCCTTAAGGTCATGGACAGAAGCCCCCAACCTTATGGCTGTCCCCAAAGTATCTATTCTCTTATCTACTCCATCCCAGCCCACAATCTGAGCTCCGAAAATCTTAGTACCATCAGGACTAAAGAGAACTTTCATCGTTAGGGGAAGAGCCCCGGGATAGTATCCCGCATGAGAATTCTGAGTAATGATTAGACTTTTATAATCCTTTTCTTTTTCCAGGCCACGTCTCTTCAGTGTTTTTTCGTTGGCTCCTGTGGAAGCTGCAGTAAGGTCAAATACCTTTGCCACGGAGGAGCCTTGTGTTCCCTTGTATACACTGTCTCTTCCCGCCAGATTGTCTGCGGCGATTCTTCCCTGTTTGTTGGCCGGACCTGCAAGAGGAATCATGGTTCTATCTTTGAAGATAAAGTCCTCGACCTCCACGGCATCTCCCACTGCATATATGGCAGGGTCCTCTGTCCGCATGTGGTCATCCACCAGGATTCCGCCTCTTTCATTTAGACTGAGGCCGGCATCCTTTGCAATCTGGCTGTTAGGCCTAACTCCTATGGATAGAATAACCAGGTCCGCCGTAACCTTATCTCCGCTTTTTAGATTGACCGTAACTTCCCTTCCATTGTCATCAAATGAATCAACGCCGTCATTTAAGAGAAGTTCAACACCGTTATCTCTGATGTTCTCGTGAAGCAAATTGGCCATTTCCATGTCTAGAGGTGCCATCACCTGATCCAGAGCTTCGATTATGGAGACTTTTAGTCCTGCGTGATGGAGATTCTCGGCCATCTCCAGGCCGATGAATCCGCCGCCGATTACCGCAGCGCTCTTTGCTCCCTCCGAAAGAACCATCCTTCTCAGTTCGTCTGTATCCGGGACCGTCCAAAGTGTGCGAATCCTAGGAGACTCAATCCCCGGAATGGGAGGTCTCAAGGGTGAAGATCCGGTGGCTATAACCAGATCATCATAGGACTCCTGGTACTCCGTGCCATCATTTAGGTTTTTGACTTTGATGGTCTTGGTAGCTCTGTCGATGGAGAGCACTTCGTTTTTCACTCTTACGTCAATCTTAAAACGACCGTCCATCAGTTCTGGAGTCATAAGAAGAAGAGCATCTCTGTTTTGAATCACATCACCCACGTGATAAGGAAGACCGCAGTTGGCATAAGAAATATAGTCTCCCCGTTCCATGATTATTATTTCTCTTTCCCCATCCAGTCTCCTTAGCCTAGCAGCACAGCTGGCACCGCCTGCAACTCCGCCTATGATTACAGTTTTTCTTTTTTCCTTTCCCATGATGGCACCTCATTTCTTTATTTTTTTAAACTTATCCGGGCACACTTTGATTTATGAGAATGCTATTATAATGAAAGAAAAAAGACCGTGACTTAATCACATAAAAAAGGCTGGTCAACCTGTCTCAATCCTCCCTCTTCCAATTTGTACACTTTATTAGCAACCTCGTCTATATATTTTCTGTCATGCGAGACGCTTATTATGGCTCCACCAAATTCCGCCAACATCTTTCTTATCACCGGACCCGACAGAGGCGAGAAGTTTCTTGTAGGTTCATCGAGAATCAAAACATCCGCTCCGGAAAGAGTTAGCGATAGGAGTATCAGTTTACCCTTCTGACCGCCGGAGAGTTCTTTGATTTTTCTCTTCATATCATCAGGAGTAAACCTGAGAGATGCCAACCTGTTATTTATGAGGACTCGCTCTTCCTTGCTTCCATCGCGCTCCAGAAATTCAAGAGGTGTTTTTTCAAGGTCCAACAGCTCTTCGTAATTCTGTGGCATATACGTGTAGCTGATACCCTTCCGGCAGGAAATCTCCTTTTTTATCTCCTTAAGTAGCGTTGTCTTCCCTGCACCGTTTCTCCCGGTTATGCAAATCTTGTCTCTTCCATATACCTGAAGATCGATTCCCTTAGCCAGCACCCTTCCGCAGTCTGCATCGGCTGCACTTGGCTTAAGCAGCAAAGGGAGCTTCAGATTAATAACCTCCTTCCCCGAATGAATGTCGGGGACATAATCAAAGGCCAGATTGATTTCTCTCTCATACTGAGGTTCTTCCGTCATCGCCTGCCGCTGCTTTTCCAGCCTCTTCCCCTGGGCCTTTACCGAATGCATCTTTTTCTTGAGAAGACGCCCGGTGGAGGGATCTCCCCTGGATATCACATTTTGTTCGTGCTCTACTCTTTGATAAATCTTGCGCCATTTCTCCTCCGCAATCCTTTGATGCCGGCGCTCCATTTTCGCCTGGGATTCCTGCAGCTCAAACCCGTGCAACCTCTTCTCCACATATTCCCTATAGCGCATATTGGCTACTGTGTGCCTTGGCAGGGTCTTGTGACTAAGCTGCTCTATGTGAATCACCCGATTGGCTGTCCTCTCAATCAAAGTCTCATCATGGGAAACAAAGAGGACTCCCTCCTTGCTCTTTACGATATACTCTTCCAGCCACTCCAATGTTTCTATGTCAATGTCGTTGGAGGGTTCATCCAAGAGCAAAACCGTGGGCCTAGCTGAAAGTATTCTTGCAAACTGCACCTTTATCTTTTCCCCGCCAGATAGCGTCTTCATCTTCCGATTCTCAAACAGAAAATCCAAGGGCAGTCCCAGTGTTTTCGTAAGGGCGCTTAATTCCCCGGGATTCATTTCCTGAAAGCCCGGTTCTCTGCACATAAATTCATATACCGTTTCTTCAAGCTCTTCCTGCGGCAGTTCCTGGGGGAGATATCCAATTTTATCTCCCTGGATTATTCTATCTCCCAGAGCCTCTGCGTAATCCTCTATCAGCCTCGGATCGTAAATCCATTTAAGAATTGTCGACTTTCCTTCACCCTCTTCACCGATAATAACGATTTTATCTCCGGGATTAACCGCAAAAGAGAGGTTATCTATCAAAACTCTATAGTCCCTGTGATGCGTAAGCTTTAGATTCCTTATCTGCATAATCAAATCACCATCCTTTTGGCGCTGCACAAATCAAAAGCCGCTCCCTTTCCGAAGCGGCCTATGCGTTCCAATCCCTTTGGTCCTTAGATTTGCAATTATGCAAATCGGTAATAACCTCCGCAGCAAACAATAATTGCTTGAAATAAAAACGGAGGCGGGGTCTGCACAGGTAATCGGAAACACGAAAAGATAAGCTTTTGATTATAGCTATAACGAGTTTCCTTTTACCTGATTCTCACTCCTCTTTACCTCCTGCAAATTTGTATCAATTGTTAACTAAGGTCATCATACCATAGCTTTTGGTTTCTTTCAATCTCTCTGGCCCGCCTCTATTGACAATGTTGGAAAAAGAGTACAAATTTTCCATTTCCCACGGCGCATCCCAAAGTGCCCATTCAGTTTCTACAGTATTCCAGTGTATATCATCTTCAATATCAGACTTCTCATAATTTTTAACAGTTATTCTTCCCTAGTGTCATCAACGCTTTTTCTTCTGATAAGCAGCAGATAGAAGATGTAAAGTAATAGCGTCGCAAGCAGTGCTATAATCACCAGGTACAGATACCACTGCCATAGTTCAGTTATCTTAATCCCCAGAGGGTTCTGATACGTAAAAAAGAAATTCGTCCAAAAATCTACACTGACCAGTTTCCCATCTACATATGTAGGACTTGCAAACATGGAATTCAAATATATGGATGCGAAGGCGAGCAGAAATACGACCAATGTGGTATTTCTAAAATGCTTCATGCTCCAGTCTATTTCACCCGAAAGAGTTATAATCAGTCCCAGCGCGATTATCATGGAATGATAGATAAAGAACTGGTATGACATGGGGCTTGTAAATGCCTGCTCTACGGATATGGTAGTTGTGAATATAGAGGGCATGAGGAGCGCAAAGGATCCACCTAATACGCAGGTCGGTGCCATAAAGGCCAACAAAGTCTCTCGTCTCTTCGCATTCCCGGTTAACTTTGCCACAGCGATAAGCACAACCTGTATCGAGCAGAAATGCAGAGGCAAATGATTTAGCGGAAGATAAGGCCGCAAAAGCTCTCCACTGCTCGAGGGAACAAGCTCTATGACTCCCATAACCTTTGTTATCTCAGATGCTACTGCAACAACCAGCGCAGAGGTCAACACTTTGCTGAGGCCGGGACCCTTCTTATTGTAATATCTCACAATCATAAAAACCATGCCTGCGCATATCACAAGCCACAGCAAATGTCTCCAAGTAAACATAACCTACCCCCTTTTCTTAGCCCTTTTTATATCGTGAAACCAGATCCAAGATAGCTTCATGTTTAGGCGAATCAGTATCCAAGATAAGATATATCCTATTACAAAGATGCCCACAAGACTAAACAGGCGGAAGTGCAAGGATGTGTTATCAAAGTCAAAGAATGAATATGGTGCCTTTTCGCTTTCGAGAATCCCCGTCCCAATTTGTTGATGCCATGCATTACCTCTACAACCTAGAAGTTGTTAATCTAGCAGTACATATTAATCAATCCAGCGGAACGAACAACTCCAGATCTTCGCCTGCATCACCTGACACATCAAATAATTCAGTACAATCTTTATCTAAATATATTTCAGAAACATAGTTGTCTGTAAATATGTAAAATGGGTATTCCTTCGGAATGGTATATTCCATAGTTTGTTCATCATCAGTACCAGGACCATATGTGACTTTGATTGTTCTACTCAGAGTCTGGTCTTTAGCAGCAGCTACGTACTCCTTATTCTCTTCCCTTTCAAAGGGATCCTGGAACTCCACATTATAAGAATACTTTATAGCGCCAAGGTCCCGGGTAGAATCATCAGGAAGAAGCAAGGTGGAATCTATTTGCAGTAATTCCTTGGTATCCTTATCAAATATATATCTGTAGCGGATGCGCATTCCTTCTTCATATTCTATCTCATCACCGACGTATCCTTCCATCTCACTTACAACGTACTCTTTTGCAGAAATCTCCGTGACAGCGATAAACTGCTTGTTATATGTTGTCTCGATCAGTGTTTCTTCCTCCGGTATGAGGAGAGCATCGTCGACGACGAGTTTATCAATACCCTCCGAACCAAGCAGGAGCGAAGTATAGCTTGTTTCTCCATCGCTTTGAAATCTATAGAACGCGAGATTACCATCATACGAAAATGTCGTTCTCTCATCGTATTCCGCATACAGTTTGCCGGAATCCCAATACACCGTAAATATAAGCACCTGCTTGCCATCCTCAATAGCGTAATACTCCTTTTTATAGTTCACGCCATCTTTCTCTAATCTCTCAAGACTATTAAAGGCCACATATTCATCAAATGCTGCTTTTCCGTTCGTATTCTCATTTTTAGAGCAACCGCCTAAGATGCATAAAGTAAGTGCTAAAAGCGTGATTAATATAACGGTAGATTTGAATTTCATTTTTATTCTCTCCCTTCGAACTTCAATATTGATGATGAGAGCTGTATACTAGTAATCTCTAATATCTCTATATAGAAAACGTGAAGTATCCTTTACTCATCGTAGAGGGCAAGTATATTTTTCATGCTGCGGCTAATATGCTTCTCCATAGCCTTAGCAGCTTTTGCCGGATTGCCGACTTTGATCTGTTCCAGGACTTCGATGTGTTCCTTGGTTGACTCCTCGTAATGTCTTTGTCTGGAAATAAAGTCGCCCACATGGTTCGGGCCACTCCACTGACGCATCAATATCGACTCTATTTGCGTATTGTCCGCCGCCTTCCAGATTGCGGAATGAATATCCTGATTAAGATAGAGATATTCGTTATTGTCTAAATCTTTTCCCTCTGCCAAAAGATCGCGAAAACGATACAGCCTGCTAAGCAACTCCTCCGTTTCCATTCCATTTACTGCCGCCTTTTCGGCAGCTTTTGATTCCAAAAGAACGCGAATCTCCAGGATGTTCTGGATGAATTTCTTATCTATATTGCTGACAGTTGCGCTTTTATTCATGGCCAGGGTAACCAAGCCTTCGGATTCCAATTCCTGCAGCGCTTCCCTGACCGGTGTTCTGCTGACATTGAGGCGTTCTGCAATCTCGCTTAAATTTATTTTGTCATTGCTCTTATATTCACCCAGATAAATTGCCTTCCTTATAATTGAGGCTATTCGAATTCTGATGGGTAATATTTCTAATCTTTCCATAGTATCTCCCTATGCTCTAATACACTAAATATGTATGTTTTTATCAAAAATCGCTGTTATCCCGTATCATTTTAAAAAACACAAACCTATTTTGCAATGATTATCAAAGAGAATTGTTGCAATATTCTAAAAACGATGATAGCATAATTGCATATCGTATACAATATGCAATATGCATTTTTTTTGGAGGCAGGAGGCATCAAGCCTTTGATGAGAGCAAGATTCGGAAAATAAAGTGGCTGTTCATCACTCATAATGTCCAAGGTATCAATTATTTAGTTATTAGTTGTTTGTAAATAGATATATGAGATGTATAGGAATCTATAGGAGGAACGATTTATGGACTATGCAAAGGAATCCCTAAGACTTCATGGGGAGTGGAAGGGAAAAATCGAAGTAGTAGCAACTGTCCCGGTAGAGAGCAAAGAAGATCTCAGTCTTGCTTATACTCCGGGTGTTGCACAGCCATGCCTTGAGATTCAGAAGGACATTAATAAGTCCTACGATCTAACAAGGCGTCACAATCTGTGCGCCGTAATCACAGACGGTAGTGCAGTTCTGGGTCTAGGCGATATCGGACCTGAAGCAGGTATGCCTGTTATGGAAGGAAAATGCGTCCTCTTCAAAGCCTTCGGCGATGTAGATGCTATTCCTCTCTGCGTGAAGACCAAGGATGTTGATGAATTCGTTCAGTCAGTTTACAACATTTCCGGAAGCTTCGGCGGAATCAACCTGGAAGACATCGCTGCACCTCGTTGCTTTGAAATCGAAAGAAAACTTAAAGAAAAATGCGACATTCCAATCTTCCATGACGACCAGCACGGAACCGCTGTCATTACCCTGGCAGGTCTCATGAATGCTCTTAAGGTTGTCGGAAAGAAGAAGGAAGATGTGAAGATCGTTACATCCGGCGCAGGCGCGGCAGCAATCGCAATCGTTAAGCTTCTTTTATCCGCAGGCTTTAAGAACATCATAATGACAGACCGCACAGGCGTTATCTACGAAGGTCGCGATGGCCTCAATTGGATCAAGGAAGAGATGGCTAAGGAAACAAACCTTCAGAAAGAAACCGGAACTCTTGCAGATGCTATTAAGGGAGCTGACGTATTTATCGGAGTATCCGCTCCTGGTACTCTTACAACCGAAATGGTTAAGACCATGGCTAAGGATGCAATCATCTTTGCCTGCGCGAACCCGACTCCGGAGATTTTTCCTGACGATGCAAAAGCCGGTGGCGCAGCAGTTATCGCAACAGGAAGAAGCGACTACCCCAATCAGATTAACAACGTACTGGCATTCCCCGGAATCTTCCGCGGAACATTCGATGTAAGAGCCTCGGATATTAATGAGGAAATGAAGATGGCTGCCGCTAAGGCTTTAGCAGACCTAGTTTCTGAAGAAGAGCTTTCTGCAGATTATATAATCCCTGCCGCTTTTGATAAACGCGTAGGACCTGCAGTTGCAAAGGCAGTAGCCGAAGCCGCCAAGGCATCCGGCGTCGCAAGAATCTAATGGAGGTAATAACCATGATAGAAGAGAAAAACACATACAAGCTGTTTAATTTACCTTGGTACTATTTCGCTATATTCGCTGTTGTTGTTCTATAGATCAAACATCATTGCTTCACTCCGTAAACCGCAATAAAGTGCCTGACGAACACCTCGATTTGCACAATGGCCTCATCCTTTTTATTGTGAGGAAGTGCTTTGTTGCCAATTCCCGTGCACGTATGTCCCGGAACTGCTCAAGCATCAGCACCTTGCGCGTCATGATAACTTTTTAATCATGTACAGTGAAGTTCACCTATTGTAGTGAACGAAAGATCACTTGTCAAGGTCTTACTTTGATTTTACATCCCGTTCTCATAAATAAGTAAATAAGCCTCTGAACCTTATCGGCTCAGAGGCGCTAACCTCCATTCCACGATTTCTTCATTTCTGAACTTGGCAAGCATCTACAGCTCGTTCTTTTCTTTTTGCACGAGGCCTAAGGAAATGGAAAGGTTCCCGTTTCTGCATCTTATTGCATCAATTAATTCTTTGTCGAATTCCGGCTGACGCATGACGACTCTATAAGTCAACTCATACATGGTTCCCATGTTGGTTGTCTTTACCCTGCGGAGATTGGATTTGCTGGTGTACTGAAGGAATAGGTCATCAAAGATTCCGTTGTAGCTTAAATCCTCGGGGATGGTAACCTTTAAATCTCTCTCGCTGGAACCGTTGTCACTGAAGCCTATTTTCTCCAGGAACACGAGGACCGCCAACACCAAAGCAGTAATCATGAAGCTCAGGGAAATGTATCCCATACCGAGGGCAAGGCCAACTGCCATGCTAAAGAAAATATATGCTATTTCTTTGGCGCTTCCCGGTGCACTTCTAAATCTAACCAGCCCAAAGGCCCCAAGCACAGCCACCGATGTTCCCAGACTTCCGTTTACAATCATGATTACTGCTGCAACCAAAACCGGGAGTACCACCAGTATCATGGCCAGGTTACTTCCTGAGGTGTCGGTGAACTTAAATGCCATGGCGATAACCAGGCCCAAGAGCAATGCTGCTCCCAATGCCATACATACGCTTAATATTGAAAACGTACCTGCGTTAAAAACACTCTCTAACATACCTCGTTCCTCCTAGTATTCCAGTTTTCCTCTCTATGAACCATCATATTGTCAAAATCAAATGCTCCAAAATCCTTCTTGTAGAAATTCCCGTATTTTGAAAACGAAGCGGGGAATATCTGAAGCTCCGAAAGTATCTTGGTGAACCAAAGGGGTGTGCTACCCATGACTTTGCTCTCCATTAGATAATAGCCCTGGGGGATGAGCAGGTTTCCGAAGTCGCCATCCTCCAAACCCATATATTCTTTTCTGCTTCGGATATTCATATCGAAGGTAACTCTGAAGTTTTTGTCCTCGTTTCCAAAGAGAGCGACCCTGTCGTAGGCCAGATAGAGACCGCGCTCCAAGGTGTATCTATCCAGAAAGAAGTCCATCTCTCTAAGTATCTGACTGTCCTCCTTGGGACGGATTCCTTGTTCGACATAGTCGTAGGCTTCTCTAAGAGTTAATTGGATCCTTCTCTTGTTAACTACCTTGTTATATTTCTTCTTCATCTCCAGGAAGACTTTGGTATCCAACGTTGGAATTCCGTAACTTCTCAGCCTAAGCTTCTCCTTGTAAACCGGCTTCTCTATGGATCGCCTGATCAAAAGATTGTCCGGTGTGTCGTAATATATATTGCAAATGGTATGTTTGCCATATTCGTCTTCCGTCATATACTTGGAAAGCCTTTTTCGGAGCGCCGTATATATTGGCTGAGACATTAAATATTTTTTTTCATATCTGTTAAACACCGCTTGTGCCATGGCTGAACTCCTTTCCTGACTTCCTTACTGAACCACCTTTACATCGATTCCGTCGCTTGTAATTGTTATGTCTCCATTCTTGGTTTCCATATAAGTTGCACCCATACTGCGAAGAAGCTCCAAAGTTTTTTCTTCTGCGGGATTCTTGTCGGAAGTACAGATAGCTGCGTATTCAGGTTTGGTTGCGTCCAGTAGTTCCAAGAGGGAGCTGCTATATACGCCATGGTGCGGCATCTTGATGAAATCGCAGTCCACTGCTGAGCCCTTGTCCAACCATTCCCGAGTGAGTTTTTTCTCGGCATCTCCCATAAAGAGCAGCACGTTGGATCCGTGCGTCACCGCCGTAATCAGAGAGAAATCGTTATCGTACTCTACATTCCCTTCCGGGATTTCGTAGGATGACGGAGACTCGATCAAAACTGTCGAAGTGCCGAATTCCAATGTCATGTCTTCGGTAAGCCTGGATACGGATATTTCCGATTCTTTTGTTTTCTTTTCCAAGGTTGCCATAAAGTCAGTGTATTCTGTACTGGCTCCAACGTAGTCCGGCATAATTATTTTTTTGACCGGCATCTGTTCCAGAAGCACATCTGCACCACCAACGTGATCCTTGTCATAGTGAGTTATTATCAGAGTCTCGACCTGTGTGATTCCTTTCTCTGTCAAAGTCTCCACAAGTTCAACTCCATCCTCTTCTTCACCTGCGTCAATTACCAATGCCTCTTTTCCTTCCGTAAGGATTATCACATCAGCTTGACCAACTTTTAATATGCTTGTTTCCAACAGGGGCAGTTTTTCTGTGGTCTCTTTGGCCTTTGCTTGCATGGAACCCATTACCACAAGTCCAACACTCAGAAGGGCCATTAATGCAATGATTGGTATTATAGTTTGCTTTTTCATATCGTTCATCAGATAGAAGCGGAACCAGGCGGTCATATAGGCGTCGAATTGCAAATGGGAATCGCCGTGGTCTACATTCGTTTTGCGTACATAAACCTTATCAACGTCCGGCAGTAGGCCGAAGTTTTCTTCCAGACTCCACAAAGGGCAAATGCCCTGCATGATCCCCGCCTTCTCGTCCGACTCCTGCTCGGCAGAGGTTGCAGTTCCGGCGTCAAAGGTTTGCGTCCCCGCAGTCAACAGCGTCGGAACGTTTACTTTCGAGATATCATATTCCCAGCCGTCCCCAAACACCTTGGTATGATACGATGACGTTGCGCTAACCGCGTACACCGTTTTGATCATGTCGGCGTGCGGCTGAACCGTTGCCATGTTGAATACAGCCGGGCCACCCTGAGAATGGCCGCCGACGCCGATGTTGTCCAGATCGATTTTTTTGTACAGCACACTGTCG
>JAGAXF010000017.1 GCA_017941085.1 Bacillota bacterium
CCCCTTACCACCCTTACCCTGGTTTTGGTTCTGGGAGCTCTGTCTCCTTTAGCCGGGGGAATTGAAGTTCTTAGGCGAGATAATTACCAAAGGAAGATGGTACTAGCCTCTGTAATATTTGGCTCCATAGGTGCTGTCCTTGGAATCGCTTTTGCAATATCGATTCCAGCGGCAATCCTAAATATTGTTTTAATAGCAGTAATGGTCTTTGCCATTGTGATTATGTTTAGAGATTAGAGAAAATTACTTTCTTTACAGTTGACTTGTTTTTTATTATTATTAAGCCAGAAATATTTTATTGCACTTAGTATAGATGGAGGTACAGACATGAAATATCAGATCGTAGGCGAACCCCTTCCCGTAGTTATTTGTGACGTTGAACCAAACGAAACTCTAATTACAGAAAAAGGCGCCATGAGTTGGATGTCACCTAATATGCTTATGGAGACTCAAGGTACCGGCGGTTTCGGAAAAATGATGGGACGTATGTTCAGTGGAGAGTCTATGTTCCAGAATAAATATACTGCCCAGGGAGGCCCTGGACAGATCGCCTTTGCTTCATCCTTCCCCGGCTCCATAAGAGCCCTGGAAGTTTCCCCGGAGCAGGAATACGTGGTTCAAAAAGGTGGCTTCCTGGCCAGCGAATCCACAGTACAGCTTTCCGTTTTCTTCCAAAAGAAGTTCGGAGCAGGTCTCTTTGGTGGTGAGGGCTTCATTATGCAGAAGCTTTCCGGACATGGAATTGCATTTATAGAAATTGACGGCTATACAGTTGAGTACACTCTGGGCCCGGGACAAAGCATGCTGGTTGATACGGGATACATCGCTTTGATGGATGCATCCTGCAGCATCGACATTCAGTCCGTAGGCGGAGTTAAAAACGCTCTGCTGGGAGGCGAAGGTCTGTTCAATACGGTAGTCACCGGTCCCGGCAGAATTTATCTCCAGACCATGCCTGCCAACGCAGTAGCCGGTGCCATCAATCCATACATAATAACCGGCTAAAGGAAATGAGATAAGGCAGCTTAAGGAAATCTAGAGTTCGATCTTTCTCTTCTCCGGATCCTTGGCCTGTCTGTATAGAACAAATCTTCTGCCGATGGCTTGCACAAATTCCGCCCCCAGCTCCTGAGCTACGGCGTTGCATGTTTCCTTTGCGTCCAACTTGGCGCCTTCAAGGATATTGCACTTCAAAATCTCATTGGCAGTAAGATAATCATCTATAGATTTAATAACCGAAGGTGTAAGTCCTGACTTTCCTATGGATACTACCGGGGATAGCCCATTGGCTATCCCTTTTAATTTACTTCTTTGTTTACCTGTAAGCATTTTACTTTCTCCCATCTGCCAGCCACTTAACTGCATAGGAGCAGGTGGCCTCCACATTGCCGCCCTTCTTCTGGATTTCCTTAACGGCAGCTTCCACCAGCTTTGATGCCATACCCTGGCCTCTCAGGCTTCCATCAACAAAGGTGTGGTCTATGGTATATACCCCGGGAGAGGTTTCCGGGAAAGTGACCTCGGCAATCATGCTGCCCATTTCATCATTTAGATAAATACGACTTTCTTCAATAATAAAATCCTTCATACTATCACCCATTTCTCTCTCTGCCCAGTGGGCATCCTTTAACAGTTCTCGCCCCACTCCGATTAAATCAGCGGCACCTTCCTTAAGGAGGTCGTCACCATCAGGGGCGGTTTTAATACCTCAATAACCAAATACCTGTACTGCCTCATCCATGTCGGCACGTATCTTCACCCCAAAGGGACATCTCATTTCACAGGCACCACATTTGACACATTCGATGGCATGGTGATCCAGAACCTTGTAATGCTCTCTAACAGTTTCGGGGATCAAGCCATATGTGGTTTCATCGCCGACCTTCACCCCTTGAGCCTTTGCCAGATTAAGAAACTTATTCACCATGGCTATATCTATATATTCCCTACAGGGAGCGCAGTGATTGCAATACATACAATGGCCCTCCCAGCTTACTCTGGGGAATGATTCAAAGGCTGTGGCGTAATCCTTCTCCTCTTCCGTTGCGTTGCAGTAAGCGGCGCTTTCCTCAAGTTCAAAAGCATTATGGGCTCCTGCCAGAACAACGCATACCCCGGGCCTTGACAGTGCGTAGCTAATGCATTGATTTGCCGTTAAAGCAACTCCCGCAGGAGATAGCTCAGCACTTAATAAATCTCCGCCTCCAAAGGCCTTCATTACGGTTATTCCTACACCCTTTCCCTGGCAGGTTTCATATAGCCTTTCCCTATCAGGATCCAGGTTCGTATATGTGTTGGAATAGGTTTCATCAGCCCAAAGGTCCTCCACGTCTTCACTGGCAGGCTGCAGATCATAGCAGGGGTTTACCGAGAACATGAGCACCTCGATACCTCCCTCCTTTACCGCTCGTTCTGCAACTAAAGGATTGTGGCTGGATAAACCGATGTGTTTAATTCTGCCGCTGGCTTTAAGCTCCCTGGCGTAATCCAGCACTCCATTTGCCACAAGTTCTTCCCAGTCCTTCATGGCATCGCAGTAGTGAATCATACCCACATCCAGATAGTCCACATCCAAAAGTGCCATCATTTCTTCAAAGCCGGCCTTCACCTCATCAAGATTTCTTGACCTTAGGTACTGTCCATCCTTCCAGACGGAGCAGATATGGGACTGAATTACGAATTTTTCCCTTCGACCCTTAAGGGCCTCCCCTACTGCTCGTCTCGTCTCCGGATTCGATGCATAGAGATCAAAGTAGTTTATACCCAGCCTCTCCGCCGCATCAAATAGCTTCTTTGTCATGTCGTGGTCTTCTTCTGAAAACCCTTCGCATCCCATTCCAATTACACTTACCTTTAGGCCTGTGTTTCCCAGTATTCTATATTCCATATGATCCTTTCAATCAAGTTCTCTATATTTATCGTTCAGGTATTATCTCCAGCCAGTAACCGTCAGGATCCTGGAGGCCAATGATTTATCCATTAATATATCAACCATACACGTAATTTCCAAACTAGTCAATCTCGTGCCAGAAACCGGATTGGCATGGGATTTAATCTAAATTCCCTTCCCATAATTTATGCCCCATATACCCAATCTTTATTTACTTTATTTGCTTTATTTTCTCTTATTTTTTTACATTTACTATAGACAAGGGAATATTAATGATGTATTATATTAGTAACGGAAAGGTAACGCATTTGGAATTGCCTGCAACTATTTACTTAGTTGAAAATTAAGGAGAGAGCGATGAGAAAGAGTTTTTTGAGACTAGCTATAGTGCTTACATGCGCACTTTTGGTTCTTCCTATGTCAATGGCTTCTGTCTTTGCTGAGACAGAACCTGGCGAGGAAGAAATTCCACCAGGACTTATTCTTAGGATCGGTGTACCTGAAAGAGGCGCCATAGGTACTGGACGCCTGGGACATGCTGATCCTGGAGAAGAGTTTGATTCTACTTACGAGTTCCCTGATACTTTCACTTACTCAAGAATTGAAGGAGTACACAAAATCGGAGCAAAGCCGGATGAAGGCAGTTACTTCGTAGAGTGGCAAAATGCCGATGGTTCCACCTATTCCACAGAACCGGAACTCACCGTGGAATATACCGGAGAGAAAATAGAGTTAAAAGCAATATTTGTAGCCTACCCATCACAGACTGCAACCTTCTATGTTAGAAACGGCGCTATTGCCAGCGAAAGTTATGATGTGCTGTCCTGTGCCGGGGTTATGCAGACTTTGATGAATGCCGGGAAAATAGTTCGAGGCAAATCCCCAGAGGGCTTAGAGAACATTGTATTTTACAATGACGAAGAGGGTAAAAACATCCTTATGTATAGCCTAGAGGGAGATATGATTGGCTATGGTATGGAATACCACGATATTTCCTACGATATAACTGACGAGGTTAGAGCGAAACTACAGGACATTGTAGATAATCACGCCGATGAATACAATGAAGAACTCATCGACGCACTTCAGAATATAATCGATTACTACAAAACAGTAGAGATTAAATTCGCTCCCTTAACATATCTGACAATAAACGCACAAGGAGGCCGCATCGCCTACACTGAATTGTATAGCTTTGAGGAACCCGAAGACGTGGAGCTGGACTATGGCGACGACCCAATACAGTCAGTGGTTACTCCTTACGTAGGAACCTATCTTGTTGGGGTGGAGCCGGATGAAGGATACACCTTCGTAAAATGGACGCTGAACGGAAAGGACTATTCCACTGATCCAGTGGTGGAGGTTACCTTGGACGACGAAGGTGATTTAGACCTTAAAGCAATCTTTTCCGCTGGTCCGGGACAACTTCAGGTAGTTGATCCTGCAGACAATGCTTTCAACACAACCATTGGCGAAGAAGATAGAGACCCAAATCCCTATATCACTTTGACAAAGGAAGAAGAGCAAAGCATGAATGTTGAAGGACTCAGCATAGACGTATTTGTTGAAGTCCAGGATATTACAAATACTGTACCATCCGCCGACAAGGCCCTCATAGAGAAAGCAATCGGCAAGAACGACAAGGTTGGAGCATATCTCGATATTAAGCTGTACAAGCAAGTTGAAGATAAGGAGAAGGTAGCCGTGGGCGAAACTCCAAAGGAAATATCCCTTACTATGGATATTCCTGAAGCACTTATCAAAGAAGGAAGAACCTTCAGTGTTTACAGAGTTCATGACGGCAAGGCCACAAAACTGACTTCAACAAGAAATGAAAACAGCCTAACTTTCAAAACAGATAAATTCTCAACCTATGCATTAGTTTATACTGACAAAGAAGCTTCCAACATAATCGCACCAAAGACAGGAGCTGAAGATTACCCGGGAGCTTATATAACACTGCTTGTGACTGCAATGGCATTGGCAGTAATAACATTGAAAACAAAAACTCTTTCCAAATAACATTTTCTTGAAATGATTTACTAGTTGGAACAAATAGACCGAGGAACTAGTCCTCGGTCTATTTGTTTTATTAATTATGAGTGATTGCTCTGCTTTCTCCATTAAGGATACAAGAATACATTGTTCTCAACACAACAGAATTCTATAGCACCTTCTGTCCATTTACCTTTAATGAGAATTGGGCTCCCAGAATTCTTGCAGCCTTTGAGCACATTGTCATGCGGCCAAGAAAGATATCAAAGTATTCGTACATGGTGCATGCAGTTTCATCTATTGTTAAATGAAGGGTAATCAGATTCTCCGCCTTGTTACATTCAAGACGAGTTTCTGTAACCGCATGGTTCACTCGATCGTGAATATCATAGAGAATTGGATTCTTTTCTCTTACCCTGCTTCTTCTCACATCGGACTTATCCGCAATTATAAGGGCTGAAGTCACAGGGTCAGAAGCAACACCGGTGGATTCATCATGGTTGGCAATTGCAGAAACCACCTGGATTCTGTCCTCCAAAGGAAGATCCGTTTCCTTTAGGATTTCGTTGGCCAACAGGGCACCATATTCCGCATGGTGCTTACGATTTATGACGTTACCGATGTCATGGAGGAAACCTGCTATCTTTGCTAGCTCTACATCGTGGTCGGAATAACCAAACTCCTTCAGAATCTCTCCGGCCTTTGTTGCCACCAAAGCAGTGTGGGCAATGGAGTGATCCGTAAAACCCAGTTCCGCAAGAATTGCATTCCCCTTCTCATAATATTCCCTTATCTCTTCATTCTTTTTTATTTCTTCATAATCCATTTTCAATAACCTCTACCTATCCTTATATAATCTCTACGGGGTGCTACGCCTCATTTTAAAACCAGCCGCAGCTTTTCAATTACCTCTATATCCGCCGGAAGCCACTTCACGGAATCCAGTTCATCCAAGGCAAGCCACTTTGCTGCCTCATGCTCCACCAAAGTTACCTCCCGGGACAATAGCTTACAGATGTAGCAGTGCATTCTTAAATGGAATTCCGGATAGTCGTATTCAACGGAGCAAAGATGTTCACCAACAGAAATATCCGCCTTGAGCTCCTCTTGTATCTCACGAACCAAAGCATGCTCCTGAGATTCCCCCGGTTCTATTTTTCCGCCGGGGAATTCCCACCAATCTTTATAGTCTCCGTATCCTCGCTGAGTGGCAAAGATTCGTCCTTCCTTTTCAATTATCGCTGCAACAACTTCAATATGTTTCATTATTATCCAACCATCAACTTATTTGTTTTCTTAAGATACTTTGCCGGAATCTCATAATCCATCTTCCAAACTATACTCATAGGTCTGGATCCTTTATGAGACAGATATTCTGCGGTTCCAAGAAATGTGTATGCCTCTGTTTCTTTATACATATTACTCTTTGATTCTCGTACAAAAAGCAAAACCTTTGATCCTTCTTTCTTGTGGTTAATATATCTGAGGCCCGTTGGCGAGCTATCACTTGTTGTACTTTGGCTTTGCCAATGGAACAATCTGTTGTTAATGGAGTAGTCATTATACATGGTTGTTTCCGAAAACAGTTTGTCCGTCTTATTAAGCGTAACAAGGAATATATCCAACTTTTTCTCCGCCAGCCACTTAACACCTTCTCGCATTGTTGTTGGATTTAGATAGTCCATTGCAACTAATAGCTGATCTCTTGTATATGTACAGTATACGTCCAAGGGGCATTCAAATCCGAGATCCACCTCTTGGTCGACGAAATCATTTTTCTCGTATTGATATCTCAAGAGGTCTTCTAGCTCCTTCATGATGGTGGGACTATCTGCAAGCTTTTTGAGATTAGATTTAACCTTGGAATCATTCCAATTATCCACGCCCTTTTGCCAAATTGTCGCATAAAACATCTGCATCATGCGCTTCTCCATGTCCGTCATCTTGCTAACATCTAGATTATTTAGGTTCGGAAGAATATCCAAAATGAATTTTATCCACCTTCTTGAGTCAATTGTCGCAAATCTCCTTAATGCCGAATTCAAGTCCTCCTCTGCGGCTTCTCCATTATATGAGTACACGTTTGCTCTTTCACATAATCTAGTAAATGTAGAATAGCGATACATCCCTTGAGGATGAAGCTTGTTATAATCCAAGAAATTAGCAAGTGTAACCTCAAGGCCTGCATCTTCTTCAAGCATGCGAACCTTTTCAACCAGCGCATTTGTTCCACTTAACGAAGCTCTAATATTATCCAGTATATATTTTGCCGCATACTTTTCCAGCTTTATATGACACCCCTTTGGTAGAGAAACAAATCCGTTTTCGATTTCCCTTTGGACGCCATTCCTTGTATTGGCTAGCAGCGCTTCGAATCTTTCTTCAAATCTATATTTCTTATTTGCTTGTCCTATAAAATCTAAAACAGTAAGACACTCTTTATCATCTGCAAGTCTTAACCCTCTTCCTAGCTGCTGAAGAAATACTGTAAGTGACTCTGTTGGTCTTAGGAACAGAATTGTATTTACCTCGGGAATATCAACTCCCTCGTTATATAAATCCACAACAAAAATAAATTTAATCTCACCGGAGGCTAGGCGTTTTGCTGCACTTCTTCTTAAATCAGGCGGAGAATTAGATTCAAGCCAAATTGACGGTATGCCATGTTCATTAAAGTGATCGGACATAAACTTTGCGTGCTCTTTCATAACACAAAATCCCAATCCTTTTACATCGTTAATATCTGTTACATATCTCAAAACGGCTTCTATTATCATATCTGCTCGTCTTTTAGCTCCATATTTCTCCAGAGAGTAGACATTGCTTAACTCAGTTTTGTCATATCCTCCTCTTGTCCACTTGACATCTGTAAGGTCCACGGTATCTGTTACACCAAAATATTGAAATGGACATAACAGCTTTCGTTCGATGGCCTCCGGGAGTCTAATCTCTGCAGCAATTCTATTTCCAAAGTATTCAAGAACATTCTTGCCATCCATACGTTCCGGAGTGGCTGTGAGCCCAAGCATTATTTTAGGTTCATAATAATTAAGAACCTCACTGTAAGACACTTCTGTCGAATGATGAAATTCATCTACAATAATATAATCATAGAAATCTTTCTCCATTCTCGTATGAAACTTCTTAGAATTGAAGGTTTGTATCGACATGAAAAGATGATCTATGCTTTCCGGAATATACTTTCCAACATAAAGTTCCCCAAAGTTAGCATCCTTTAGCACAGATCTAAAGGCTGATATACTTTGCTTTAGTATCTCTTCTCTATGAGCTATAAACAAAAGCCTGTTAGGGGACTTCGGATTCTCTTTGACAAAACGTTTATAGTCAAAAGCAGAAATAATGGTTTTGCCTGTACCTGTGGCTGCAACGATTAAGTTACGATAACGGCCATGCACGGTTCTTTCTGTTTTGAGTTTATCCAATATTTCTTCCTGATATGAATATGGCTTAACGTCAACTGTATAAACCTGGGTTGCATTATCCGTGCCCTTCTCAAAGGTTAGTGCTCGCTTTAGTCTTTCGTATTGTCCTTCGTCATAATACTCAAAATCTTTAGAGCTCCAGTAACTTTCAAATGTCGCCTCTATTTTTTCAATAGTCTCCGGAAGATCTCTTTGCGTGATTTTTACATTCCACTCTAGCCCACTTGTCATTGCGGGATTAGACATATTCGATGAGCCTACATACGCGGTTGTAAATCCTGTATCCCTATAGAAAATGTATGCCTTAGCATGCAGTCTCGTTCTTTTGGTATCGTAGCTTACTTTAATCTTTGTATTATTTAGCTTATTTAATTCCTCTATCGCTCGTATGTCTGTTGCACCAAGATATGATGTTGTGATTATTCTAAGTTCTCCACCATTATTGGTGAAATCTTTAAGGTTATCTATTATCAGCCTCAATCCACTCCATTTAATGAACGAGACGACCATATCAATGCGATTACAGAACTTTATTTCTTTATTAAACTCACTATCAATTTGCGGCTCATAAACCGCTCCTGTAAAAAGGGAACTATGAGAAAGAGACGTTTCTGGGCGCACAATTGTTTTATTGGCAATTAACCGAGGATCCTTTTTATCAAAAACACCCATTAATTGCTCTCCTCTTTCAGCAATAGATAGAGTTAGTGTTTCATCATCCTTTGTTTTTTCGGCAATTGATTTAACTATTTCATTTACTAGAGCTACCTGCTTTTCTAACCTTCCTTCACCGCCTTTAACACTTTCTAACTCTTTTTCTATTACTCCAGCAACATAATCAGCCAAAACTTTAGACGCCTCGGCCTCATCAATTTTACTAATATCAACTAGCTTGCCTGAATCGACAATTTCAGGAAGCAAAGAGTCTATTGCCTCATTAATCACTTGTTCATATAGTCCGTTTTTTAATTTATAGTCCACTGTGTCACCCTTAGGTTTAAAAAGCCTAACCCTTCTTCAGTATCACTATTATAAAAAGCTTTCTTGTTTACTAAAATTTATGTGAGTTGCATTAAGTATGTAATCTCATATCACTTATATTATATTCTTTGCCATTTCCCTCATCTCATTAACTGCTTTTTTGGGCGACAATATCTTTATCCCGCCGGCAAACTGGAATACCCAGGCGTAGAAGGTTGGACTTAGATTGACTGTCACGGTTGCAATAAATGCATCAGGGTTATCCTTGGCCCTAGCGGTATTAACACCCTCGCCAAATCTATCCACCACATATTTCATTAAACCCGAATCACAGAGCAATCTTACCTTTTCTTCTTCTCCGTCGTACATTTCAAAGGTCTTTTTAGCGTAGTCCTCAACTTTGAAACCCTTGGGTTTACCTTTTGCTCGTTCATCTAGAACTTTAGCTTCTCTTATTCTATCTACACGGAATGTTACAACCTTTTCATACCATTCAGAATATCCTAATACATAGTAGAAATCCTCGTTCCAGATAAGAGCATATGGACTTAGCTTATAGAACTCTCCATCATGACGAAAAACTTTTTCCTTATCAATATCGTATTCAAAATATTTAAAAGCAATTTTCTTCCGCTTGTTTATGGCCTCGTTAATTGTGTCCACTGTATAAAAGCTAGATTCGTTGGTTGACTTAGCGCGACTGCTTGGATA
>JAGAXF010000018.1 GCA_017941085.1 Bacillota bacterium
TGAATTTTCAACATATTTCAGCGTTTTCATCAACGCTTTTTGTCCACCCTATATCTTCTTTCAAAAAAGATAAAACCGCCGCAACGATTGAAATATCAATCACTACAGCGGTTTTTATCAACGCTTTTTGTCCTATAAGCCACAAAATTCTTGTTACACCAGTTCCAAGAATACAACCTCTGCAGCGTCTCCGCGGCGGGGTCCAAGCTTCAGGATTCTGGTATATCCACCCTGTCTGTCAGCATACTTGGGTCCAATTTCATCAAAGAGCTTAGATACTACAGATTCATCAAAGATGAATTCCATAGCCTGTCTTCTGTTCTTTACATTGGTTTCACCCGTTGTATTCTTTGCCAAGGTGATTAGCTTCTCGGCCTCTCTTCTGGCTTCCTTAGCCCTCATCTCAGTTGTCTGGATTCTTCCCTCACGGAGAAGGTCTGTAACCAGATTTCTGAGCATTGACTTTCTGTGAGCTGAAGGCCTGCCAAGTTTTCTATATCCCGGCATATCCGTTTCCTCCAATCTTATTGTTACTACTCGTCACTCGGTCTAAGGCTGTATCCGAGTTCTGCCAATTTCTTCTTTACCTCTTCAAGAGACTTTCTTCCCAGGTTTCTGACCTTCATCATATCCTCTTCGGAATGCTGTGTCAGCTCACCAACGGTATTGATAGAAGCTCTCTTGAGGCAGTTATAGGATCGGACTGTGAGCTCCAACTCATCGATGGTCATCTCAAGAGCCTTTTCCTTCTGATCGCCTTCTTTTTCAACAAGGATTTCCATTTCGCTGGCTGCATCGTCCAGGATAATGAACTGGTTTAGATGCTCCTGCATAATCTTTGCTCCGATGGAAACTCCTTCTTCAGGAGAAATGGAACCATCGGTCCAGATTTCAAGGATAAGCCTGTTGAAGTCAGTTACCTGTCCTACACGAGTATCTTCAACTGTGTAGTTAACTTTTCTTACAGGTGTAAAAATGGAGTCTACAGGTATTACTGAGATAGGAGTATTTTCGTTCTTGTTCTGATCTGCAGGAACATATCCCCTACCCTTGCCTATATTGATTTCCATTACCAAAGTTGCATTTTCTTCAAGAGTTGCAATATGCAGGTCAGGATTGAATATCTCCAAATCCGCATCACCGATTATATCTGCTGCTGTAACTTCCTTTGGTCCAACTGCATTGATAATCACTCTCTTGGATTCATCGCCACTTAATCTAATGGCAAGCTTTTTTAGATTAAGAATAATCTCGGTAACATCTTCTTTTACTCCGGGAATTGTTGAAAATTCGTGAAGTATTCCGTCAATCTTAATGGAAGTAACTGCTGCTCCCGGAAGAGAACTTAACAGTATCCTGCGGAGGCAGTTTCCTAATGTGGTACCATAACCTCTCTGAAGTGGTTCCACAACGAATTTTCCATAAGTACCGTCTTCGCTAATTGTCTTAGTAATTGTCGGCTTTTCAATTTCTATCATTGAGAATCCTCCCTTCCTGTAATAGTTTAGAATTGTTAGCTATTACTTGGAGTACAACTCGACGATTAGACGTTCCTCGATAGGTGTATCGATTTGGTCTCTGGTCGGGTCTGCCAAGACTTGTCCCTCCAGCTTATCTCTGTCAACAGAGAGCCATCCTGGAACGCCTACCTGCATTTCCTTAATCTCTGCAAACTTTGGAGACTTCTGGCTCTTTGCCTTAACCTTGATAACGTCGCCGGGCTTTACCTGGTATGAAGGAATATTTACCTTCTTGCCATTTACTGTGAAATGGCTGTGTACTACCAGCTGTCTTGCCTCACGGCGTGTCATTGCCATTCCCATTCTGTAAACTACGTTGTCCAGTCTTTCTTCCAGCATGATCAGCAGGTTTTCACCTGTAATGCCCTTCTTCTTTGCAGCCTTCTCAAATGTGTTTCTGAACTGCTTTTCCTGGACACCATAGATGAACTTTGCTCTCTGCTTTTCACGAAGCTGAATGCCGTAGTCGCTCATCTTGCGAAAGCTCTGTCTTGGCTTTCTCTTTGATTCTTTATATATACCCATATGGCTTGGGTCTATCTGAAGGGATCTACATCTCTTCAGAATCGGATCTCTGTTTACTGCCATGTATTAGTTCCTCCCTTCAATTAGACTCTTCTTCTCTTCGGCGGTCTGCATCCATTATGCGGAATTGGTGTGATGTCCTTGATCATTGTGATTTCAAGGCCAGCAGCCTGAAGTGCTCTGATAGCGGCTTCACGACCTGCACCAGGTCCCTTAACATAAACTTCTACAGTCTTTAGACCGTGTTCCATAGCTGCCTTTGTGGCAACCTCTGCAGCACTCTGAGCAGCGAAGGGAGTTGACTTTCTGGAACCTCTAAATCCCAGAGATCCTGCGCTGGACCATGAAAGAGCGTTTCCTTCCATGTCGGTGAGAGTTACCAAAGTATTGTTGAAGGTAGACTGGATATGTGCCTGACCTTTTTCAATATTCTTACGGTCTTTTCTTTTTCTTCTTACAACTTTTTTAACTTGCTTTGCCATATTGTCCTACCTCCTTCCTACTTTTTCTTTCTTCCCACAGTACGCTTTGGTCCCTTACGGGTACGAGCATTTGTCTTGGTCTTCTGTCCTCTGACAGGCAGGCCTCTTCTGTGTCTGATTCCTCGATAGCTACCGATTTCCATGAGACGCTTAATGTTCATGGAAATATCTCTTCTAAGATCACCTTCTACGTGATATTCGTTATCGATAATCTTCCTGATACGTCCTGCTTCATCCTCGGTAAGGTCCTTTACCCTTGTGTCCGGATTAACTCCGGCCTTTTCCAGGATGATTGCTGCGGTCGGTCTGCCTATTCCATAAATGTAGGTCAGTCCGATCTCAACTCTTTTTTCTCTTGGTAAGTCTACACCGGCTATACGAGCCATATTTCCTCCTTCTCCTATCTTCCGTCACATTCCGGGAGTGATATAGACAGGAACATTCTTAAACATATTTCGATGAATCGGCGCCCGGTACCTAAGCCAAACCCATCCTTTGATTAATTAACTTAGAATAAATGTATTGTTTGATTAACCCTGTTTCTGCTTATGCTTGGGGTTTTCGCAAATGACCATAACCTTGCCATTTCTCTTAATAACCTTACACTTTTCGCAGATAGGTTTTACAGATGCTCTTACTTTCATTTGTTTTTCCTCCGTATTCTATCACTTGTCGCGCCACACTATGCGGCCTCTGGTTAGATCATAGGGGGAAAGCTCCACCTTGACCTTGTCTCCGGGAAGAATCCTAATATAGTTCATTCTGATTTTTCCGGAGATATGAGCCAGAACCTCGAATCCGTTTTCAAGCTCTACCTTGAACATTGCATTAGGCTGAGCATCAACGACGGTTCCTATTGCTTCTATGGTATCTTTTTTTGCCATATGTTCACCTCTTATTCCACAAGCGTCAGTATCTCGGGGTCTCCATCCGTAATCAAAACCGTGTTTTCATAATGGCTGGATAACTTCCCATCGGCAGTAACGGCTGTCCAATTATTCATCAGAGTTTCCGTTTCATAGGTTCCCTCTGCAATCATGGGTTCAATGGCCAATACCATACCCGGCACCAGCCTTGGGCCTCTTCCGGCGATTCCATAGTTTGGAACCTGTGGGTCTTCGTGCAACTCTCGTCCTACACCGTGGCCGGTATAGTCTCTTATTACAGAGAAACCTTCACTCTCTGCCTTAACTTGCACCGCATGTGAAATATCTGAAAGTCTCTTTCCTACCCTGGCATTTTCTATTCCGGCAAAGAAGCTTTCTCTACAGACATCGATTATCTTTTGAGCTTCCTTGCTTATTTTTCCCACAGGATAGGTTCTGGCAGCGTCGCTGGTATAACCTTTATAGATTGCACCAACGTCCACGCTTACAATGTCGCCTTCGCATAAAACGCGACTGTGATCGGGAATGCCGTGAACTATCTCTTCGTTCACCGAGACACATACATTTCCCGGAAATCCACCATAGTCCTTAAAGGTAGGTATCATTCCATGTCTCTCGATATACTCCAGACAGTATTTATCCACATCTGCTGTTGTAATCCCCGGCTTGATATAATCCGCCAAGTCATTCAGAAGATGTCCCGTCATGGTGCAGGTGACCCGCATAATATCTATCTCGTCCTGAGACTTGATAACAATCATCTTAGTCACCTATCGCATCCACGATGTCAAGGAATACCTTTTCAGGATCTCCCTCTCCATCTATCTCTACCAAAGTGCCCTTTCCCTTGTAGAAATCCACAAGAGGCATTGTTTGCTCACCATAGACACTGAGTCTGTTGCGAGCGGTAGTTTCAGAATCGTCATCCCTCTGGATCAGATTGTTTCCGCAGTTATCGCAAATTCCATCTACCTTTGGAGGTATATTGATTACATGGAAGGTGGAGCCGCAATTCTTGCACACTCTTCTTCCTGTAAGTCTGGCAATAAGCGCATCCTCATCCACATCCACATTGATAACCTTGTCCAGCTTCTGTCCGTTGGCCTCCAAGAACTCCTCCAGCTTCTCAGCCTGATATACCGTTCTTGGGAATCCATCCAAAAGGAATCCATTGGCACAGTCATCCTCAAGAAGTCTTGATGTGGCAATCTCAATTGTGAGATCGTCAGGAACAAGTTCTCCTCTGTTCATATATTCCTGTGCTCTCATTCCCAGCTCAGTCTGTCTCTTGATGTTATCTCTGAATATATCTCCTGTTGAGATATGCGGAATGTTATATTTCTCTACGATTCTTGTTGCCTGGGTACCTTTACCTGCACCCGGTGCACCTAAAAGAATAGCTCTCAGCATACGATCCTCCCTATTCTCTAAACTCTCTAGAGGAATCCTCTGTAATTTCTCATTACCATCTGGTTCTCAAGCTGTCTCATGGTGTCAATTGCAACACCTACTGCAATGAGAAGAGATGTTCCACCAAAGTGGATATTCATGCCCGTGTACTGGCTGATCAAAGTAGGCAGCGTGGCTATTATTGCCAGGAATATACCACCAACCAAGGTCAATCTGCTCATGGTCTTTGATAGATAATCCACTGTTGCTCTACCTGGTCTAATACCGGGGATAAATCCACCGTTGGATTTAAGGTTCTGTCCTACTTCTACCGGGTTAAATGTAACTGCAGTGTAGAAATAGTTGAAGAACAGTATAAGCAGTACATTCAGTATGGCATATACCCACACTCCCGGATTTCCGTTGGGAGAGAGCCACTTGGTTACAAACTGGGTGAAACCGGACTCTGCACTCAGGAAGTAGGTTATAGTAAGTGGGAACTGCAATATTGAGAGGGCAAAGATTACAG
The DNA here is from genome assembly GCA_017941085.1 of Bacillota bacterium. Classification (GTDB taxonomy): domain Bacteria; phylum Bacillota; class Clostridia; order Peptostreptococcales; family Anaerovoracaceae; genus Eubacterium_B. The sequence continues at coordinate 5,333 of JAGAXF010000018.1, forward strand.
GAATAACACCTGCCTGGTTTACCTTTAGTGGGATATGGGTGGATTGTCCACCGTACATCTTACGTCCCACAACTCTCTTGGCATACTGCACCGGAATTCTTCTGGTTCCCTGCTGGATAATTATGACTCCCACAACAACCAATATTGCAAAGAGTATAAACAGGATTATTGCCAGGATTCCGATTCCACCATCCTTGTACTGGGTGACGATTCTACGAATGTCCGTAGGAATTCTTGAAATAATTCCGGCAAAGATCAGGAGGGAGATACCGTTTCCGATACCATTCTCGTTGATCTGTTCACCTAGCCACATCAGGAAGGCTGTACCTGCCGTCAGTACCAGGATGATGACGATAAAGTTGAAAGCATTCTGCTCTGCAACTGCTTGTCTAAAGAGACCAACTGTAAGTCCTGTTGCCTGAATTAGTGCCAGAACCACCGTCATATAACGGGTGATTGCTGCCATCTTTTTACGTCCTTCTGTTCCTTCGCTGGCCAATCTCTCAAAGTACGGAAATGCTATTGTTAATAGCTGTACTATGATGGAAGCCGTTACATAAGGTGTAATTGAAAGCGCAAAGATCGTGAAGTTACTGAAGGATCCACCGGAGAAAAGATCGAACAAGTCGAATAGTCCGCTTTCTCCTGTGAATACTGAAGCTAAAGCTTCTCTGTTCATACCCGGTACCGGAATACAGGATCCGATACGGAATACAATCAACATCAGTATGGTGAATATGATCTTACGGCGCATTTCAGGCACCCTGAAGGCTTGTCTGACCGTATTCAACATATCCATTAAATCACCTCTGCCTTTCCTCCGGCAGCACTTATTTTTTCGGCTGCAGTTTTAGTAAATTTCTGAGCCTTTACTGTAAGGGCTCTATCCAGTTCTCCATGTCCGAGAACCTTGATTCCGTCTACTACCTGTTTTACCAGGCCGGCTTCTTTAAGAAGCTCGGGTGTAACTTCGGTACCTGCTTCAAATCTGTTCAGGTCTCTAATGTTTACGACAGAATATTCTGTAGCCCATTTGTTATTAAATCCTCTCTTAGGAAGACGTCTATAAAGTGGCATCTGACCACCTTCAAAGCCCAGTCTTACTCCACCGCCGCTACGAGATTTCTGTCCGTTCATACCTCTACCGCCGGTTTTACCCTGACCGGTAGCAGTACCTCTACCTCTTCTCTTACGGTTCTTTGTGGAACCTGCCGGTGCTTTTAAATCATGCAGTTTCATGTGCGTCACCTCCTATCCTACAGTTCTTCAACAGTAACGAGATGCCTTACCTTGGCAATCGCTCCGCGAGTCTGTGGAGTATCAGCCAATTCAACTGAATGATGCATCTTTCTAAGTCCTAGAGCCTCGACAACCTTTCTCTGCTTGGGATTGGCGCCGATGGTGCTCTTGGTAAGTGTTATTTTTAACTTATCTGCCATCTTTGACTCCTCCTATCCCAAGATTTCTTCCGGGCTCTTGCCTCTAAGCTTGGCAACCTTTTCTACAGTCATAAGATTCTTAAGACCTTCCATAGTTGCCATAGCCATATTTCCTGTGTTGCTGGATCCAAGAGACTTTGCTCTTACATCCTGAATGCCTGCTGCTTCCAGAACCGCTCTTACAGAGGATCCTGCAATAACTCCTGTACCGGGAGCTGCGGGCATAATAAGCACTCTACCTGCTCCATAGAGACCTGTAACTCTGTGAGGTACTGTGGTCCCTACTGTTGGAACATATACAAGTTTCTTCTTTGCATCTTCTGTAGCTTTTCTGACAGCTTCAGGAATTTCCTGCGCTTTACCCAGGCCTACGCCTACGTGACCGGCTTTGTCGCCAACCACTACGGTAACGCTGAATCTCATGTTCCTGCCGCCCTTGACAGTCTTGGCAACACGTCTGATGCTGACGATGTTTTCTGTCAGTTCCAGCTTGGATGTATCCATTGTATTACGCATTCTTTCCCTCCTGTTAGAATTTAAGTCCGCCTTCACGGGCCCCATCAGCAAGTTCCTTTACACGTCCGTGATAGAGGAATCCGCTTCTGTCAAAAGCAACTTCTTCAATTCCTTTGGCCAGGGCCTTCTTGGCGATAGCCTCTCCAACCTTCTTCGCTGCATCCTTGTTTCCGCCGTAGCCGATTCCAAGGTCCTTATCCAGTGAAGAAGCAGCGCATAGTGTGGTCTGATTTACATCGTCGATGATCTGGCAAGAAATGTTCTTGTTGGATCTGAACACACAGAGTCTTGGCTTCTCAGGAGTGCCGGTCAAATTTTTTCTTACGCGTCTATGTCTTTTGATGCGTCTATCATTTCTGCTCAAATTAGCCATTTAACTTCACTCCTTTCTCTATGCGCCTGCGCCGGTCTTACCTTCTTTGCGGCGTATCTGTTCATCTTCGTATCTAATTCCCTTACCCTTGTAAGGTTCAGGCTTTCTCCAAGCTCTGATATTGGCTGCATAGTTGCCTACCAAAGCCTTGTCTATGCCCTTTACTAATATTGTTGTCTGATCCGGTGTCTCAGTTTCGATTCCTTCCGGATCTTCCATTTCTACAGGATGGGAGTATCCCAGGTTCATAACCAGGGTTTTACCCTTCTTTTCTGCTCTGTATCCTACACCCTGTAAAAGGAGCTTCTTCTCGAACCCTTGGGAAACACCCTGTACCATGTTGGCAACCAGTGCTCTTGCAAGTCCGTGCTGTGCTCTCTTTGTTCTTTCATCGTCCTCTCTAGCAAAGGTCAGCTCGTTATCATTGATTTCTGCTTTGATAAGAGGGCTGATCTGCTGAGAAAGTTCTCCCTTTGGGCCTTTGACGGTAACCATGTTGTTATCATCTATATTGATTTCTACGCCGGCAGGGATTGTAATTGGTTTAAGTCCTATTCTTGACATTTTACTTACCTCCTACCAAACGTAACAGATGACTTCGCCGCCTACTCCCAGCTTACGAGCTTCCTTGTCGCTTACGATTCCCTTAGATGTGGAAATGATTGCGATTCCCAGTCCGCCCAGTACGCGAGGAATCTCGTTGGCCTTTGCATAAACCTTGAGACCCGGCTTGGAGATCTTCTTGATTCCGTTAATAACTTTTTCCTTGTTGTCGCCATATTTCATCTCAACTTTGATCATGCCCTGCTTGTTGTCTTCGATGACTTCAAAGTTTTTGATGAATCCCTCAGCCAGAAGAATTTCTGCAATGGATTTCTTCATCTTGGATGCAGGAATTTCCACTTCAGTATGTCCGGCTGTATTGGCGTTTCTAATTCTTGTTAGCATATCCGCAATGGGATCTGTCATAGTCATATCGTTGTTCTCCCTTCTTGCGCGGTTTCCCGAAGGACCTGCGCAGAAATTACATTATCTAACCAGATTGTTCTTACCAGCTGGCCTTCTTTACACCGGGGATTTCTCCCTTGTAAGCCAGTTCTCTGAAGCAGATACGGCAGATTCCATATTTCTTAAGAACAGAATGTGGTCTTCCGCAGATTCTGCATCTGGTATAAGCCCTTGTTGAATACTTAGGCTTTCTCTGCTGTTTTACTTTAAGAGATGTCTTTGCCATTTCTACTCCTCCCTACTTCTCAAACGGCATTCCCAAGAGTTCCAAAAGAGCCTGAGCTTCTTCATCTGTCTTGGCCGTTGTGGTGAAAACGATGTTCATACCCTTGATGGATTCCACATCGTCGTAGTTGATTTCAGGGAAGATTAGCTGTTCCTTGATACCCATGGAGTAATTGCCACGGCCATCAAAGGAGTTCTTGCTTACGCCCTTAAAGTCTCTAACTCTCGGAAGAGAGATATTGAAGAACTTATCGCAGAATTCATACATATTGTCTCCGCGCAGGGTTACCTTGCAACCAACAGGCATTCCTTCTCTAACCTTGAAGTTAGCGATGGACTTCTTTGCCTTTGTTACTACAGGCTTCTGACCACTGATAAGGGCCATTTCCTGAACTGCAGACTCCATTACCTTTGCGTTTTCCTTTGCTTCTCCAAGACCCATATTAATGGTAACCTTTGTAAGCTTTGGAACTTCGTTTACGTTTGCATAGTTGAATTTTTCCTTCATTGCAGGAAAAACGTCTTTCTTATATGTTTCTCTAAGTCTTGCTGACAATGTTCTCTCCTCCTTTCTTAGTCAATTTTAGCGCCGGTCTTACGATTGATGCGAGCCTTGGCCTTGCCCGTTCCTTCGTATCCGATCTTTACAGGCTTTTTAGCCTTTGTATCATAGAACATTACGTTAGATGCATCGATGGGACCTTCGATATGTCTTATCTCTGCACTTGCAGTTCTTGTCTGCTTCTGGTGCTTTGTCTGAATATTGACACCTTCGACAATGACGCGGTTTTCCTTTGGATATGCTCTCAGCACCTTACCTGTTGCACCTTTGTCCTTGCCGGCGATGACGATAACAGTATCTCCTGTTTTGATCTTCATAATCCTGCCACCTCCTACAGTACTTCCGGTGCCAGAGATACGATCTTCATAAATCCTCTGTCACGCAGTTCTCTGGCAACTGGTCCAAAGATACGTGTGCCAACAGGAGTCTTGTCTTCTCTGTCTTTGATGATAACAGCTGCGTTCTGGTCGAACTTTACATAGCTGCCATCAGCTCTTCTTGCACCCTTTTTAGTTCTAACTACTACTGCTTTAACAACATCACCCTTCTTTACAACTCCACCGGGAGTAGCATCCTTTACGGCACATACGATGACGTCGCCTATGTTGGCATACTGACGGGATGTTCCCCCCAGTATTCTGATGCAAAGCAATTCCTTAGCGCCGGAATTGTCTGCAACCTTTAATCTAGTTTCAGTCTGTATCATTCCTGCGCCTCCTTACTTAGCTTTCTCTACCACACCAACCAGTCTCCATCTCTTGTCCTTAGACAATGGTCTGGTTTCCATGATTCTGATCTTGTCGCCAATGTTGCATTCGTTGTTTTCGTCATGAACCTTTAATTTCTTGGTTCTTTTAACGGCTTTTCCATAGAGAGGATGCCTGACGAAATCTTCGATCGCAACTACAACAGTCTTATCCATCTTATCGCTGACAACAACGCCAACTTTGCTTTTTCTTCTGTTTCTTTCTGCTGCCATTTTGCTGATCCTCCTTTCCGTTAGGCACGAGCCTTTTCAATCTCTTTCTCTCTGATTATTGTTTTAACTCTAGCTATGTTTCTCTTTACTTCCCTCATCTTTACAGGGTTCTCAAGCTGTCCTGTAACATGCTGGAATCTTAGGTTAAAGAGCTCTTGTTTCATCTTATCAAGCTCAGCATTGAGTTCAACATCTGTCATTTCTCTGATCTTATTCAGTTCCATTATGCTTCACCACCCTCTGCTAAGTTTTCCCTTGCCACAAACTTGGTCTTTACAGGAAGTTTGTGACCTGCCAATCTCATAGCTTCTCTTGCCTGAGCCTCTGTAACTTCTGAAATCTCGAACATCACGCGGCCAGGTTTAACTACTGCTACCCAGTACTCTGGTGCACCCTTACCGGAACCCATACGGACTTCGGCAGGTTTCTTAGTTACTGACTTATGCGGGAATATCTTGATGTATACCTTACCACCTCTCTTGATAGATCTGGTCATAGCGATACGAGCAGCTTCTATCTGGTTAGAGGTGATCCAGCCACATTCTGTGGCAACCAGACCGTAATCACCGTAGGTAACTTTGTTGCCCTTGGTGGCTACGCCCTTCATTCTGCCTCTATGAACTCTTCTATGCTTAACGCGTTTTGGCATTAACATGGCTAAGTTCCTCCTTCCTGTTCCTATTCTTCAGTCTCGGATTCAGGAGCTTCTGCATTAGTTTCTGCTGCAGGTGCTTCTTCCTGAACTTCCGGGGCCGGTGCTTCAACCTGTGGTTCTACTTCAACAGCAGCTTCTTCAGTAGCCTCTACCTGGGCCTCCATTACCTGATCTTCAGGGATTTCGGTAACTTCTTCCGGAGCAGGCTGAACCTTTACAGGTCTAATTCTCTGGTTTGCAGCCTTAGGAATTACCGGGCCTCTGTCTCTGCTGTTGTTTCTGTCACGACGTTCATTCTGCTTGTTATTGTCACGACGGTTGCCTCTGCGATCTCCGTCTCTTCTGTCGCGACGATCTTTCTTCTTGCCATCTCTTTCAGGACGCTTTTCTTCACGAACAGCTCCCTGAAGTCCCTTGTCAAGGATTTCACCGTGGTTGATCCACACCTTGATACCAATCTTTCCATAGGTTGTATCAGCTTCAGCAAAGCCATAATCTATGTCTGCACGAATGGTATGAAGAGGAACATTACCCTCGGAATATTTTTCGCTTCTTGCGATTTCAGCGCCACCCAGACGACCTGCGCAAACGATTTTGATACCCTTTGCATTGGCCTTCATTGTTCTCTGAATAGCCTGCTTCATTGCTCTACGGAAGGAAATTCTTCTTTCCAAGGCCTGAGCAACGCTTTCAGCAGTAAGCTTTGCATCAAGTTCTGCTCTTCTTACTTCCTGAATGTCCAAGTCAACATTCTTTCCTGTAAGCTTTACCAGTGCTGCCTTAAGCTCGTCGGCACCTGTGCCGGATTTTCCGATTACCATACCCGGTCTGGCAACCAGCACGGTAACTCTTACTTTGTTCTCAGCAGCTCTTTCGATAAGAACTCTTGCAACTCCAGCTGCATAAAGCTTCTTTTCTATATACTTTCTGATTTGGTTATCTTCGACCAGCATATCAGCAAAGCTACCTTTGCTGGCGTACCATTTGGAATCCCAGTCTTTGATAACTCCGACTCTCAATCCATGTGGACTTACTTTCTGACCCATTAGTTCCTCCTACTCTTCTTCGTTTCTGTCCTTCAGAACTACGCCTACGTGGCTAGATCTCTTAAGGATTCTGGATACGCCGCCTCGAGCGCCGGCTCTCCATCTCTTCATCGTTGGTCCCTGGTTTGCATATACTTCTGCAACATACAGGCTGTCTCTGTTCATTTCATGGTTGTTTTCTGCATTAGCTGCTGCTGAGAGAACTACCTTTTCGATGATTTCTGAACCCTTGCCCGGAGTGAACTTCAGGATGGTTAGTGCTTCTTCTAGGTCCTTGCCTCTTACAAGATCTGCTATTGGCTTCAGCTTGATGGGAGACATACGCACATATTTTGCTACTGCTCTAGCTTCCATATTATATATCTCCTTTCTTACTTAACCTTAGAGTTCTTGTCGCCGGCATGGCCTCTAAATGTTCTGGTAGGAGCAAACTCACCGAGTTTGTGTCCAACCATGTCTTCTGTTACGTATACCGGAACATGCTTTTTGCCGTCATGAACCGCAATGGTATGTCCCACAAACTGTGGGAAAATGGTCGATGCTCTTGACCAGGTCTGTACTACTTTCTTCTCGTTAGCCGCATTCATTTCTTCTATTTTCTTTAGAAGCTTTGGCTCTACGAAAGGACCTTTTTTGACCGATCTACTCATTGTCTATGCTCCTTCCTTACTTCTCGTTTCTTCTCTTTACGATGTACTGGTTAGATGGTTTGTTTTTCTTTCTGGTCTTGTATCCCAGTGTCGGTTTGCCCCAAGGTGTTACAGGACCCTTACGTCCGATTGGCGCACGTCCTTCACCACCACCATGTGGATGGTCGTTGGGGTTCATTACAGAACCTCTTACATGAGGACGTCTTCCCATGTGACGCTTACGTCCGGCCTTACCTATCTGGATGTTACCGTGCTCTTCGTTTCCTACTTCGCCGATGGTGGCTCTGCAGTTCAAAAGAACCTTTCTAACCTCTCCGGAAGGAAGTCTTACCTGTGCATACTTGTCTTCTTTTGCCATAAGCTGTGCTCCGTTTCCGGCAGCTCTTGCAATCTGAGCACCTTTGCCGGGCTTCATCTCGATATTGTGAATAATTGTACCTACCGGGATGTTAGCAATAGGAAGTGCATTTCCTACCTTTATATCGGCTTCGGGACCGGAATAGATGGTGTCACCTACATTCAGTCCGCTGGGTGCGATTATGTATCTCTTCTCACCATCTGCATAAGTGATGAGAGCGATATTGGCGGTTCTGTTAGGATCGTACTCGATAGTGGTTACACTGCCGGGGATATTATCCTTGTTTCTCTTAAAGTCGATGATTCTGTACTTTGGTCTTGTACCGCCACCTCTATGTCTTACAGTGATTTTACCTCTCGAATTTCTTCCCGCATGTTTCTTAAGAGTAACTGTAAGGGACTTTTCCGGCTTATCGGCTGTAATCTCCTCGAAGGTGGAGACTGTCATACCTCTAAGGCCGGGTGAGGTTGGATTATATTTTTTGATTCCCATTTCTTAATGCCTCCTATCTTACAGACTCTGGAAGAATTCGATTTCTTTGCTTTCGGGAGAAAGAGTTACGATTGCCTTTTTGAATGCGGCTCTTCTTCCCTGAGTTCTTCCCAATCTCTTTAGCTTGCCATCCATATTGATGACATTTACTTTCTTAACTTCTACATCAAAGATCTCTTCGATGGCCTGCTTAATCTCTGTCTTGTTGGCATCAACGGCAACCTTGAAGGTGTACTTCTTATCTGCTGCGTTGTCCATGCTTCTCTCGGAGATAACAGGTTTTAGTATTACATCGTATGGAGTTTTCATTATTTGTACACCTCCTCGATCTTTGCGATAGCATCCTTGGTTACCACCAGGCTGTTAGCGTTCACAATTTCATATACATTCATGGTGGTAGCAAGTGCGGTTCTTACGCCCGGAAGGTTGGATGCGGATCTTACCACATTGTCATCCTTCTCGGCAGTTACGATAAGGGCTTTCTTATCTGCCTTGATATTGTCCAGCACCTTAACCATGTCCTTTGTCTTGGGAGCATCAAAGTTTAATGCGTCCAGAACGATGATTTCCTTATCCTGTACCTTTGCTGAGAGAGCGGACTTAAGGGCCAGTCTCTTAACCTTCTTTGGAACAGTATAATTGTAGCTTCTTGGCTTTGGTGCGAAGACGATTCCGCCTCCTACCTGGGATGGGTCGGTGGAGCTACCCTGTCTATGACGACCGGTTCCCTTTTGTCTAAAGGGCTTTCTTCCTCCGCCTCTTACTTCAGCTCTAGTCTTGGCTGACTGTGTTCCCTGTCTTTGATTTGCCAGGTAGTTAACTACTACCGCATGAACAGCATCTTGATTTGGCTCGATGCCGAAGATTTCGTCTTTAAGCTCGATGGTTCCGGCTTCTTTACCTTCCATGTTGAGCATTGTTACTTTAGCCATGTCTTATTCCTCCTTCCCCAGGTCTATTTGTCCTGGCCTTTGATTGCCGGACGAATGCGGACTAGGCTTCCCTTGCCTCCCGGAACTGCGCCCTTGATGAGCATCAGATTTCTGTTGGCATCAACCTTAACAAGTCTTACATTCTGAACTGTAACGGTTTCTCTTCCCATTCTTCCCGGGGACTTGTTGCCCTTGAATACTCTGGAAGGATATGTGGCTCCGGCCAAAGCGCCGTGTAATCTCTTATGCTTGGAACCGTGAGTCATGGGGCCTCTGTGATGGCCATGTCTCTTGATGTTACCCTGTGTACCCTTACCTTTGGAGGTACCGGTTACATCTACCAGGATTCCTTCTTCGAAATCAGCAACGGTGATTTCCTGTCCTACCTGATATTCTTCGCCTTCCTCAACCGCAAACTCCATAAGGTGTTTCTTTGGAGCTGCTCCGCTTTTGGCAAAGTGTCCTGTTTGCGGCTTGTTTACTCTCTGAGGCTTCTGATCTTCAAAGCCTACCTGGACGGCATTGTATCCGTCTGTCTCAACAGTCTTTACCTGGGTCACAACCTCCGGACCGGCTTCTACGACTGTTACAGGGATGACCTCTCCGCTTTCAGCAAAGATCTGTGTCATTCCCACTTTCTTTCCTAGGATTGTCTTCATATTTTCAACCTTTCTTACATTGGACCAGGTTCATGGCCCCATTGCCAGTGGAACCTGTTCTTACTAAGTAAACGAGTTACTTACATTACTTACAGTTTGATTTCGATATCTACGCCTGCCGGAAGGTCTATCTTTGTAAGAGCATCCGTTGTCTGGATTGTGGCGTTGGTGATATCGATGAGACGCTTATGAGTTCTCTGTTCGAACTGTTCACGGCTGTCCTTATATTTGTGTACAGCCCTCAGGATTGTAACCACTTCCTTTTCTGTAGGTAGTGGAATAGGTCCTGAAACATCGGCACCTGTCTTCTTGGCAGTCTCTACAATATTCTTCGCAGACTGATCCAAAAGTGCATGGTCATAAGCCTTCAGTTTGATTCTGATTTTCTTTAATTCGCCCATTTTTTCCTCCTGTTTTGTTTTGTACTGTTTTCGCTATTCCCGTACAAGGTGTTTTCATGTACCTTATGTTGTGGTTTCAAGGCTTCAATTTTCAATATATTGGGCCTTTCATAAACCCTAGGCTTGCTCGGTACACGCCGCCGTGCGTTTCCTTATGTTTTGCACAAAGTAAATCGGCGAACACCCTCGCCCCTGTCATGCAGGGACAATTCTCAGCGGAAATTACCTGATAGCTCAGCAACTTCCCGCGTCGTCGCCTAAAGCAAGCCTTGATATAATACTATATTCGTTGAAATAATGCAATACTTTTGGGAAAATTAGTTAAAAAAAATTATTAGCCTCTAATGGGTTTTTCAGAATTAAATTTTCAGAAAATAACGAAAAATTTCATAGCCGGAAATGTTGAAAAATAGCGATTCTTTTTTCCCTAAATCCACAAATCTTGCACACGTAAACTGGCGTACACGACTACTTACCCTCCGCAGTCGTAGAAATCAAGTGCAATAAAAGAAAAAGCGACACATATCCATAGGACACATGTCGCCATTCCATTTATTCAAAGGGGATTAGTACAGTCTTACCCTTCATGTTGTTTCTTTTGGCAAGATCCTGCCATAGGGCAACCTATGCACTTGGCACCTTTTTTCTTCGAAACAACTATGTATCTGATTGCGAAGAAAAGAATAGCGCCGATAATTGCCAATGGTATTATTGTTGCTAACATTATCTTTCCTCTCCTTTGCAAGAATTTCTTTGGTTCAGGTCCTTAGGCATGCTGAGGAGCTGTTTGACCAAGGGCGTATTTCCTATCAAAGTCCGATCTCACCTTTCTGGAAATCATTACAATTACGCCAATCATTATGAGTATGGCAATTAGACCCGGAAGGAATCCATCACCCAAATGTCCTTCTGTAATAAGGGTTCCTACCTGATAAACCAGGAAGGCAATTGTATATCCCGTAAAGAGCTGAAGTCCAATGGCGCTCCATAGCCATCCCTTGCTCTGCATTTCGGAATTCATAGCTCCTATAGCAGCAAAGCACGGCGGAGTATAGAGGTTAAAGAATAGATATGCCAAAGCTGTTACCGATGTAAGTCCCATGGTTGCTGCCACTGTGCTTGCTCCACCGGTCATTTCCAGTTCCTCTACGTCTATAAAGTTGGTAAGGGCAAATACTACTGCCAATGTACCAACTACATTTTCCTTTGCTATAAAGCCGGTAATCGCTGCTGCTGCCAGCTGCCAAACACCGAATCCCAGAGGAATAAGCAGTACGGCAAAGGGGCTTGCAATGGAGGCCAGTATGGAGGTATCTTCCATACCTTCCTCCACAGCCTGGAATTGCCAGTTATAACTCTGCATAAGCTGTACCACCAAATTACATACCAGAATAATTGTGGCAGCCTTGATGATGTAAGCCTTTGCTCTCTCCAGCATGGAGAAGAAGGCTCTCTTTATGCTGGGGATTTTATACTTGGGGAATTCCATAATAAAGAAGGATTTTCTATATTTATATCCTGTAACTGCCTTTACCAAAAGTGCACCCAAGAATATAAGGGCAATGCCCAGGAAATAACTTACTGTGCTTACCCAGCTGGCTCCGGCAAAGAAGGCCCCAGCAAAGAGGGCGATAACCGGAATCTTTGCTCCGCAAGGAATAAATGTGGTTAGCATAGCTGTAGCACGTCTTTCCCTTTCGTCGCGGATTGTACGGCAAGCCATTATGGCAGGAATACCGCAGCCTGTTCCAATAACCACCGGTATTACCGATTTGCCGGAGAGACCAACTCTCTTAAAAATGGGATCCATTACCGCACTTACTCGAGCCATATATCCACAGTCCTCCAGCAGTGCAATAAGGAAGTACATAACCATAACCAAAGGCAGGAATCCCACAACAGCACCAACGCCTCCAACTATACCATCTGCAATTATTGTGGTTAGGATGTCGGGACTGTTGCTCATTTTTTCTGCCACCCATTCCTGGAAGGTCTCAATCCATCCCACCAGCCAGTCGGCGATGAATGGTCCAACCCAGGCCTGAGAAATAGAGAACACCAAATACATAATGCCGGCAAAGATTATAATACCTGCAATAGGATTGGTAAGAATTGCATCCAGTTTATCTGATGATGTGGTTTCTTTTGAAAGGATTTCTCTGGTTTCCACAGCGGAAACTATATCGTTGGCAAAGGCAAATCTTTTTCTGTCCTCCGCATCAACTGCATTTTTATCATGAAGGTCAATGGCACTTTGAGTATAAGGAGCATTTTGTCCTGCTCCCTTCAGACTGATGGCCTTAGCAACCAATTCTTTAAGCCCATTATTGGTAGTCTCTGTGGATACAGTCTTTATTACCGGGCAGCCAAGCTTCTTTTCCAGGGCAGCTACGTCAATCTGGGTATTTTCCTTTTCATTAATATCGCTTTTATTAAGGGCTACCACCACCGGAATGCCCAATTCCAAAAGCTGCGTAGTAAAGAACAAGCTTCTGCTTAAATTCGTGGCATCCACAATATTGATTATTGCATCCGGATTCTTCTCTCTAACGTACTCACTGGTAATACCCTCTTCCGGCGTAAAGGGAGACATTGAATATGCCCCCGGAAGGTCAACTGCCGTTACCTCCGTACCACCGGTAAACTCCTCCTTAATGGGAGCCTCCTTCATTCCAACAGTAACTCCAGCCCAGTTTCCAACTTTTTCACTTCTGCCTGTTAGGGCATTGTACATGGTAGTCTTACCGCTGTTTGGGTTACCTGCAAAAGCGATTCTCATTTCTTGTCCTCCTTAATAACTATACTAAAGCATCAGACTATAATAGCGCTCGCCAGTATACTGTCTATGCTGTATCTGCCATCCTTGATAACTACAAGGCAGCTTTTCTTTTTTTTCGACACCATAGTTATCTCTTCACCGCTGTAGCAGCCAAGACGAAAAAGGAAGCCGTTCATATCTTCGTCTTCCGTATCTATGGCTTTAACGGTATATGTGCCCGGTTCCGCCTCCATTAATGGAATTCCTAAGGATTCTTTACTGTCCTTAGCCTCAGCACCTACCATTGTTTCATTATTATTAGTTTCTCGCAGTTCCATTTTCCGCCCTCAATATTGTTAGTCGTAATTTATAGTGATTAAATGAGTATGACATCTGTATGTTAGTATATACTATAGTTAGTAAGAACTAACCTCCATAGAATTATAAACCCCTCGAGTCTTTTGTGTCAAGGGGCTATATTCAGATTCCTCTATGCAATTTCTTTAACCACATATTCCTTGTCTTCAACAGCCTTTTTCAGTACCTCGTCCTTCACATCATCTGTTGCTGTTACCACTGCAGTGCCCTTTTCGTGGCTAACCTCTGCACTTTCAACTCCATCTACTGCTTCCAAAGCCTTTTTTACTGTGGCTTCACAATGCGTGCACATCATCCCTTCAATTGTCATAGTCTTCTTCATTTTGTTTTCCTCCTGAAGTTTCTTATTCCTGTCCATTACGGTTGTTTCTTTATTTACACTTTGATTTGTTTCAACTAAAGTATTGTCCTTATTTATTATTCTCCCTTTGTCCTTGGATGAATCATAGGGATTAAAAAGATTTAACCTAAGAGCATTTGTTACAACCAAAAAGCTGGATATGCTCATGGCTGCTGCACCAAACATGGGATTAAGGGTTAGACCAAAGGCCTTAATAAATGCCCCTGCCGCCAAAGGTATTCCGATTATATTATAGCAAAATGCCCAGAACAGATTTTGGTGCACATTTCTTAGTGTAGCTCTGGACAGCCTTATGGCTGCTGCCACGTCTGTTAGCTTGCTGTTCATCAAAACCACGTCGGCAGATTCTATGGCCACGTCGGACCCGGCTCCTATGGCTATGCCCATGTCCGCCCTTGTAAGGGCCGGGGCGTCATTTATGCCATCTCCAACCATAGCCACCTTAAAGGTCTTTCCCTGCTTTTCGGGTTCATCACTTGTTTCAGGATGCTGAAGATCCCTTATGACCTGTTCCTTTCCTTCAGGCAATACCTCTGCAATTACCTGGTCAACTCCTGCCTGACTTCCTATGGCCTTGGCGGTTCTCTCGTTGTCTCCCGTTAGCATAACCACCTTTATGCCCATATTCTGAAGTTCTTTTACCGCCTGGGGACTGTCTTCTTTTATTACGTCTGCAACCGCCACCATTCCCAGCAGCTTCTCATCCTCGGCAAAATATATACAGGTATTTCCCTGATCCGATAACTCCTTTGCCTTACCCTCCATATCAGGAGAAACTTCCACCATGCCTTGAATGTAGTCCAAATTCCCCCCAAGCAAAGTGTGGCCATTTAGTCTTCCTGTAAGTCCCTTTCCGGGAATTGCAGCAAAGTCTTCCACATTTATATCATTAATATTATATTTTGCCCTCTGTCCCGGATTATCCTTCCCGGGTTCTTCCACATATGCCACTATAGCCTTGGCCAAGGGGTGTTCACTTTTCTTCTCTAGGGCGTAGGCTACGGACATAAGTATTCTTTCATCTACACCTTCTTCAGGGACAATCCTTGTTACCCTTGGTTCTCCCAGAGTAATTGTTCCTGTTTTATCCAGAGCAACTATGTCCACCTTCCCCGTTTCTTCAAGAGATACCGCTGTCTTAAAGAGTATTCCCTTCTTAGCTCCAACTCCATTTCCAACCATTATGGCCACAGGAGTTGCCAGTCCCAAGGCGCAGGGACAGCTAATAACCAAAACGGAAATGGCCCTGGCCAGGGAGTAACCCAGGCTTTGACCCACCAGAAGCCAGATTATAAGAACCAAAACCGCAATCCCTATAACCACCGGAACAAATATGCCGGAAACTCTATCTGCAATCTTTGCTATAGGAGCCTTGGTTGCTGCGGCATCACTTACCATCTTTATTATCTTGGAAAGAGTTGTATCCTCTCCCACATGGGTGGCTCTACATTTTATATAACCGGACTGATTGGATGTGGCGGCGGAAACCCTGTCTCCTACTGCCTTGTCCACAGGAATTGATTCTCCTGTAAGGGCAGCTTCATTTACTGCAGTTACACCCTCCAAAACAATTCCATCCACCGGAATATTTTCCCCCGGTCTAACTATAAATACATCATCCTTTGCCACCTGGGAAAGAGGCACGGTTTTCTCCTCACCATCCACCAGCAGGGTTGCCGTTTCCGGTGCCAGCTTCATAAGACTCTTTAGAGCATCCGTGGTTCTACCCTTGGATCTGGCCTCTAACATTTTACCAACGGTAATTAGGGTTAATATCATTGCCGCCGACTCAAAGTACAGGGCATGCATATAACCCATTACCCCATCCATGTCCCCTTTTGCTTGGGCTCCTGTCATGGCCAGAAGAACATAAAGGCTCCAACCAAAGGAAACTCCTGAGCCCATGGCCACTAGGGTGTCCATATTAGGTGCCCCATGGATAAGGCTGCCAAATCCACTAATAAAGAATTTCTGATTGATTACCATTATTATGGCAGCTAAAACCATTTGTATAATCCCCACCGCCACATGGTTGCCATGGAAGAATTCCGGAAGGGGCCACCCCCACATGGTATGACCCATAGAAAAATACATTAAAACCAGCAGAAATCCCACTGATGCCAATAGCCTCTTTTTTAGCACCGGAGTTTCCCGATCAATAAGGGCATTCTCTTCGGCCGCATATAGAGAGGTACTCTGACCATCACCCTTAATGTTACTTACGGAAGCACCGTCTTTAGCGGCCGCACCCTTTACAGAGGCTCCGTAGCCCGCATCTGTAATGGCCTTTATTATATCTTCGGAATTTGCCGTACCTTCCACTCCCATTGAGTTTGTAAGCAAACTAACAGAGCAAGACTCCACACCGGGAACCTTGCTTACCGCCTTTTCCACTCGGGCCTGACAGGCCGCACAACTCATTCCTGTTACTAAATACTGTTCCATATATAACTAAAATACCACATATTTGATAAATAAAATCACCTCTATTGAAACCAAGGTAAAAAGATTTGTCAAATACATTAGTTTATTTACTCTCTCTATGTCCATAACCTCAATGGGGCGAAGGGGATCTCCCAAGGATGCTTTTTCATAAAACTTTCCAAAATAATAGGCATTCCCCCCTAGCTCCACTCCTAAAGCTCCGGCGCAGGCGGATTCCGGATTTCCGCTGTTGGGAGAAAGATGCTTTTTACCATCCCTTTTCCAAATCCTAAAGGCTCCCTTTCTGTCCAATCCCATAAATCCGGAAACAATACACATAACTAAGGCTGTCAGCCTGGAGGGGATAAAGTTAAACACATCATCCATTTTGGCACTGGCCCTTCCATAATAAAGATACTTTTCATTTTTATATCCCACCATGGAATCCAAGGTGTTTACGGCCTTGTATAAAAACCCTAAGGGCACACCACCTACGGCCATAAAAATCATAGGACCTATTATTCCATCAGAGGTGTTCTCCGCCACAGTTTCAACTGTAGCCTTAATAACCTCCTCTTGGCTTAAGCCTTCTGTATCTCTTCCCACAATATAGGATAGTTTTACCCTGGCCTCCTGAAGGTCTCCCGCCTTAAGGGGTTCCATCACATCTCTGGCAGCCTTAGCCAAAGACTTTCCCGCAAGAATTTGCCAGCACCATAAAACCTCCAAGCCATATCCTATCCAGGGAGAAATGCTCTTAGCCAGCTTAATCAGAGCAAGGGGAACCAGGAAGGAAATCACTGCCACAACAACAAGGGTGCAAATTCCTCCAAGAAACTCCCCCCTGTTATCCTTTGAAAAAAGATTTCTAAATATTTTTTCACATAAAGAAATAAGTCGTCCAATAAGGACAACAGGATGGGGAATCCAGTTCGGATCCCCCAATATCAAATCAAATATATATCCCAGTATAAGTACAATAGCAATTTCCATTTTTGTTTAAAGAAAACTGTTTTACCAGAGAGTAAAAATAATCCTTTGATTAATAATACTATTTATTAAGGAGCCAATAAATGCAGCCTCTTACACCGGCACCGGTTCCTCCTGCAGGATTGTATCCCCAAGGTTCTCCGGAGAAGGCCGGACCTGCGATATCCAGGTGAAGCCACTTATCCTTATACTCTTCCTTAATGAATTTATCCAGGAATAAACCAGCGGTAATAGCACCTCCGGTGCCGCCGGGAACGGAATTCCTAACATCAGCTATCTTTGAATCCAGCAAAGGTCTAAGGTGATCGTTAAATTCCAACAGTGTATAGTTTTCACCGCTGGTTTGCGCTTTTAATTTAAAGTCCACCTGCAGGTCGTAATTGTTTCCTATTACACCGGCAGTATAATTTCCCAGACCTACCACGCAGGCTCCCGTTAATGTAGCCATGTCTATAATATAATCCGGCTGAACTTCGTCTTGTGCCCAGGATAAGCAATCACAAAGAACCAGACGTCCCTCTGCATCTGTATTGTTCACCTCAACGGTTACTCCTCCTCTGGTTCTCAAAACATCATCAGGCTTATAGGCTCGGCTGCCGATCATATTCTCTGTAACTCCCAGCACGCTGTGAATTTCATATGGAAGTTCCAGTTCAGCTGCCGCCTTAATTATTCCCATGGCTGCTGCCGCGCCGGACTTGTCAGACTTCATATTGTACATTCCGTTTCCCGTCTTTAGGGACAATCCGCCGCTGTCATATGTAAGACCCTTTCCCACAAAGCAAATCTTTCCCTTGGATTCTCCTCTGGGCGTGTATGTGAGATGGATTAATTTTGGATCATAGGGGCCTGCCTGATTCACTGCCAGGAATGCATTCATGTCCTGGGCCTTGAGATAATCCTTGCTGTAATCCCTACATGTAACATTTACGTATTCTTCTGCCAGCTTTTCAGCATCATCTGCCATTTTGATGGAATTATATACTTCAGGAATTTCATTAACTATGTCTCTCACATAGTTTGTGGCTTCTCCTATTATTCTTCCCCTCTTAAGGGCGGCCTCCGCTGTCACTCTGTCGCAGCCGGAAACACTTACATATACTTCTTCTATGGTGCAGGGCGTGGGATTGCTTTTATATTTATCAAAGCTGTATCCCGACAGAACAAAGCCCTCTGCAATGGCAGAAAGCGCAGCCTCTATTTCTTTGATGGCACCATAGGTTCCTCCTTCGGCGGTAGCAGGAGCGGATAGTCTAGGCATCTTTACGGTTTTAACATTGTGACCCTTGAGAGCCTTTACTATTTTTGAAACAGCAATTCTAAGGGATTCCGGATTGGTATCCTTTAAGCTCACGTAGATTCTTCTGGCATTTGGTAAATCGCAAACAGAGCCTTTTTCAAAACCCATCATTGTGAGGATCTCCTTGTCGCCACTGTTTTCCAAATTATCATTGAGAACAAAGCGAACCTCATAGTCGGCTCTTACAACAGAATTGTCCCTATCGCTTACAATAAAATTCATTAATAACTTCCTCCTATGTTCTATAAAAACTGCCACCGGACTCCGGTCCGGCAGCAGCCTTTTACTCTTCTTTAGTGCTTCTGATTAAATGCATTTAGTCCTGCGTAGTTGGCACTGTCCATCAATTCCTCTTCTATGCGAAGAAGCTGGTTGTACTTGGCCACGCGCTCACTTCTGTTAGGTGCACCTGTTTTAATCTGTCCCGTATTAAGGGCAACTGCCAGGTCCGCAATAGTTGTGTCCTCTGTTTCGCCGGAACGATGGGATACCACTGCAGTGAAGCCGGCCTTATGAGCCATTTTAATAGCTTCCAAGGTTTCAGATACAGAACCTATCTGATTTAATTTAACCAGAATTGAATTTCCGCAACCCTTTTCAATACCCTTGGCAAGACGCTTGGTATTGGTTACAAAGAGATCGTCTCCCACTATCTGAAGTCTGTCTCCCAGTTCCTCTGTCATCTGTTTCCAGCCATTCCAGTCCTCTTCATCCAAACCATCTTCGATGGAGTAAATGGGATACTTGTCCACCAAAGCCTTCCAATGAGCAATAAGCTCCTTGGAGGTAAACTTCTTTCCGCTCTTTGGCTGAACATATTCCCCCTTCTTCTTGCCCTTCCATTCGCTGGCTGCAGCGTCCATGGCCAGAACAAAGTCCTTGCCCGGCTTATATCCGCAGGCCTTAATGGCCTTCATAATGTAATCCAGGGTTTCTTCATCTCCGGAAAGGTTTGGAGCATATCCACCTTCGTCACCTACGCCGGTGGCATATCCATCTTCCTTAAGAATTTTGCCCAATCTATGATAAACCTCAGCACACCATCTAAGGCCTTCCTTAAAGGACGGTGCACCCACCGGCATAATCATAAACTCCTGGGTATCAACGGTATTGGATGCATGGGCACCACCGTTTAGAATATTCATCATGGGAACGGGAATTGTATTTCCGTGGAGGCCACCTAAGAATTTATAGAGAGGCATTTCCAGGGACTGGGCTGCGGCTCTTGCGCATGCAATGGATACTGCCAGAATGGCATTGGCACCGAACTTTGATTTGTCGTCTGTGCCATCGGCTTCAATCATAACTCTATCTATTTCATAAATGTCAGAGGCGTCCATGCCAAAAAGCAATTCGTCGATTTCGTTATTAACGTAGTCAACTGCTTTTTCAACGCCCTTTCCGTCATAGCGTTTCTTATCCCCATCTCTTAATTCCAGAGCCTCAAACTCTCCGGTGGATGCTCCGCTGGGAGCAACACCTCTTCCCACGGTTCCGTCTTCAAGATATACTTCCGCTTCTACTGTGGGGTTTCCTCTGGAATCCAAAACTTCTCTTCCAAGAACTTGAACAATCTGCAAATAAGCCATATTTCTCATTCCTTTCTGACATCGAATTCAAACAAATCACATCCCCCTAATTATAGATTATTCAAGGGTTAATTACAAGATAATACATTTGCCTATCAAGTCGTGTTATAATCCATTTATCCATGGTTTTCCCTTTTCAATCACAGGGAAACCAAAGGACATATTGTTCGTGCATAGACCATTAATAGACCATTATTAGGAGGATATCTGATGAAGTTCTATATAGCTGATGCATTTACCAAAGAACTCTTTGGGGGAAATCCCGCAGGCGTAGTTATTCTGCCTGAGGATAGAGACTTTCCATCTGATGAAACCATGAGAAAAACCGCCGCGGAATTAAGATATTCCGAAACTGCTTTTATAAAAGTCCTGGGTAATAATGAATTTCAAATAAGGTATTTTACCCCTGCCGCAGAAGTGGACCTTTGTGGTCATGCTACCATAGCTAGCTTTTACTCCATGGCCAAGGCAGGTTTAATAACAGCAAATAAGGACTCCCTGGCCCATACCCTGGCCGGCGATATCAACGTATCAGTGGAATTCGCTAATGGAGAACCCACCTTCGTTATGATGGACATGGCTGAGCCAAAACATATAGCAAGTATTCAAGATGCCATTGAACTTGATCGACTCTACGACATATTAGGTTCCGAATTCGATCAAAGCCTGGGGCTCTTCCCCATGATTATTTCCACCGGTCTTCCGGATATAATTCTTCCCGTAAGCAACGAGGCGGAATTAAATAATCTGTCACCGGATTTTCCCGCCCTGACAAAGCTCTCTCAGGCCTACGGAGTTACAGGAGTCCATGCCTTTGCCTTTGATTCCGAAGGCTCCCCGGACTATGACATTAATTGCTTCGCCAGAAACTTTGCTCCTCTATATGAAATCGATGAGGAAGCAGCAACGGGAACCGCCAACGGAGCCCTTACATTTTACCTTTGCTTAAACGAAAAAATCGGCACCCAGGCAGGATGCCGAATTGTTCAAGGTAAAGCCATGGGCCGTCCCTCAGAAATACTAACCACCATCAATGCTGGAGAAACATGCAAAATCAGGGTTGGAGGAACCGCTCAAATCCTGGCGGAAGGGGAAATAAACATCTAGCGAATTATTTCTGCAACTCTTTTAAGTTCATCTCTTATGGCTATGTGCTGGGGGCATGCTTCTTCGCATGCTCCGCACTGTATGCATTCCGAAGCTTCCTTATATTCATTTCTCTTAACCAGCCAATCGATTCTTCCCTTGGCATATTCCATATTGTTGTACATCAGATAAGCGTTAAGAGCAGTAAAGGATCCGGAGATTCCAATTTGCTGAGGACAAACCTTGGCGCAATAATCGCAGGAGGTGCAGGGAACCAGCGGAATCTTGGCAAACTCTTCTCTCGCTCTTTCGATTACCTGTCTCTCCTCCTCCGTAAGTCCGGTGAAATCCTTCATGGTCTTTATATTGTCTTCCATCTGCTCAATATTACTCATTCCCGAAAGAACGGTAATAAGTCCTTCCTTGTCCGCAGCATATCTGATTGCCCAGCTGGAATAGGACCTGGTGGGATCAGCTTCATCAAAAACCTTCCTTACAGTTTCCGGCGGATTGGCCAAATTGCCGCCTCTTACCGGCTCCATAATTACCACAGGCAGATTGTACTTTCTTGCCACCTCATAAACCTTCCTGGACTGAATGGTGGGATTATCCCAGTCGGAATAGTTTATTTGAAGCTGCACGAATTCAGCCTCCGGATGGGCCTTTATTATTTCCTCCAGTTCCTCTGCGGTGGAATGGAATGAAAAGCCCAGGTGCTTTATTACTCCTTCTTTCTTTTTTTCCAGGGCCCAGTTCCAGAGATCAAAGTCTTCAAAATACTGAGTTCTCTCCTGACCTAAATTATGAAGGAGATAAAAATCAAAGTATCCTGCTCCCGTTCTTTCCAGGGAGGTTTCCAGCTGCTTTATGGCAGCTTCCTTTGTTTTTTCTCCAACCCATGGAGCATTCTTGGTGGCCAGTTGATAGCTTTCTCTCGGATGCCTCTCCACCAATGCCTTTCTTACAGCCTCTTCACTACCATCATAAACCCAGGCAGTATCAAAGTAAGTAAAGCCCGCCTCCAAAAACTTATCCACCATAATCTTACTTTGTTCTATGTCAATTACCTTGGTGCCATCTTCCTGAGTAATCCTGGGAAGCCTCATACATCCAAATCCCAGTTTCTTAATATCCTCTCCTAAATATGACATCTTCTCTCTCCTTTACAATCCTTTTATCATTACATTCATCCACTTCTTTGAAAGATAACGTTTTGTCAGGATAAAAAATTTAGTAACCTCTTCCATTCTAACTATAGCCACAGCCCAGTGAATAGGCACTTTCCACACCATGGCGGATATGAAAGCCAGAGGAACTGCCACAAACCATACACAGAAGATTTCTGCCAGCATGGCAAACTTGGTATCCCCGCCTCCCCTTAAGGTTCCTGTTACATGGATTCCATTGTGGAGATGAAGGGGAAGGAATGCTCCTATTACAAGCAGTACCTTAAAGGTATACAGCTGTCCCAGAGGCGTTAACTTAAACAGGTGGGCCAAAGGCCAGGACACCGCCATAAGGAAGGCTCCCAGGATGATCGCTATGGTTGTTCCTATCTTAAGGAGATGCTTTGATATCTCCCAGGTTTCTTCTTTCTTGCCTTCTCCCAGTTTCTCTCCCACCATTATCAGGGTGGCGTCTCCCACGCTGAATCCTGCAAAGGAGAAGATATTGGAGATGGTATTTGCCGCCTGGAAGGCAGCATATTCTGTGGTGCCGATTCTGTTAAAGGCCGCCACATACATGGACTGCCCCAAGCTCCACATAAGTTCATTTACGGTGGTGGGGGTTGCATTTATAATCAACCTTTTCACCAGGTCCTTAGGCCAGCCAAAATAGCTTTTAATTGTCCCTTTGAAGAAATTGTTCTTTCCCCAGGCAAAGGACATAATCAAAACAACATCCAGAAAACGAGCAACAACCGTAGCAATGGCAGCTCCTGCCACTCCTAACTTTGGTGCACCGAATTTACCAAAGATCAATATAAAGTTAAGCAAGGTGTTGGTGGTAAATACCACGGAGCTGGTTATCATAGGCACCCGGGTTTGTTGGGAAGCCTTAAAGGCCATTTCCATAGGGGCAGAAAAGGCCAGCAAAAAGAAATTGACGCTGCAAATTCTTACATAAGATGTGGCCATTTCCTTTACTGCCGGATCCTGGGTATAGAATCCCAGAATGCTATCCATGGTAAGATGGACTCCCAGGAAGAATACTATAGCCACTCCAAACAATATGGTGGAATCAAGTCCCACAACCTTCCTGATATTCTCTCTATCCCCTGCTCCGTAAAACTGAGCCATAAAAGTGGCTGATCCTCCGATCAGCCCAAATAGCAGCATAAAATGTATGGTATAAATCTGCGAGCCCACACCTACGGCTGCTAATTCCGTTTCCCCCAGAAAGCCTACCATTAGATTGTCAACCATTCCTAATGTGGCGGATACAACACCCTGGATTGCTATTGGAATTGCCAGCTTTGCCAGCTTTCTATTAAGATACTTTTTATTAATTACTAGTTCACTCATTTTGCCATTTTTCGGATGGATTATTTGGCCATGATAACTCTTTTCCCCGATTCCTCCAATAGTTCCATAGCCAGTTCATCCGGATAACCTTCTTTTACAACTATTTTATCTATACCTGCATTAATAATCATTTTGGCGCAGATTACGCAGGGCTGATGGGTTACGTAGATAGATGCCCCTTCAATGCTTTGACCCAAGGTAGCCGCCTGAATAATGGCATTTTGCTCGGCATGGAGGGCTCTGCAAAGCTCATGTCGTTCTCCCGAAGGAACTCCCAGCTTCTCTCTCAAGCAACCTCCCAAATCCGCACAATGAGAAAGGCCTCTGGGTGCACCGTTATAACCTGTGGCAATAATGTGCTTGTCCTTCACAATGACTGCCCCCACGTGCCTTCTTAGGCAGGTGGATCTTTTAGCCGTTAGCTCAGCCATCTCCATAAAATACTGGTCCCAGGTTGGACGTTCATCCTTTACATAATCTGCCTTAGTCTCATTATTATCTTTCATAATCTACTCCATCAGTTAAATACAACAAATAACCCATTAATTATACCATAGGCATCAATCAAAGTATATCTTACTAAGATAGAGCCCCTGGGCAGGAGCGGTATGGCCGGCCATACTTCTGTCCCCGGAGGATATGATTTCTGTAATATCTGAAGCCTCTCGCTTTCCCTGGCCTACCTCCACCAAAGTTCCTACGATAATTCTTACCATATTGTACAGAAAGCCATCTCCTGTTACCTGAATAACTATGTCTTCCTTGTCCTTATGAACCTTAAGCTCATAGACTGTTCTAACGGTGCTCTCCCTGGGGTTTCCTCCCGCGGACTGGAAGCAAGCAAAGTCATGGGTACCTTCTATAAGTTTTCCTGCTCTCTCCATATTCTCTACATCAAGAGGTCCATCCACATAATAGCAGTAATTTCTTCTAAAGACATTGGGCTTCCCCTGATTCAACACATATCTATATGTTTTCTTTTTGCAATCGAATCTGGCATGAAAGTCCAGAGGAACCTCCTTACATTCCAGGACTCTTATATCCCCGGGAATGGTTCCTCCTCCGGTTCTGCCTTTGCTCAGCACATTGTTTACCGCCAGGGGAATGTTTTCTGTTGGTATTCCAAATTCACCGGAAAAGCTTAAGCACTGACCCAGAGCGTGAACACCTGCATCTGTTCTGCTGGTTCCGTTAACCTTAACATCAAAGCCCAGCACCGTAGAAAGAGCATCCTGCAATACTCCTTGAACCGTCCTTAGGCCCGGTTGCTCCTGCCATCCATGAAAGGCGCTTCCGTCATACTCAATTGTAAGGAGCACATTTTTCATACTTGTCTCCACTTATATAATCCATCTATAATCTATCCAAAAAAACTTTTCCGCCGGCTTATTATTCTTTGGTTATATAACCAGCGTCATATCCCAAAAGAATACTATATAGGCCGCTGCAGCAAAGGCGATATATGGCACCATAGGCTGGGTGTCTGTTTTTTTGATTTTCTTTCGACCCAGTTGAATTACAAACCAGGCGGCACTAACCAAAGTTGATACAACAAAGATAAACAATATTCCCTTTGCCCCTGTTAAAAACCCCAGCACAGTATAAAGCTTAATGTCGCCACCACCCAGAGCCAGCTTGTGATAGAAGAGCTTTCCCAGCCCTGCAATTATGCCCATAAGGGCAAATCCGATTCCGCCCCCTATTACGCTTTCTTCCCAGCTGCTGTGGTACTGCATAAATCCAAATCCCGTAATGGTGAGTAGTATAAGAAGCTGATCCGGAACGATTCTATATTTAATGTCGGCAATGGCCAATTCCAACAGAAGCCAAAGGGCAACAGTTCCTGTTATGGCAAACTGCCAGTCATCCACCACCAGCTTAATGTTCAGAACCACAAAGGACATGGTAAAGATGTACTTCCAAGGGTGGCTCTTTACTCTTTGAACATAAGGGTCCTTCATTTCCGGAGTGGGTTCCTCACCATAGTCGCAAAACCACTCCCCGGGCATCTTATTAAAGAAATAAACTGCGCCATTTCCTTCGAAAATACCTATTAGAATCGCCAGCAGGCATTTTAAAACTAAAAAGAGGATTGAAATAGTATTTTCGCTCATGTCTAAATACTATCACAATCCCCATACTCCGTCTAACAGAAAATATTACTTGTATCCGTTAATTACTCTTACAATTATGTCGTGAAGAAGCTCAACAGTATAGTCTCCAACTATAGGTTCCAAATGGGACTCTCCAACCCCCGAATCATCTGTCAGGAATACATAGGTACCGTCGGTTAGAATGGCCAAGGCCCTACCAAAGAGTTCCGTATCCCTTTCTGCATTGGAAGCCACCACCGGCACCAGGTGAATGCCCCTTGCGGCTGCGGTCTGAACCGCACCGGATATAATAGCTTCATCCCCTTCATGAGGCGGAGCATCAAAGATAAGGAAGGCCACCTTGTTGCAGTCATCTCGCCACTGTCCATTATTTGAAATGGACTCTGCCAATATGTCTGCCACCGCCTCCGGAGTATCTCCACCGCCATTGGCATACTCTCCTCCAAATTGATTCTGTACCATGGCCAGGTTCTGAGTAAACTCATTTACCTTGGTTACATATTCATCCCCATGATCTCTATAGAAGGCTGTAGCGAACCAAGTATTTCCATCAAAGGTTTCCTCTGCAATAGATGCAAAGTCCTTTTGCAAATAGGCCAGTTCATCTCCCATGGATCCCGTTGTATCCACTATAAACATAATCTGGGTACCCACAGCATCTGCGGCTCTCTTTGGTACTGTAATCGCCACATCCTCATTAATGGCAACCTGGGTAGAACTTTGGAAATCCTCCCCGGATGTTTCAGCAACCTGAAGTTCCTCCGCAATATCATTTACCATTATGTATGCCGGATTAATTCCATCGCCATAGAAGAGATAGCAGACACCATCCTTATTTGTTTTGGCAGTCCATACCACCTTATCATACTGATCCCTAAGGACAACCTCTTCTCCTTTTAAAACACTTCCGGAGTCATCGGTAACTGTAACTCTGATTCTGTTTCTGGGATCCAATCCATAGGAAGGGAAGCTCACTATATCCGATGTCACCAGATTGGTAAAGAAGGGCCAATTCAAATTATCGTTCCACTCTCCCCCGGTTAAAACAAAGGCTTCTCCCTCCATTTCTGCAGGCACCTGAGAAGGCTTATCGCTAACATCATAGGCAGCATCCGTTTCACCCTCGGCTGTCTCACCATCCGCCACAGCTTCCGCTGTAACAGCTTCTTCAGATTCCTCCGCTTCTTCTACTTTGTTCTCTGCCTCTATTGATGTAACCGCGGATTCACCACTGCTATCTTTACCAAGGTTAAAATGATTCTTTGCCCAAGGAATACCTACGCTAACAAAGAGTAAAAGACAGGCCACCGCCACCGTAATGGACTGAGTGGTTCGGCTATTAAGCCTGGACTTGCTCATCTTCTTTTTTCTCTCGTCATTTTGAGCAAGCTTAACCCAGCTGTTGTAATACACCTTTTCCTCGGGTCCACCGGAAACAGCTTCCTCTATAAACTCATCTTTAACAAGGCCAATGGCATCTTGTAGTTTTTCTGACTTCATATTGTCTTGATTCATATATTAAATACCCACTTTCCTTTACAGAAGGACTCCCTTTTCCAGCAAATAATCCTTTAAATCGTCCCGGGTTCTTTTAAGAGTCATCTTAACTTTGCTGTCCGTAAAACCAAAGCGCTTTGATATGTCACCTATGGAATCAAAATACCAGTATCTAAGGAGGAATAGTTTTCTTTCCTCAGCAGAGCGTCCCTCCAAAAATTCATCTATCAAAGAGGCCAGCTCCTTTGCTTCCAGATTCTCATCCACTCTGCCATCCCCTGCTACGCATTCCTCCAGCTCATCCAAGGCTATAGCCGTTTCACCGTTTCCACGCTTTGCCGCTCCATTTAACCTGACTCTTTTTAGAGAGAGGTTTCTGGTAATCTTGGCCAAGAACAATTGGAGCCTATTGGGCCTGGCGGGAGGAATAGCATTCCAGGCACCCAAATATGTGTCGCTGACACATTCCGAAACATCCTCATAGTCTCTAAGAATCTTTCCTGACACGGTGCGTAGATAAGCATCATATTTGTTCCTGGTTTCGGTAATAGCCTGCTCATCTCTGGCAAAATATAATTCAATTATGGCAGAATCACTTACTTCTGAATACATCTCCATATTTTGATCTCCATAAAGGCCTTCACCTATATAGTACCTATAAATAAAATAATGTCACAACATTATACTATAAATTAGCCAAATTTAAAAAAAACTGCTAATATTATATCAACACATAGTCGATAAAATATTTTTATTTTATATTACGACTTTTTCAATCCTAAGCAGCAATCACAGTCTTTCTATATTTAATGGTGAAATTATGGCAAGAAAATATAACCGCAGAACTATGGCAACCAGGAAAATGCTTCAAGATTCCTTGGTGAAGCTACTTAGTAAAAAGCCTCTTTCTCAAATTACAATTACGGAAGTTTGTAAGGAAGCCGACTTAAACCGAACTACATTTTATTTGCACTATGCTAACTTAAATACTTTATTCACAGAAATTGAAAAGGACGCCAATAAGCGCATTAAGGACTTTATTCAGAACATTCGTGACGAAAGTGACAAGATAGTATATATTGCACAGCTACTGAGTTACATCAAGGAAAATGCAATTCTATTTCAGATTCTTTTTTTCTATGGACAGGATACAGATTCCCGAATTGGATTCTTCCAGGATATTCTAGAGTTTGTTATGGAAACCCCTGTTGAAGGGGCCACCCAAAAGGAAAATCGCTACGCCAAGCTCTTTGCCACAAACGGCACTATAGCTATGGTAAACTCCTGGGCTTCCCACGATTTTGATTTGTCGGAGGAAACCCTGGCAAAGCTGATTAATGACATAATCAGCAGCGCATATCTAGCCCTGGCAAAATAGCAATTAGACATCCTCTTTTTTCTAGCAAGCATTTTTTCATTTGTTATGTTAAAATGTGAATAATTCAGTACTATAATCCGGTTGGAAAAGTAAATACAGAAATTCCAAAACAAGGAGAAAAAATGCAATTAAAAATAGATTCAAGAAAAGTGGAAAATGGAGACATATTCTTCTGTCTAAAAGGATCCCAGGTTGACGGTCACGACTATGCCATGGCTGCAGCGGAAAACGGTGCCGCTGTAATAGTCTACGAAAGGGATATCCCCTTTAAGGAGGATGGAGGAACTATATATATCAAGGTAGATGACACCCTAAAGGCTCTTAATCAGGCTGCCGACTCTTTAAATGGCTTCCCCAGCAAGAAGCTAACCATGTTTGGTGTAACGGGAACCAACGGCAAGTCCTCTATTTCCTACATGATTTCCAATATATATTCAAAGTATGTGGCCCCCTGCGGATATATGGGCACCATTGGAGGAAAATATAATACAGGCCTTACCACCGCGGATATCATCGATATGCATTCCACTTTGGCGGATATGGTAAAGGACGGAGCCAAAGCTACATCCATCGAAGTTAGTTCCCATGGTTTAGTTCAGGGCCGGGTGGATGCTGTTGACTTTGATTATGCAATTTATACAAATCTGACCCCTGAGCATTTGGACTATTTTCACGACATGGATACCTATTGCAAAGCAAAGGCCTTGTTTTTCCAAATGCTAAAGCCGGAGGCAGTGGCTGTAATTAATGTGGATGACAAATATTCCGACGAAATGATTTCCGGTTGCACCGGCAAAGTAATTACCTACGGAATTCAGGCCGAAAAGGAGCCGGACTATTTGGCCACCAACATAGTCTATTCCTTTGATGGAATGGAATTCGATATTCTTCATCAGGGAAATACCTATCATGTAACAACAAACATGCACGTAACATATAACCTGTATAACCTTCTGGCTGTTGCCGCCACTCTTCATCAGGCAGGACTTAACATGGAAGACGTTATATCGGAATTTGTACACGCCCCATCTATTCCCGGTCGTATGGATATAATCGACAAGGGACAGGACTTTAAGGTAATAGTGGATTACGCCCATACCGACGACAGTTATCAGCAGCTCCTTAGCTATGTGAGAAACGACATACCCGGGGTTAACAGAATCATTACGGTATTTGGTGCCCCGGGAAAAAGAGATAAAGAAAACCGCAGGCGTTACGCCAACTGGGTAGGGAAATTCTGCGACTATACTGTACTAACAGAAGAGGACTACAGAGACGAAAGCCCTGCTGACATTGCAAAGGATATATCCTCCAATTTCCCTGAAGGATATCAATATGACTTTGTTGAAGATAGATATGAGGCCATAAAAACTGCAATAGAATACGCCACCAAAGGTGACGTAGTTTTAATCCTTGGAAAAGGCGCCGAAAACTATTTGGATAAAACCAAGGGAAAAGAATTCTGGATGGGAGATGACGAAGCCGCCAAAGAAATATTAAAGGCATATATGGATTGCAAATAATGACTAACCCTCAAGGTATTTCCCCTGAGCCTTCATTATGTAATCATTAATCCAAGCCTTGTCGATAAGGTTTTCGCTGGCTCCACCCATTGCGGATTCGTGAGCAAATTTATTAAACTCAGTTTGCTTTTTATAAAGCACATCCAATATTGCTTCATCTATGGTGTCCGGGCACAAAAGGTGATAGACAAGAACATTCTTCACCTGCCCCATTCTATAAGCTCTGGAAAGTCCCTGGTTCTCCAGGGACGGTTTTATTTGAGGCTCACAAAATACAACTATACTGGCAGCCTGAATATTAAGGCCCGTTCCCCCTGCTTGAATCTGCGCAACCAAAACACTCTTTTCTCGGTCCTCACCAAATCTATCTATAATCGCCTGTCTCTCCCCGGCGGGAGTGCTTCCCGTAATTACACCGGATAAGTCCATCTCAAGGGCCCCACAAACCTTGTCTACGGTATCTCTAAAAAAGGAATAGATTAATACCTTTCTGCCGTCTTCCCTGGCCTCCTCCACTATTTCCTTCAGTCTTGTCATCTTTGATGATGTGTTTATATCACTACCAAGGAATGATACTCTTCTCATATCGTTAAAGTTACTGTTAAGAATAGCATTTACATATTCCTTTTCCTCTTCATCGTTTAGCTTACACCATTCATACTTATGCTCCATTTCAGGAAGTTCATCCAGCACATCCTCCCTTAACCTTCTCAGGTAAACCGAAGCCAGCATTTCTCTGAATTCCGGGGCACTGCCAAGTCCCGCCAGTCGCCTTACCTCTTCCGACATATCCGGGCGCACAAAATCTATTAAAGTGCACATCTCTTCCACTCGATTTTCCAGGGGCGTTCCCGTCATAAGAAGAATCTTCTTTGATTCATTTTCCAGGGCATAGATATATTTGGTTCTCTTGGCGTCGGGGTTCTTTATATAATGGGCTTCGTCAATTATCATAAGGGCAAGGCTCATATGATTATCAATTCCGCTGACTATTTTACCCATGGTTTCGTAATTGGTTACGCATATTCCACCCTGACGCTGCCAATCTCTAAAAGCCTCATCCCTTTCCTTTCCATGAACCAGATATGCAGGAATATTGCTGAACTTACTTATTTCTCTCATCCAGTTAATAAGAACACCTGCAGGACAAACCACCAGAAAATATATGTTATCTTCGTTTATCTTCTTGTGTTCTTCATAGAGATGTACCATGGCAGCAATGGCCTGAACTGTTTTGCCCAGCCCCATATCATCCCCCAAAAGAGTATAACCCTGATGAAGTATGTATTTGGTACCAAAGGCCTGGTAGCTTCTGAGATTACCATGGAAGCCTGTTAGATTCAGCTTTAATTCATCGATTTCACTGGCCAGCTTTGCCGGTATACTGCTGTATATTAGCGGTTTGGGAATGCCGGTGCCAACAAGAGCTTCAAGCAATGCATAGTAATCCGCACTACGTCTCTTGAAATCTTCCATGGCACTTTCTTCATCAAAGATAAACCGATGGGAGTATTCTTCATAAAGCCTTCCAATATCGTAACCCGCACCATAATTCCCATGATTAAATCCAAAGAAGGATCTCAGTATACTCTCCGCTTCTATTGATTCTTCTTTTCTGGTCATTCCCGAGAAAAGCCAGAAAAAAGAATTCCTTATTGGATTTAAATCATTTATGGTTTCCATAACATGATCTGCATGGTTTGACAACCCAATCATCTCATCTCTAATATTTTTACCGCTTTGATAATTGGCAAGGGCAGTTATAATGGCTCTGTTTTCGGCAATATTGTCATCAGTAAGTTTAATATTGGTAACCTTGGCAAATTGGTTTTGAAATTCATTGGATATATTCCTGATGGTTTCTACCTGCTTTTCTCCAATTCCTTCTATGGATGTCAGATCCCTGTCCGTGGCACGAGCAATATCCAAAAATGTACTTATTCCCGCACTTTTTAGGGCAGATACCCTAATTCCTGATTTTATTGTCCCAAGTTCCTCCACAGGAATATTCCCGAGAGATTTCTGGGCGCTAGAAAAAATGACGCCCTCTGCAGCAGTTCTTACAGTGCCCGCCAGGAGGAATTCATCCTCCGCTACTTCCCGGGCCATATCTGCAAGGATGCAAAGTTCGTCATATTTTCTCTTCACATATTCAAAATCGATTTTGTGTAGTTTTGTCAAATCACTATGCCTTTGGTCCTGCGGCCACAACCTCTTCACTCATATGAGTGTATTGCTTAAAGTTTTCCACAAAGCTTTCTGCCAGCTTGCGGCAGTTCTTTTTATATGCCTCTTTATCCTCCCAGGTGTTTTCCGGAATAAGAAGTTCCGATGGCACTCCTTCAATAGACGTGGGCACCTGGAAGCCAAAGGTGGGATCCTCCACGAATTCCGCCTTCTCTATCTCTCCGGTAAGGGCAGCAGTTATCATAGCTCTGGTATAACTTAGCTTCATACGCTTTCCTGTACCGTTCCAACCGGTGTTAACCAGATATACCTTTGCTCCGGATTTTTCCACCTTCTCTGCCAGCATTCCCGCATATACCGATGGATCCAAAGGAAGGAAAGGTGCTCCAAAACATGTGGAGAATGTCGGAACCGGCTCTGTTATTCCAATTTCCGTTCCTGCCACCTTGGATGTAAAGCCGGACACGAAATAATACATGGCCTGATTCTTATCCAATTTGGAAATAGGCGGAATTACTCCATAGGCATCTGCCGTTAGGAAGATTACCGTCTTTGGTACACTGGGGCTCATTCCGGAAAGCTCTGCATTTGGGATATACTCAACAGGATATCCCACTCTGGAATTAACCGCCAGAGAATCATCAAAGAAATCAAATTCCCTGGTATCGGGATCCATCACTACATTTTCCACCAAGGCACCAAACTTAATTGCATTATATATTTCCGGTTCGCCCTCTTCTGTTAAGTTGATGCACTTGGCATAGCATCCGCCTTCAAAGTTAAAGACAGAATCATCTGCCCAGCCGTGCTCATCGTCGCCGATTAACTTTCTGTTGGGATCAGCGGAAAGGGTGGTTTTACCTGTACCTGATAGTCCAAAGAAAACGGCGCTGTCTCCTTCAACACCAATATTGGCGGAGCAGTGCATGGGGAATACTCCCTGCTTTGGCAGAATGTAGTTCATAACAGAGAAAACAGATTTTTTGATTTCTCCTGCATACTGGGTTCCGCAAATAATTACCTGCTTCTGCTCATAGTCTACCAAAATCGCTGCCTCGGATCTGGTTCCGTCGATTTCCGGAACACACTTAAATCCGGGAGCGGCAATTATTACATAGTCTTCTTTGAACTTGGCCAGTTCCTCATGGCTAGGTCTTCTGAGAAGCTGATGAATAAACAAATTCTGAGAAGCAAGTTCGTTAACGATTCTGAAGCCCTTGGTATATTTGGGGTCCGCTCCTGCGAAACCATCAAAGATAAAAATCTCCTTCCCCTGAAGGTATGCAATTACCTTTGATCTGATGGCATTGAATTTTTCTTGCTCAATAGGTCTATTTACACTGCCCCAAGCTATATCATTGTGAACAGCAGGAGTGTCCACGATGAACTTGTCGTTGGCACTTCTTCCTGTATATTTTCCTGTTTTAACCACCAAAGCCCCTGTATTGGATAGTGTGCCTTCACCCCTTCTCAAAGCGTGTTCCGTTAACTGTGCAGGTGTGAGATTCCTATAAACCTTTGCCGCGTTTATTATGCCAAGATTCTCCAAACCATATGTATCCATGTTTTCCTCCTATTTGCTCCTAAGAGCAACAGCTTAAATTTATTATAACTTCAACAAGTATAACAATCATTATAGCAGAAAAAAATGGGACTTTACAGCCCCATTTCCTCTCTCACTTCTATAAAGCACTTTACAGCAAAGTCTATATCCTCCTTGGTATGGCCGGCACAGACCTGGGTCCTTATTCTGGCCTTTCCCTTGGGAACCACCGGATAGGAGAAGGCCACAACATAGACACCTTTCTCCACCATGCGCTTTGCAAACTCACCGGCAGTTTTTTCATCATAGAGCATAACAGGTACACAGGGATGGGTTCCGGGAATAACATCAAAATTGTTGTCATTAAGAAGCTTTCTGTAATAAGCGGTAATATCCTCCAGATGATCTCTTAATTCCGTGCTTTTTTCCAATCTGTCAATAAGGGCGATGGATGCCCCTGCAATTGCGGGAGCCAGAGAATTGGAAAACAGATAAGGTCTGCTTCTCTGTCTAAGAAGATCAATTATTTCTTTTCTTCCGGAGGTATAACCACCGGAAGCTCCCCCTAGAGCCTTACCCAGGGTTCCTGTAATTATATCTACTCGTCCTTCCACGCCGTTATACTCAGCAGTGCCTCTTCCCTTCTTACCAACAAAACCAACGGCATGGCTGTCGTCCACCATTACCATGGCATCATATTTGTCAGCCAAATCACAAATGCCCTTTAGGTTGGCAATTATACCGTCCATGGAGAATACTCCGTCCGTGGCAATAAGTTTAATTCTTGCTCCGGCAGAATCCGCTTCCTTTAACTTTGCTTCCAGGTCCTCCATGTCGTTGTTCTTATATCTGTATTTCTTTGCTGCACAAAGTCTGGTTCCGTCGATGATGGATGCATGGTTAAGCTCATCGCTTAAGATGGCATCTTCAGCCGTTAGAAGGGTTTCAAAAAGTCCTCCATTGGCATCAAAGCAGGATGAGTACAGAATAGTGTCCTCTGTTCCAAGGAAGTTTGAAATCTTTGATTCCAGGGTCTTATGAATATCCTGGGTGCCGCAGATAAATCTAACGGAGGCAACGCCATATCCCTTGTTGTCATAGGTTTCCTTTGCTGCCTTAATCAGTTCCGGATCATCTCCCAGGCCCAGGTAGTTGTTGGCACACATACAGAGCAGCTCTCTACCATCGGAAAGCTTCACATGGGCACCCTGAGGCGATGTTATAGGCGCTTCATTTTTAAATAGCCCTGCCTCTCTTATTTCTTCCACTTGATTTTTATATAGTTCAAGAGCTTCTTTTCTGTTCATTTTGTCTCCTTCCTCCTAGATGTTCTCCCAATCCAGAATCACTTTTCCCGCTTCTCCGGAAATCATGATGTCAAATCCTTTTTGGAAATCCTTAATGTCAAATCTATGAGTTATTATTCCTGATATATCCAGTCCGGCTTGGGTCATGGTATTCATCTTGTACCAAGTATCCCAAACCTTTCTTCCATATATGCCTCGGATATTGATTCCCTTGAAAATCACTGATTCCAAATCCACCTCAGTGTGGGCATTTTGAAGGCCTAAAAGGGCGATTTTTCCGCCATTTTTCATGGTGTGAATCATGGTATCCAAGGCAGCCTGAGCTCCGGACATTTCCAGACCTACATCAAAGCCCTCAGTCATACCGATTTCACTCATTACGTCCCTTAGATTTTCCTTGGCCAAATTCACAACTCTGGTGGTTCCCAGCTTTGATGCCAGGTTTAATCTATACTCATTAAAATCCGTAACCACCACGTGTCTTGCTCCGGAGAACTTGACTATGGCCGCTGCCATGCAGCCTATTGGACCCGCCCCGGAAATAAGTACGTCTTCTCCCAGGACTTCATAGGAAAGGGCCGTATGGGTGGCATTACCAAAGGGATCGAAAATAGCATAGAGTTCCTCAGGTATATTGGGACTGCAGGGCCATACATTTGAGGAAGGAATAACCAGGTATTCAGCAAAGGCTCCATTGCGGTTCACTCCCACTCCTTTGGCATCCTTGCAGTTTTCCTTATGTCCTTCCAAGCAGTTTCTGCACTTGCCACAGGTAATATGCCCTTCTCCTGAAACCTTGTCCCCGGGCTTGAACCCAAGAACTCCGGAACCTACCTCCACAACCTCACCCACGTATTCGTGACCGATGGTTAAACCAACGGGAATGGTGTTCTTGGCCCACTCGTTCCATTGATAGATATGGACGTCGGTTCCACATATGGCGGTTTTCTTGATTTTGATTTTTACGTCGTTGGGTCCTACCTCAGGAATAGGAACCTGCTTGGTCCAAATACCTTCTTCCGCTTTTTCCTTTACCAAGGCCCACATCATTCCCGGAGCAGCCTTTCCATTAAATGTATTATCCTTCTCCATAAACCTTGCCTGCTTTTCCTCTCTACATTTATGAACAGTAATTAATATGATGAACTGTAATCGTTATCTTTTGCACCCCTTAGCCATAACTGCCGCATTTTAGCTGGCGGATCAGCCTAGCGTTTCTTTTTTGGCATGGCGTGAATCGCTCCATCCAGGGCATCCTCAATGGCCTCTCCAATTACCTCACTAAAGGTGGGATGAGGCCAAATGGTTCTTGCCATTTCCTCTAAAGTGGTTCCTGAAGTCATAGCAGCAGCAAGACCGCCAATCATATCCGTGGCTCTTTTGCTGACTATTTGAGCCCCCAGAAGAGTTCCGGCTTTTGCAATTCCTCCCTCTTCTGCAAAAATAAGCTTCACATATCCTCTATCTCCGGATTCAATTAAAGTCTTACCGTTGGATCCTGTCATAGCCTTTCCTACTTTATAAGGAATGCCAATGTCCTTTGCCTCTCCTTCTGTAATACCAACAGAAGCAATTTCCGGATCCGTATAAACTCCGGAGGGAATATTTTTAATGCACTTTCCTTCTTCAAAATTATAGCCTTCTTCGAATATGCTTTCAACAGCGTTTACTCCCTCAGCAGAAGCTGCGTGAGCCAACTGTATTCCACCTAACACTATGTCTCCAATGGCATAGATATTACCCACTCCCGTTTGTCCGTCTTCGCGGCAGGATATAAAACCTTTCCAAAGGTCCACCTTTCCATCAGAACTTGGCATATTCGGTTTATCTTCCCATTCCTGCATCAGAGACTCGGAAATCAGGTCC
The DNA here is from genome assembly GCA_017941085.1 of Bacillota bacterium. Lineage (GTDB taxonomy): Bacteria > Bacillota > Clostridia > Peptostreptococcales > Anaerovoracaceae > Eubacterium_B. The sequence continues at coordinate 42,454 of JAGAXF010000018.1, forward strand.
TCAGTATTTGGCTTCCTTCCGATGGATACCAGCACATTCTTTCCACATGCAATCTGAGACTTTTCCTTTGCTGTATATTCAACAGAAAGAAGACCATCATCCTTAGGGCTTACCTTTTCAACTCTTGCGCCGGTAAAAATATTTACTCCTCGTTTCTTTAGAATCATGGATAGATTCTGGGATATCTCTTTATCCAAATTGGGAAGGATACGCTCCATGGCTTCAATGATAGTAACCTCTGCCCCCAAAGCGTTGTAAATACTGGCGATTTCCACACCTATTACACCGCCGCCGATGATTATAAGAGAATCCGTTTCTACACCATCCCCCAGAAGAATTTGATCACTAGTTATAACTCCCTCCAAATCCAAACCGGGAATGGGAGGAATCAGGGGACGGGATCCGGTGGCAAGAATGATGTAATCCGTATCAAGTGTTTCCGCTTCTTCTAAGCCGGTGACCTCCACCTTATTCTTTTCAATAACCCTTCCTCTTCCTTGATAAAAGTCAATTCCGTTGGCTTTAACCAGACCTTCTACTCCGGAAACCAACTTCTCCACAACCTCTTCTTTTCTTTTGTGCATCAGGGAAAAGTCCACCCTTGGTTCTTCTGTCAAAACCCCAAGTTCCTGGGATTCTTTTATTTCTCTAACCACCTCTGCGGTATGCATAAGAGCCTTTGTGGGAATACAGCCTCGGTTTAAGCAGGTTCCTCCCGCTCTTATTTCCTCAACCAGGGCAACCTTCTTTCCCAATTGTGCTGCCCTTATGGCTGCCACATATCCACCGGGGCCTGCCCCAATAATTGTTACATCATATCTTTCCATTTCACCTGTCCTAACTTTCCTGTCCTTGACTTAAATCCTTAGTAATTCTATCACATCATTAATTTCTTCTCTGTTACCCAGCATGTTAAGGGCCTCACTTACAGATTTATTGTTAAATTCCCTGCCCATAAGGGCCTCTTTCATTTCTTCTATCAAAGAACTATCCATGGCGTCGGAATATATTTCACATTCAACTATTTTTCCGGCTTTGATGTCTAAAAAGACCTCTAGGCCACCCCATGTGTACCTATTTTTTTTGCTAAAGCTAAAGGGAAAATCTCTGCCATACTTCCATTCAGGAGATGCAAATCTAGCCTCATTTTGACGAATTTGATTCCAATCCAGGTCTTTTGAATTAATGATTTCAGCCGGTAAATCATATACCTTCTCAAAAGCTTTAACCATTGCATTTTTAACCTTTTCTATAGTTATGTCAACATTAAAATTAGATAGGTTTACTACCCTGGATTTCACCGAAGCCACTCCCTTTGACTCCAGCTTGTCCATAGACACGTTTAGATATTTTCCCAGTTGGTTAATATCCACATTCACCATAATAGTGCCGTGATGGTAGGAATGATCCCCCCTGTTATAATAGGCATTCCCCGAGAATTTTCCATCCTCTATTAGAATATCATTTCTCCCCGTTTGTCTGGCATCCAATCCAAAGGACCTGGCCATTTCCAGAATTACCCGGCACTGCTTCTCCAGGTCATAGTTTTTCTTTCTAACCAGGAATGTGAAATTAAGGTTTCCCTTGTCGTGATAAACTGCACCACCTCCGGAAAGCCTGCGAACCAAATATCCGCCCTCTTCTTCCAGGGCGCTTATTCTAACCTCTGCCTTGGCATTTTGATTTTTGCCGATTACCACCGTATTTTCGTTTTGCCAAAGATAGAGAATGCATTCATTCTCCTCCACCCGGTTAAGAAGATACTCCTCCACCCCCAGGTTTTCATAGGGTATTAAATTATTTGAAACATAATAGCTGATTTTGTTTATCAATGGGCTAGCCCCTTTCCCGATTTTATCAATGAGTTCCCGTTAAGAACCGGAGAATCTAAAATTAGGGAATCCCCTAAGGAATTCCCCAATCTTTTTACTCAAAACTATATCTTAGCTTAGGCTCTCTTGCGGCCTTCACCTCGTCCAGTCTTCTAACCACTGTGGTATGAGGTGCACCGTGAAGATATTCAGGATCCGTTTTTGTTTTTCCTATAATCTCCTTCAAGGCCTGGATTACCTGATCCATGGTTTCTTTGGATTCCGTTTCCGTTGGTTCAAACATAAGAGCCTCATCCACTATGAGAGGGAAATACATTGTGGGAGGATGAATGCCATAGTCCAGCATTGCCTTTGCCACATCCAAGGCAGAAACCCCCGTTTCGGATTTTAGCTTTGTAAGGCTTGCAACGAACTCATGCATGCATATTCCATCAAAGGCCATATCCATGGTGTCCTTAAGCATTACCCTCATATAGTTGGCATTTAGAACTGCATTGGCTGAGGTTTCAGGAACTCCCTCTGCCCCCAGGGTAAGAACATAGCAAAGAGCCCTTACCACCACACCAAAGTTTCCATTAAAGGAACGTACCTTGGGGAAGAAATCCGCCAGAAGATTCTTGCAACCAACGGCACCTGCCCCGGGTCCTCCACCGCCATGGGGCGTGGAGAAGGTTTTATGAAGGTTAAGATGAATAACATCAAAGCCCATATCTCCCGGTCTCACCTGTCCCATAATGGCATTAAGATTTGCTCCGTCATAATAATTTAAGCCACCGGCATCGTGAATGATCTTTGTAATTTCCAAAATGTTCTTGTCAAAGATGCCCACTGTATTGGGGTTGGTCAGCATCAGTCCTGCAGTATGCTCATTAACCGCCGCCCTAAGGGCCTCCAGGTCCACGCAGCCTTGACTGTCGGAGGGAACCGTAACAGTCTTAAATCCTGCCATGGTGCAGGATGCAGGGTTTGTGCCGTGGGCAGAGTCAGGAACGATGATTTCGTTCTTCTCCTTGTTTCCCTTTGCCAGATGATAGGACTTAATCATTAGAAGCCCAGTATACTCACCGTGAGCACCGGCGGAAGGTTGGAATGTCATCTTGTCCATTCCTGTGATTTCACAAAGGTAATTCTCCAAAGTGTCCATTACTTCCCAGGCTCCCTTAACCGTTTCCTCCGGCTGCAAGGGATGAATCTTTGTGAATCCGGGAAGAGCTGCCATTTCGTCATTGATCTTTGGATTGTACTTCATGGTGCAGGAGCCCAAAGGATACATGCCGTCGTTTACGCCGTGGGTTCTCTTTGCCAACTCTGTATAATGTCTGGAAATATCTATCTCAGAAAGTTGAGGCAGCCTGGGGCTGTTTTTTCTTCTAAGGTTCTGAGGGATTTCTGTTTCCGGCACATCGCAGTTTGGAATAATATCCTGATAGCGACCTTCTACGCTCTTTTCAAAAAGCAGCTTCATGCCCTCACCTCCTTAAGAATCTCAACCAATCTATCAATATCTTCCTTTGAATTCGTTTCTGTTACGCACCAAAGGATTCCGCCATCCACCGGAAGGCCTCCAAGAATTCCTTCGTCATCAAGAGCCTTTAGAGTTTTCTCTACATCCGGACAAGCGGTAACAAATTCATTGAAGAATTCTCCCTGGTTAACCAGTTCAAATCCCGGAATGTCGGAAATCTTTTCTGCTGCATAATGGGCCTTGGAATAGCAATTGTTTGCAACCTTTTCTATTCCCTTTGATCCCAATGTCGCCATATATACTGCAGACATCATGGCGCATAGGGCCTGGTTGGAGCAAATATTTGATGTGGCTTTTTCTCTTCGAATATGCTGCTCTCTGGCCTGAAGGGTAAGTACAAAGGCCCTTCTTCCATCCACATCAACAGTCTCTCCCACAATTCTTCCGGGAAGCCTTCTCATAAGCTTTTCCTTGCATGCCATAAATCCCAGGTAGGGTCCACCAAAAGAAAGAGGAATTCCCAGGCTTTGTCCCTCACCTGTAACAATATCAGCACCACATTCTCCCGGGGACTTAAGAACTGTAGCCGCAATGGGTTCGATTCCCATTACAAACTTTGCTCCTGCCTCGTGGGCTATATTTCCAATCTCTTCAGCCTCTTCTATCATGCCAAAGAAATTCGGTTGCTGAATAAATACTCCGGCGGTCTCCTCATCTATCAAAGACTTAAGGGCCTCCAGGTCCGTCTTTCCGTCCTTTGTTGGAACAACCACCAGTTCCCTGTCAGCACCAAAGCTGTAAGTCTTCATAACCTCCAGGGTTTCAGGATTTGTTCCTCCACTCACCAGCATCTTACTGCGCTTTCTTTCCACGCAGCAGGTGATGGCTTCTGCTGCAGCAGTTGCTCCGTCATACACAGAAGCATTGGCCACATCCATATCGGTTATTTCTGCAATCATAGTCTGGAACTCGAAAATGGACTGCAGCACACCTTGGCTTACCTCTGCCTGGTAAGGAGTGTATGTGGTTACGAATTCCTCCTTGGATGTTACCTGCTTTACGATAGATGGAATATAGTGATCGTAAGCGCCGGCTCCGCGGAATATGGTTTTGTAAACTTTGTTCTTCGATGCCATTTCACCTACCTTGGCAGCAACCTCAAGTTCCGACATGCCCTTGGGTAGGTTTAACTTTTCCAGCATCATCTCCTTTGGAACATCGCCAAAGAGTTCAGACAGCTGGTTAATTCCAACTGCCTTCATCATAAGGCTTCTTTCCTCAGGGGTTCCGGGGATATATGTACCCATGATTCCTCCTAATGTCTATTTATTAGACTTTGATATATCGATCCAATTGTAGCACCTATTAATATTAGTGCTTTTCTTCTTCGCAGTGAGCCTCATAAGCAGCGGCATCAAGCAGGTCTTCCTGCTCTGTGATCTCCTCAACCACAACCAGCCATGCGCCATATGGATCCTCGTTAATCATCTCAGGAGAATCAAGAAGCTCTTCATTGATTTCTTTGATGACTCCTGAAACAGGGCTATATACGTCGGATACAGCCTTTACGCTTTCTACGTCAGCAAAGCTGTCACCACAGGCAACCTCGTCCCCAACCTCAGGAAGATTTACGAAAACCAAATCACCCAGCTCGCTCTGAGCAAAGTCCGTAAGACCGATTCTTACGGTTCCGTCTTCCATTGCTTCTACCCATTCATGGGATTTTGAATACTTAAGTGTGTCCAGTAGTTTCATTTTGTTTCCCTCCATTTATTTACTCATGGTTTATCTTTTATAAAAAGGCAGCGGCACGATTTCTCCTTCAATTCTTCTGCCTCTTACATCGATTTCCAGTTTTGTTCCCACGTCGCTCTTTTCTGTGGGAACGTAGCCCATAGCCACTGCATATCCCAGGAATGGGCAGTGAGTTCCGGATGTGGTCTCTCCCACCTTTTCACCATCCATGTATATGTCGCAGTGTTCTCTGGCTATGCCTCGGCCTGTAACTTTGATGCCCACTCTCTTTACCTTTGGTTCTCCCTTGGCTTCAATTCCGGACTTACCGATGAAGTCCTCCTTGTTCATTTTGACACCAAAGTCCAAACCTGCCTCCAGCGGTGAAATATCGTCATTCATTTCATGACCGTAAAGGGGCATGGCGGCCTCCAGTCTTAAGGTATCGCGAGCTCCCAGTCCGCAGGGCAGAAGTCCGAATTCCTTGCCTGCCTCCAGCATTGCATTCCACACAGTTACCACTCCCTCTGCAGGTGTGTAAACCTCGTATCCGAAGGATCCGGTGTAGCCTGTTTGGGATACCAGACACTGGACTCCCGCAATGGTTACATAAGGGGTAAACCAGTAATATTTCTCAGGAAGAAGGCTTTCGTCTCCCACCAGTTTGGTCATAACGTCCTTTGACTTTGGTCCCTGAATGGCAATCTGCCCAACCGTTTCAGAAATGTCATTAAAGTCCACATTTCCTTTTATTTGGGCTTTAATCCATTCCCTATCCTTGTCAGTATTTGCAGCATTAACCACCAGAAGATATTTATCCTCTGCCATCTTGTAGACAATTAAATCATCCACGCAGCCGCCATTTTCATTACACAGCACGCTATATCTGATTCTACCCACTTGCATATTGGTAAAGTCATTTGTCAGTATACGGTTAAGCTCAGATAAAGCATCCGGTCCTGAAATTACCAGTTCTCCCATATGAGATACATCAAAGATTCCTACTGCCTCTCTAACGGCCATGTGCTCCTTGATTACTCCAGCCGGATATTGTACCGGCATCTCGAAGCCTCCGAAGCTTACCATCTTTCCGCCCAATTCAACGTGAGTTTCGTAAAGGGGTGTTCTCTTATCCATTTCGCAGTCCTTTCATAACGGGCACAGCCTTGCCCTGTAGATAAAAAAGAGACACAAGAATAAATCCTTGTGCCTCCGTTTGATAACATATTCGCAGCCTGTCGCCATTGCAACTTGTCGCGGTATGCCCATCCAGAGTTCCGTCCAGGTCCGATCCTTTTGCCTGAGAGTTGTTGCACTCCTTTCACCTTCGGCGCCGCTTACGCAGTCTCTCACAGACCCTTCGTTCCTTAGTTTTTAGGCTTTAACAACATAATTTTACAGTACCCAAAGGGGAGTGTCAAACAGAAAAACGTGCAAACCGTTAACTATATTATAAAAGCCAATGCCCGTGCATCGGCTTGGTTTAACAGGCTCTATTTCTTTGCTGCCTCAACCTCCTCAGCAGAAAAACCCAGATTAACTATCTCTGTTGGAGTTAGGCTATTAAGCATCATCTTTATTATATTGCTTCTCTCTACGGCGCGACCCTCGGCGCGACCCTCGGCGCGACCCTCAGCGCGACCCTCTTCAAGCCCCTGTGTACGGGCCTTCTCCGCCGCCTCTCTTTTGGCATATTCCAGTTCCCATTCCCAGGTCATGTATTCCGCCCTCCTTCGCTCATTTCTCCGAGTGTTCCTCACTCTTCCATCCAGCTTTTTAGTTAAATCTCCCGTGACTTCCTCATCCTTCACATATCTTAAGAACTCAACTAATTCGGGAGAAGCGCTTTCTAACCTTCCGTTGGTGTTCACAAAAACCTTTACGGAATCATCGTTCAATCCAAGAGATTTGTCTTCATCGCAATAGTTTCGAAATGTATACTTACATAAATCTTTGCCAAATAAATCAAACGTACATATAAAAATCACATATGTTTTCTTTAAGGAATTGTAATCACTCCCTTGGTCAAGATAATCTGTGTCTAATATTCCCTGGTAGTATCTACTACGTTTAGGCAGATTCTTTGTATCCGCAGTCTGCATCTCTATATCATAGATAGCATCGTCTCCCTCCAGATACACATCCAGCCTTACCCCGTGTCCGGTGCTGCTGGTTTCAATAGTTTCCTCACTGTTTGTTCTGATGATTTCTCGAATCTTTACGTCAAGAATTGCTTCAATAATCTCTTTGCAAAGTTCAGGGTCTTCCTTTAGAACTGTTGCAAACATGTATTTGTTTGTAAATCTTAATGTTTCAAACCTCTCAATTTTCATTTTCATTATACCACCTCTTCTTAAAATATGACAATGAATGAAAGTAACCTCTGGGAGCATAGGTCTTTGCCGGTAGGAGCAAAGAGAACAAAGGGCAAAAACATGAAAAGGGGTTCTCCTTTTGGAGAACCCCTTTGGGTCTTTACCTATTTTTCCTTGTATCAGAATTTTACGCTGGTTTTACCCATTTGTCAATATTTTCCAGCCCCTTCTCGAGGAGTCGCTAGGATGCAAGGAATTAGCCAGGTGGTTCGGCATACCAGTGGATATAATTATGCGTCTTCGTATTGAAGCTTGTAGAGTTTGTAGTAGATGCCTCGATTGGCCAGCAGGCTTTGATGGTCGCCTTGCTCAACTATCTCGCCCTTGTGCATTACGATTATATTATCAACGTTTCGGATTGTTGAAAGTCTGTGGGCTACAACCAAAGTGGTTCTTCCCTTCATGAGTTTACCAAGGGCATCTTGTATTAGTATTTCTGTTTCCGTATCGATGTTTGCGGTGGCCTCGTCCAGAATCAAGATGTCCGGTTTAAAGGCCAGAGTTCTAGCAAAGGATAGGAGTTGCCTCTGTCCGGCGGAGAATGAGGCGCCTCTTTCTATCACTTGGTGCTTGTAACCACCCGGAAGGGCTTCAATGAATTTGCTGGCATTAACGGTTTCTGCGGCAGCCCTTATCTCTTCGTCGGTAATGCCGCCGTCGGTTGCTGAATTGTTGGCAGTGCCTGCACTGTTGGCAGCGCCGGTGCCGCTGGGCATTGCTGAATCGGAGGGTTTCTCGTTCAGTCTAATATTGTCCTCCACAGTGCCGGAGAAGAGGAACACGTCCTGAAGCATCTCTCCAATATGTCCTCTAAGGTCATCCAGCTTAATCTTCCTGACATCGATTCCGTCAATCAGGATTTGACCCTTTTGTATGTCATAGTATCTGCAGATTAAGCTTTGGATGGTGGTTTTTCCTGCGCCGGTGGCCCCTACAAAGGCCACGCTTTCGCCGGGGCGCACTTTAAAGGAAACGTCCTTGAGCACCCAGTCTTCCTCCTTGATTTCCGCCTCCTCAGGAGTAAGCTCCTTCTCGGCTCCTGCAGCACTGTTCTTGTAGCTGAACCATACATTTTTGAATTCAATCTCACCATTGAGATGCTCCAAATGCACCGCGTCCTCAGCATCAAATATGGCCGGCTCCGTATCCAGCAGCCAAAAGATTCTCTCAGCGCAGGCAACAGAGGATTGAATAACGTTGAACTCCTCAGCCAGCTCCTGGATAGGCTGGAAGAACTTGCTTATGTATCTTTGGAAGGCCACCAAAGTACCGATGGTTACAACTCCATCCATGGCCATATGTCCACCAAAGTAAATCAATATTCCAAGGGCCAGAATATTCGCCACATAAGACACGGGGCTGTAGAAAGCAAAGGCCATTAGCTGCCTCATGTTCGTCTTTCTGAGAGTTTCTGTCCGATTTCTAAAGTCTTCCTCCACATCCCCTTCTGCAGCAAAGGCCTGAACCACCTGGATTCCCATGATTCTCTCTGCCACAAAGGCATTTAAATCTGAGATCAAAGTTCTCATCCTTCGATATATCTTTCTGGTGGCAACGGTAAACACCCAGGTTCCCACCACTATAAGAGGAATCACCGTAAAGATATACAGGGAAAGTTTCACGTTATATCTAAGCATGGAGTACATGACTCCCACCAAAATGAACACACCTTTAACCACGTTAACTATAACCGCAGTAAAGAGTTCATTCACCGTTTCACAGTCGTTGGTTACACGGGTAACCAATCTTCCCACCGGATTGTCGTTAAAGAATCCAATGTGAAGCTTAGTCAGATGACCAAATAAATCTTCACGGAGTTTAAAGATTATCTTCTGACCCACCATGGCAAGAATCATAGCCTGCAAATATGTCAAAGCAAACTGCCCAACCACTGTGGCCAGATAGAAAAGCCCCATCCTTAAAACCCCGTCGGCCTGCCTGGTAACCACATAGTTATCCACTGCATCCCCCAGGATTCTGGGTTGCAGAAGCTCCAGCCACACCGTAATAAATATAATGGCCAAAGCCAAAGCAAACCAACCGATATGGGGCTTGCCATACTTAAGAAGTCGGAGGAATGGATACTTGGTCTTGCTCTTCATTAAGGCTTGTTCTTCGTTGTATTCGTTCATAGACCGTACTCCTCCTCTCTCATTTTTTCAAGGAGCTGACGATTATACAGTTCTGCATAGAACCCGCCATGAGCCAGAAGTTCCTTGTGGTTTCCTTCCTCGGTAATCTCCCCATCCTCCAGCACAATTATATGGTCAGCATCCTGCAGGGTGGAAAGTCTATGAGCAATCAAAATATTGGTCTTGCCTCCGCGACTGCTGACCAAATTAGTTTTGATTTTCTCCTCTGTATCCGTATCCACCGCAGAAAGGGAATCATCCAAAATCAAAATTTCAGGATCCAGTATAAGGGCCCTGGCAATTGCAATTCTTTGCTTCTGTCCACCGGAAAGAGATACACCTCTTTCACCAACGGTAGTATTGTAACCATCGGCAAACTCGATAATATTGTCGTGAACACAGGCCAGCTCTGCCGCAGCCTCAATTTCCTGCTGGGTTTTGCTTCTGTCACCAAAGGCAATATTGTCGGAAACACTGGCAGAGAAAAGGAAGTCGTCCTGAGGAACATATCCTATGGTGCTTCTTAAAACCGCCAGAGGCACCTTTCGTATGTCCTGGCCACCGATGGATATTTCACCGGAATAAAGCCCCTTCTCAACAGCCTCTGCCCCCGACTTTCTGTTGGGTTTGTGCTGCTTCACCTCGTCGCCAAAATCGTAGGTCCTTAGGAGAAGGTCCACCAAAGTAGTCTTGCCGGATCCTGTTCTTCCCACTATGCCAAGGGTCTCACCCTTTTTAACGGTAAAGCTTATATTCTTTAAAACAGTTCTGTTGGTTCCGGGATAAGTAAAGGAAAGATTCTTAACCACCAGGTCCCCTTCCAGCTTTGGTACATCTGAGGCACCTTTCTCATCGGGAATATCCGACTCCGTATTAAGCACCTCCTCCAGACGAGCCAAAGAGGCGGAGCCCCTGGTTACCACGTTGATGGTTCTTCCAATGGCCGCAATAGGCCACACCAGCATATTAAGATACTGAATGAAGGCCGCCAAATCTCCAACGGTAATGCGGCCCTGAATAGCTATGAAGCCACCGTAACCGATGGCAATAGCGATGGATATGCCGCTTATCATTCTCATGAAGGGGAACATAAGAGCCTCCACTCTTACCTCCCTTATATTGGCTTCTCTGGATTCGGAGTTCACTTCATAAAAAGCCCGGCACTCCTTTTCCTCCTGAACAAAGGCCTTTATAACTTTGATGCCAGAAAGCCGTTCCTGAACAAAGTCGGAAACCTTTGCAAATACCTCTTGTCTAATTGTAAATCTCTTATGGATTTCAGATCCGATGAATCGGGTAACAAGACCCACCATAATAAGGGGCAGAATTGCAACAATAGAAAGCCTAAGGTCCACCTTGGTAATCATGTTGTAAATAACTACGATACCGATGGTTATGGTGTCCAGACCCATCATAACCGTAATGGCATAGGTCAGTCTCACCGCTTCGATGTCGTTGGTTATGAGAGCCATCACCTCTCCAGCCTTATGCTCATGGAAATATGACTTGGGCAAAGTAAGAAGATGGGAAAAAAGATCGTTTCTCATATCCCTTTCAATCTTCCGGGCGGATCCAAAAATGGCATACCTCCAGCCTACTCTTCCCAACATTACAACAAGGGCTATTATCCCCATAGTGATTATAGCCCCATTGAAATCATTGCTAGTTATGTTCTTTGCTGCGATGCCGTCGATTACGTCACCTACGATAATCGGCACCTGTACCTGAGCTATGTCGATAATTATCAGGATAATCATCCCCACTAAATAGCTCCACTTGTACTTGGCAAAGAATCCTCTGGCATATTTACTTTTTACGAAATCAAGCGCCTTCGCCTTGCGCTCTTCCTGTTCCATCTAGTGAACGTCCTTTATCTATATTAGAGCTGCTATATTAGCGCAGCATCCAAAAGTTTCTTTGTATATTCGTGCTGCGGATTGTTGTAGACCTCTTCTACAGGCCCCTGCTCCACAATCTCGCCCTTATACATTACAACAACTCGGTCACAAATGGAATAGCAAACATTTAAATCGTGAGTAATAAATAGATAGGAAAGATCCAGCTCATCCCTAAGCTGAAGAAGCAGCTTAAGTATCTGTCCCTGAATAGAAACATCCAAGGCAGAAACCGGTTCATCTGCGATGATGAATTTGGGACGCTGAATAAGAGCCGTGGCAATGGACACTCTTTGCTTCTGACCGCCGGAAAGCTGAGCCGGCTTCCTGGAGGCAAACTCCCTGGGCAGCCCAACTCTGTCCATCATATCAAAGACCCTTTCCTTCCGCTCATTTTCGTCGTACTTACCAAAAATTCTTAAAGGCTCCTCCAAAATCCAGCCGATGGTTTTCGCCGGATTAAGGCTGCTGAAGGGATCCTGAAATACCATCTGCGGTCTTCTGGTATAGTGGATAATTTCCCCTCGAATATCCGCATCGTCCAGCATTCCAAGAATAGCCTTGGACAAAGTGGATTTGCCGCAGCCGGATTCACCAACCAGTCCCAGAATCTCTCCCTGCTTAATGGACAGGTTCACATTCCTAACCACGTCGTTAGTGGTCTTATTGCCAAAAATACTGGAGACGTTATAGGCCACTGACAGGTTTCTTACATCCAAAACCAGGTCGCTGGGTTCTGTACTTTTGTCTATGATTCTCGTTTCGTGTTTCATAATCTATAAGTTACCCTTGGTTTATATACTTCGCAAACCAGAATTACCCTTGGTTCTCCTCTTCACGGTTCTTCTCCATCAAAGTCTTCTCTCTCTTTGCTTGAACCTTTTCACGAGCAGGGATTGCGGCAATCAGCTTCTTGGTGTATTCGTGCTGAGGGTTATCAAAAACCTCCTCGGTACTTCCCGTCTCCACGATTTCTCCCCCGTACATAACCGCCACGCTATCGCAGAGATGCCTTACAACTCTTAGGTCATGACTTATTAAGAGAATAGCAATGCCATAGGTTTCGCTAACCTCCTTAAGCAAAGCCAGAATCTGCGCCTGAACCCGCACATCCAGAGCCGTAGTTGGCTCGTCACAAATAAGAAGCTTAGGATGAATGGCCATGGCAGAAGCAATCATGGCACGCTGCCTTTGACCGCCGGAAAGCTGGTGAGGATACTTGTAATATGTTTTCTCCGGTTCAGGAAGACCCACCTTTGCCATAGTATCCAAAGCAATTTCCTTCAGTTCTTCTTTGCTCTTGTTTGTGTGGATTCTAAGGGCCTCCTCAATCTGGTATCCCACCTTCATAAGAGGGTTTAAGCTGGTCATAGGTTCCTGAAAAACAACGCCGATGCACTGGCCTTGAATCTCTCTCATCTCTTCTCTGGAGCAGGTTCTTATGTCTTTGCCCTCAAAGAGAATCTGGCCCTCCATCTCTACATTGTACCTTTCTATCAAGCCGGAGATAGCCATGGCTGTTACGGTTTTCCCGCTGCCGGATTCCCCTACCAGTCCCAGTCGCTCTCCTCTTTTCATCTGGAGATCAATGCCTTTAACCGCATTTTTACCGGTGGAAAGGAAGGTAACATTTAACCCCTGAATATCCAACATAAGTTGATTATTATCAGCCATTCCTTTCACCTCCCAGGCCTTCTCCCAAGAGACCGAAGCCCAGAATGAGAAGGATGATTACAACACCGGTGGTCATGGCGTACCAAGGTGCACTTAAGAGGTACCCTTGGGCCTCGTTTAGCATTCGACCCAGGCTTGGATCCGGCGGCTGAACCCCAACTCCCAGAAAGCTCATGGAAGCCTCAGCCAAAACCGCATTGTTAAATCCAATGGCCACCGCCGACAGAAGCACCGGCACAATATTAGGCAGAATGTGGACAAAGAGAATTCTAAAATCTCCGGCTCCCATTAACTTGGCATTTCTCACATAGTCCGTATTCTTTTGCCTGGCCACCTCAGTTCTAACAAGGCGAGCAAAGCTGGGAATAAAGAGTATCCCCAAGGCCAAAATAATATTGTATTTACCGCCGCCAAATACAGCAATAAGAACCAAAGCCAGAAGGATGCTGGGGAAAGCCAAAATGGTATCGTTTATTCTCATTAAGATTTCGTCCAGCCAGCCACCGTAGTAGCCTGTAATCAGGCCGGCGATGATTCCCACAATAAGACCGATGGCCACAGTTGCCGCCGCAATTAGAAATGTAGCGCCGGCTCCCTCCACCACTCTGGAGAAAATATCTCTTCCAAAATTATCTGTACCGAATAAATGTCTAAAACTGGGTCCCTGCATTTTTTCTCCACCATTCATTTGGTTGGGATCATAGGGAGTCCAGAAAAGGCCAATTACAATAACCAGGAGCATTACTATGGTTATTATGGCGCCGATTTTAAAATGTGAATTCATTCCTTTAATCATATCCGCACCTCCTAACCCAGTCTTACTCTCGGATCAATGTACTGAGTTACAATGTCCGCAAGATAGTTCATAAACACAACCACAAAGGCGATTATAACAACAATGCACTGGGCCACAGGGAAATCTCTGTTTCCAATGCTGGTTATAAGAAGCCTTCCCAATCCCGGAAGAGCAAATACCTGCTCCACCACAATGGATCCCGCAACAATATCCGCCAGGGTCATGGCGATATATGTAACAGAGGGAAGTAAAGCATTTCTTAGAACATGATTCTTAATAACATTCCAACGGGAATTACCTCTGCTATAGGCAGTACGAACATAGTCCTTGTCCATCTCATCCTGGATGGAGGCATGAAGGAGCTTTGCCGTCTTTGCTGCCTTTGGCAGAGAAATGGCCAAAGCCGGAAAAATCAAATACACCAGACCTTTCCCCAGGTTTTCACTAAGGGGAATATAGAATCCGGGAGTAAAGAGCTTCAGCACCAAACCAAAAACATACGCCAAAAGCATACCTAAAAAGAATGGCGGAACAGCCATAAATATTTGATTAAGAGCTACACTGATTCTTCTGAAGGCCGGACTTTGATAGCGGACCATAATTATTCCAAGAGGAATGCTGATTAAGGTCACAATAATCCAAGACATAAGGGAAAGAACAGCAGTTAGGGTAATCTTTCCTTTAAGAACATCCTTTACCGGCATGAAATAACTGTAGCTCATTCCCAGGTCCCCGGTAAGAAGACCCTTAAGCCATCGGAAATAGCGCTCCAATATGGTCCCGTTTAGGCCCAGCTCCTCTCTAAGCTGCTCAGCCCTTTCGGGAGTGTATTCAGTACCTAGGATTTTAGTGGTGGGATCCCCCGGAATAATCTGAAATGCCAGAAAGGCCAGAAGGGATATCATTATCAAAGTGAGAATAAGAATCCCGGTTTTCTTTAAAATATATTTCATCTATAAATACATGCGGCGATGCAGGATGAACCCGCATCGCCTAAATAATCATAAACTAAACCTATGCTGTTTTGTAAATTGTAGCAAAGTCGCATACATACAGCGGATAGAACTGGAATCCTGCAAATTCCTTTGATAGAGCCACGAAGGATGCTACGTCCTGAATATATACGTTGGCTGCTTCTTCTGCCAGGATTCTTTCGCATTCCTTAAAGGCTGCAGTCTGAGCCGCATCGTCTGTTGTGGATGTGGCTTCTTTATACTTGGCATCATATGCTTCGCTCTTGAAGTTAATCATATTCTTGCCGTTGTCGGACTGGAATCTGGCAAGAAGGTCAGAAGCCGCAACACCGTGGGCATCAAAGCTTACGATAGTGGACTCGAACTTTCTTCCGCGATAGGTTTCCTCTAGCCATGTGGCCCATTCCACCTGGTTAATGGTTGCAGTTACTCCAACTGCCTTTAACTGCTCAACAATTACCTGAGCTGTATCCACATGTTGCTGCATGTTGGAGGGAACAGTTATGGAGAACTTAAGGTCGCTTTGACCTGCCTCCAGTAAGAGTTCCTTTGCCTTCTCCTGATCCATTGGATAAAGGTCATTTAATTCCGGCATAAAGTATTTCTTAAATGCCGGGAACATGCTGCTTCCCAATAGAGAACCATGTCCATCAAAGGCGATGTCCAGAATGGACTGCTGGTCGATGGCATAGTTAAGGGCCTGACGAACTCTAATGTCCTTAAATGGTTCAAAATCGTTGTTGAGGTAAAGAGCCTGAACAGCATTGCTGCTGCCTTCCAGAATATTCATGTCAGTTAGCTCATTTACCTGGCTGGAGATAAGGTGAGTTGCCATATTAACGGCACCGGACTTAAGGCTCATTACCAAAGTTTCGGTATTATCAATAACCTTAAGAGTAACCTTATCCAAATATGCCGGTTCTCCCCAGTAATCTTCGAACTTTTCAAATACAATATTGTCTTGAACTGTTCTTCCGGTTAACTTAAATGGGCCTGTTCCTACAGCTTCTGTAGCAGGGTCAATGTCTTCCGGTATGATTGCTGTTGTTACGTGAGCCAGGAATTCAGTATCAGGAGCTGACAAAGTAACTTTGATGCTTCTTGTTGTGTCATCTGCTTCAACTGCAGCTATTCCTGCCACATCGCTCACCAGTGGTTCACCAGTAGTTAGACCGGCCGCTCTACTCAGAGAATAAACAACATCCCTGGTTGTGACCTCGTTTCCATTGTGGAACTTGATACCTTCTCTAAGCACGAATGTGTACTCGTCGGCGGTGTCATTCACACTGTAACTTTCAGCCACGGCAGGGATGAGATTTCCTTCAGCATCAGGCTTTACCAAGCCTTCAAAAATATTAAATAGGACTTCTCTGGTTCCTGCCGACGAAGAAGATACGTGCGGGTCAAGACTTGCGTCCAAATCTGTGGTGACACCTACGATTAACTCACCACCGTAGGTTGGCTCACCGGTGGAGCCGGAGTTTTCACCCCCGTTTTCATTATCCTTTGGAGTATTTCCTGAACATGCTGCCAGTGAAATCACCAGGATCAGTGAAAGAGCGATTGCGAAAAGACGTTTTTTCATTGCAAATTTCTCCTTTGCTCCGATATTCGATTGTATGTCCCGAAAGGCATTTTATACCCCTTAAATCGACGATTTCAGCCCTTAAAAGGCATCCTGAATTCAAGGAATTATTTACCCCTCGGGGTTGCGGAAAATGAAAGCTATCGGACCCTCAATTTCCTATTTTTCGGGGAAATATTAGCATTTTAAAACCCTAATGTCAAGAAGTAATTTTAACCTAAATCCACGATGCTGGCGTTGGTATTATCGTTAACGCAGCGGACGGTAAATCTAGAGGCGGAATCAAAGGTACAAGTAAAGAGAGAGAGATCCCATTGACTGTCAATCATCTTCTCAACCTCGTAGGGCTGAAGCACCTCAGTGTCTCCAACCTTGTAGTTAAATACGTTTCCGGCCATGTCAATAAATATAACCGAATCCCCTAATTCCAGATTTCTGATATAAGTGAAATGAGAATAGAAATTATGGGCTGCAATTACCATGTTATTCTTATAGGGAGTACCATAGAATCTGCAGGGCGCATAATAAAGATTGTCGTAGGTAAGATCCCCGATTACTGCAAACTCCTTATCCAATGTAGGGAGCTGAAGGATTCCTATGCATTCCTGACCATCAAAGGTGCCAACAGGAAGCTCCATATCGGGAAATCTAATATAGTCGGGCAAATCAGCCAAATTAGCCGAATTAGACCCATCATAATACTGTAAATCAGAGCCACTCAAAGCCTCATGCATCTGTTCAACCATAGAATCCGATGCATTTCCGGCTTTGCTGTCATTTAATATATTTCTGCCAGCAAGCAACAAGGCTGTCGCTAATAGCAACAGCCCAATTATCATCAAAATATTTCCTTGCCTGCGTTTATTACTCATAATTTCTACGAATTAAACCTGCAACGAATAATACTAGACCTGTACCGCCCACTGCGATTACCGGAATCCATGGAACTCCTGTCTGGGGAAGTGTCGGTGGAACATCTGGTGGTGGTGTTCCCGGGGGTGGTGGAGTATTTCCTGTGTTTGTGATTGTGAAAATCTGACTCTCATAGGAAATAGCAACCGCATATCCTTCAGGAACATCCTTCTCTGTTACAGAGTAGGTCTTACCGGCCTCTAGGCCTGTCCAAACATGTTTCCAACCGTTTTCCTTATTCAGGACAACCTCATCGATTACTGCGCCATCGCAAATGAGCTGAGCAGTAATACCATTTGGTCTTGTTACAGAATCCTCATTTCTCCAAAGCTTGATAACTTCGAGACCTGGGGTTTCAGGAATTTCGGGTGGTACAGACTCAGTACTGTACTTGGCTGTTATGCCAACATTATACACCCATTCCTCTGTTGCGTCATCAATATTGGGGACAGACAGCATTGCAGCATCTGCAATATATGCTGTACCCTGATATTCATATCTATCTGCCAAAAGCAGATAAACTCCTCTTTCTACTTCACCAAAGGCTGCTACACCCTGATCATCTGTGAGGGCTGTATAGTCCGGAGCGACTGCATCTCTCAGAATATATCCCTGCAATGTCTGAGCCAAAGTTCTCCAATCATCCTGGTTTTCAATTCCTGTAAAATCGATGGAGTAGGATTCGAACTTGCTTTCAACTGTAAAACGAGTGTACTCGTCCATGGATGCAACCTTGTAGATTTTGAACTCCATGCCCGGCACCTTGTCTTCACCTGACAAAGCAACGTCCAGTGTCAGCGGCTGACTCATATCCATAGCCTCAGCGGCAAAGGAAATCTGCACCATGCCAAAGAGCATGGCAACCGCCATCATAAGGACCAATATTTTCTTTATTCTTTTTACCTTGTTCGTCATATGTTCGCCTCCCTCTATGGCTGAGCAACGACTAATATCAAGAAGCTTTCTTTCTTTTTCGCATTAAACGTTTTGGGTTAAGTACTACGCTTAGGAAGAGTATTGCCAGAATAGGCGCCGCCATCAGCAGTGCTACAATCAATGGCCTTATCTGTGTAGCATTTCCTTGGATACGATAGATATATCTCTCCGCATCCAGAGTGGATACTCTTCTACCACGGACCAAAAGTCTGTGAGAGTTAATACCATACGGTGTACAGGTTACCAGAGTGCAGTAGTCCTGTCCTTTTTCCAGTTTCAAATTGGATAAATCCTCAGGAAGAACTACTCTTATCTGGTCAACTTCATAAATAAGCAGATTGTTATATATATTAAGGGCGAATGTATCTCCCTCTTTCATCTTGTCTAAATCCGTAAACAGTCTTGATGAAGGAAGACCTCTATGTCCAGATACAACACAGTGAGAACCGTCAGCTGAATCTGTAACCATGCCCTTGTCATCATCCCAGGATTTGGCCCCTACAGGTAGGCTTGTACTTTCCAGGTGACCAACACCCTGCTGAAGCACAGCTTCATCAGTTCCGTGATATATAGGAAGGGTTACATCCAAACTGTTGATTTCGATATATCCCATAACGCCTACACCGGACAGGTTGAGCTCTGCATCGTACGCCTTCTGATCTTCTTCATTAAACTTCCAGCCTATACCACCAGTGTTAACAATCTTGGAATTGTAGTTCTTAGCGCTTTCTATCGCTGCATCAATAGCCTCGGTATCTACTTCTTCCAATTCTGCAACATATTGTTTTACTGCACCGGATTGCCTGGTACTGTTCCACCAACTAGCTATAGTTGGATATGACAAAAGGCCTAAACCTACTACTAATACAATAGTCAAAATAATGTTAAGTAGGTTTCTAGCCAGCCAGGAGCGCTGTTTCTTTTCCTTCTTTTTCTTGCCTGCGCCGGCAACTTTTTTATCCATTACGGCACTGGTCAATATACCGCTCCTCTCTTTCTTACAATTCTGTAATAAGAATTCCAAACACAGTGTTATAAATGTGTTCACAAGTCCTATTACAGTTCCTTGGGGAGCCCTTTCGAGCTCCCCAAGTACAATTTAGCTTAACATATTCGCTTGTTTCAATTAACGATCGTTAACTTTCTTTCTGGATACCAGTACTACACCAGCGCCGACTACGAGAGCAGCACCAAGGATGTAGATGATTGTTGTACCCATACCACCTGTTTCAGGAAGTACAGAGCCCTTTCTGTTGACAACCTTTGTATCAAGTGAATCCTCATCGTTTGTGTCACGTGTGAAGGTCAATGCAGCAGCAGCGCCATCTGCCAAACCACTCTGTGCACCATTCAGCTCAGGCAATACCAATCCAGGATGTGAAGCTGTGATTGTGAATGTAATGTCTTCCATTGTGTTGTAGCCAGCAGGTGTGGCTGTCTCAGAGAGCTTGTATTCGCCATCATCCAATCCCTTGAATGTGAAGCTTGTGTTTGCGCTAGCATCAATTTTTTCAACCTCATTCCAGGAACCATCCTTAGCCTTCTTGTAAAGTGTGAATCCTGCGTTCGGCAGTGGCTTGTCGGATTCGTCAACCTTGTCAACTACTACCTTGTATGTGAATACTATACATGTATCTTCAGGTGTTTCACCTGTAGGGGCTCCGTCACCAACGTGGTCTGGCTTATTTGTATAGTCAATATTGAACTTATTGGGGTTACCAGCAGCACCAATCTTAGCATCAGTATTCAGTGTAGCTTCGTATTCAATAACAATCTTGTATTCCGCAGTGTCATCTGTAATAACAGTTCTAAGATCTGACGTTGTCCATGTATGATAGGAACCACCTTCATACTCACCTGTTAATGCTGGATTTGGTGTAGGATTAGCATATGTAACTGTGAGGCCTGAATTTGCTACTTCAGTACCATTCTTAAGAACTTTTACAGTGTATGCATTAGCTGCATTACCATCATAGGTTAAACCCTTGGACATTGTATCCTTGAAGGTAATGATGTATGGAGCCTGATACTTAGCAGCACCTGTTCCAGCAGGAACTGTAGCTACAATCTGATAAGGAACCTTATCTCCGATATCATGGTCTGCAGAATCCTGATAAGCTGTGTAATCATCATCTGTAGAATCATTCTTGTCCTTTACACCCTTGTCAGAGGAGGGCTTATCTGTCTTTACTTTGATAGTAACTGCGTCACCGCTCTTAACAAGTACGCCAGGGTTATAAACACCGTTTTCACCAACATTTGCTGTTGCGTCAACAACTACATAATAACCATCAGCAAGTGTCAATTCGTTTGCACCATTTACAAGAGTAATTCCGTTGCCAGCTACGTTACGTGTAGCAATCTGAGCAACTTTCTCTAACTCAGCAGTATTGAGGTTTTCAGCTATTACCTTTGCTACGCTTGCAGCATCTGTGCAAGCAGCAAACTTGCTTCCGATTGTTGCATCATTCTTTAATGCAGTTAGGAAGGCAGAAGAATTAATTCCGCTTGCCCATTCAACATTACCTAATGTTTTGTCATCACCCATCTGACCTGTAAAAATCTGATAAGCTTTGAAGGTATGATCGCTCATTGTGGCAGAACTGCCATTTGCATCAATTGTAATCGTTGTGGTTTCACCATCAGCAAATACTGCGCTGAAGCTGCTCAGTACCATTACTGCGATCAGTAAAAGTGAAAATAGTTTCTTTTTCATTTTTGCTTTTCCTTTCCTTACTCTTTCTTTCTTTTCAGAAATTCTATACTATAGACTTTTGTATTACCGCACTTGCGGTTCGGTTGGTGCTCACATTTGTGAGCTAACTTGTGATTACCGCTTGCGCGGATTCTTGGAGGTCATTCTCTATAACTTCCTCCCGGAGATTACTCGGGATTAAGTCTCCCCTCTAAGCGACCTCCTTTCTCCTCAGTTTATTTATACAATCGGTAGAGGACTACCGTTAGTACCAACATCAGTTAAGCTTTTGATTTACTTTTCTAAGATCAGCCACCTCTTTGGGAAAATAATATCCCGCCGCTGAGGTGTGCGACGGGATTCATGTTGCAATGTGAAAACGAAAAACGTTTTACATTGGAGCCCCCTCGCATCGTGAAGCATTTCTGCGTTCACAATATTGTTTTAATTTACAAGTAGAGTCTACAAGAAGTTTAGCCTCAATACATCATCCAAAAGTATGATTTTAGCGAAAAAAGAAATCGCTGAAACCGTTGCAATTACTAGCGTGTAGCGTTTTTATAACGCTTTTCAAACAGAAAAGTAACACAATTTTTAAGGCCTAAAAATAAGGAAGTGTTACTGTTCTGTTATACAAAAATAGTTACGCTTTTCAGTATCGAATTATCATGGAACTCCAGGCGTCAAGTTATATCACGTTATATCCCCTGCAACCAAAAGCCAAGGACTTTTTTAGCAGGATCCTCTGTATAATGCCTCATTCTTTATTCCATCATGAACGCAATTTTGCGAGCTGCGCTGGAATTGATTCAAAAAAACACAAATGGTAGTTTCTGTGATAGAATCTATGACATAAAACCGAAAGAAGGAAAATATGACAACTCTTCAATTTACTAAATGGTTTTTCTTTGTTGCGCTTACCTTTATAGCGCTAACAAGTCTCCAATATCCTATTCGAAAAAGAGTAAGCTTGACCGCAAGGATTATTCTGGTCCTCATCAAATTTGCTTTGGCTTGCGCTATTGCCGCAATAGTTATGGCAACAAATACATGGATGGCTTGGCGCGGCAGCTTCTTTTTTGGCGCTCTTTACGTGGCTCTCATGGGAGATACCATAGCATCAATTCTGATCTGTCTCTACTTGATAGTCCGCTCTGCTCTCCATCAAAACCCAAGTGTTAAAAACCAGCTTCTCATAAGCGCTATATGCACGCTTCTCTTCTTTTTGTATGGCACCATAAATATGCAGATAGTTAGGGCCAGGCCTATCGGCGTAGAATCCGAGAAACTAATAAATACCTATCGCGTAGTTTTTGTGGCGGATCTTCATGTGGGTTCTTCTCAAAGCTTGGAAACCAGCAAAGAAATCATAAGAAAAATACAGAACGAAAACGCTGACTTTGTTATTTTGGGCGGAGACATTACCGACGAATACACCACCAAAGAGGAGATGGAGGAAATATATAACATGTTTGGAGACTTTGATACTCCTACATATTTTGTTTACGGAAATCACGATAGACAGCCCAATGCACATTTGGCCAATGGGCCTACATATACGGAAGAAGAGCTCGCTCACGCCCTTGAAAAAAATGGCATTATTGTGCTGGATGATAAGTGGATTCCGATAGCTGAGGATTTTATTCTGATGGGTAGAGACGATATTAGCACAGGTGTGGATAGAATACCTATAGAAGAAATACCTCCTAGGCCCGAGGGAAAATACGTCCTTCTTGTGGATCACAGCCCATACATAGTTGACGATACTGTAAAATCAAGGGCTGACCTACAGCTTTCGGGGCATACCCATGCGGGCCAGCTCTTTCCGCTACAGTATCTATATAATATCACAGGTTTCGATGCCTATGGTTTTTATCTTCACGGCTATACTGACACATTCGTTAGTGCCGGAGCCAGCGGATGGAGTTTCCCTTTTAGAACTGAAGAGCATTGTGAGTACAACGTTATAACCTTCAGTCAGCCTAACAATCATGCTCCCAAAATTGAGAATCCATAAATAAAATTGACATCTTCCCCTTTTGCACTATATAACAAACCCGGCTCGTCGGAAGCCGGGTTTTGTATTACTTATATATAGGGTTATAGGACAAAAAGCGTTGATGGCTAATCCCAATGCACTGGATAATCTGACGTCCTATGAAGCTCGCCCCAAACAACTGCATCACGAGTTTGGATTAAGGGATGGCGATATGCCGTCCCTTTTTGAGTAAGATAA
>JAGAXF010000019.1 GCA_017941085.1 Bacillota bacterium
GAGGAATATTCATACCCTGCCATGTTGGAAATGCTTAACGAAATACTTGAGGCGCCTTATTAAGGCGCCTCAAAGAGGGTGACATTTTCCCTGAATAATTAACTCTATCTATGGGTGACATTTTCCCTGGTTATTGACACACGAGAGTAGTCACAATTGCGTGGGGATTGAAATAAATTCTAGGAATTCTTTTGGCTCATCCAGCCTCTGATATCAGAAACGCCTGTATACTTCTTGTAATCATCTCCATCCACTACTACCAAGGTAGGAGCCTGCATGATTCCATATTTCTTTACCAGATCCGGTGCATCGTTGGCATCAAGAGCCTCATAGCTTACACCGGCTTCGTCCAACATGGAACCTGCAATCTTGCAGTTGGGGCATACGGCGGTTTTAAACAAAATTGCCTTTCTGCCGTCTGCAGTTTCGGTTTCCACAACCTGGGACTCCTCAGGCATCATCATGTGAGCAGGATTTGCGCTTGTGGTTTTGGGTCCCTGATGGGTAAGAACGGAATGAGCAACGTCATAGGTTCTTCTATCCTTGTACTCCTGAGCCTTACCGTCATTCCAGTTGAGAACCGGTCTGTAGTATCCGGTGATACGGCTATAGACTTCAGCCTTCTCTCCGCAGTGTGGGCAGGTGAACTGCTCTCCTGCCAGATATCCGTGATTCTTACATACTGAATATGTGGGTGACATTGTGTAGTAAGGCAGCTTGTAGTTTTCTGCAATCTTTCTAACCAGGCTGGCTGCTGCCTTCCAGTCAGGAAGCTTTTCTCCCAAGAATGCATGGAATACAGTTCCTGATGTGTAAAGGGTCTGTAGGTCGTCCTGAATATCCAATGCGGAGAAAATATCATCGGTATATCCCACCGGAAGGTGTGATGAATTTGTGTAATAAGGAGTTCCGTTCATATTTGCAGTGATGATATCAGGGAATTCTTCTGTATCATGCTTTGCAAATCTATAGGATGTGGACTCTGCCGGTGTTGCCTCCAGATTGTAAAGATCGCCGTACTCTTCCTGATAGTCGGAGAGTCTTTCTCTCATGTGGTTAAGCACATCCTGGGTGAACTTCTGAACTCTTTCATCCGTCATGTCTGCTCTCAACCACTTGGCGTTGAGTCCCACCTCGTTCATTCCTACCAAGCCGATGGTGGAGAAATGATTATCAAAGTTGCCAAGATATCTCTTGGTATATGGATAGAGTCCCTGCTCCATAAGCTGTGTAATTACAGTACGCTTGGTCTTAAGGCTGCGAGCGGAAATATCCATAAGGTGATCCAGTCTCTTGTAGAAGTCTGCCTCATCCTCTGCCAGGTATGCAATTCTCGGCATGTTGATTGTAACAACGCCGATGGATCCTGTGGATTCTCCGGAACCGAAGAAGCCGCCGGATTTCTTTCTAAGTTCTCTAAGGTCCAGACGAAGTCTGCAGCACATACTTCTTACATCGCTGGGTTCCATGTCGGAGTTGATGTAGTTGGAGAAGTAGGGTGTTCCATACTTTGCTGTCATTTCAAAGAGCAGCTTATTGTTCTCTGTTTCGCTCCAATCAAAGTCTCTGGTAATGGAGTATGTAGGAATTGGATACTGGAATCCTCTTCCGTTGGCATCACCTTCGATCATTATTTCGATAAAGGCCTTGTTTACCATATCCATTTCCTTCTGGCAGTCACCATAGGTGAAGTCCATATCCTTGCCGCCAACAATGGCCGGAAGATTCTTCATGTCATTTGGAACTGTCCAGTCAAGAGTAATGTTGGAGAAGGGCGCCTGAGTTCCCCATCTGGACGGAGTGTTAACGCCATACACAAAGGATTGAATGCACTGTTTAACTTCTTTATAAGTTAAGTTATCTGCCTTAACAAAGGGAGCAAGGTAAGTGTCAAAGGAAGAGAATGCCTGGGCTCCTGCCCATTCATTCTGCATAATTCCCAAGAAGTTTACCATTTGGTTACAAAGTGTTGATAAATGAGAAGCAGGTGCAGAAGTGATTTTCCCCGGAATTCCCCCAAGTCCTTCTTGAATAAGCTGCTTTAAGCTCCATCCTGCACAGTAGCCTGTGAGCATGGACATGTCGTGAATATGAATTGCGGTGCTTCTGTGAGCCTCTGCAATTTCATTGTCGTATACTTCGCTGAGCCAGTAGTTGGCTGTTATTGCCCCTGAATTGGAAAGAATAAGACCACCAACGGAATAGGTAACTGTGGAGTTTTCCTTTACACGCCAGTCGTTTATCTTTAGATAATTGTCTACAATGTCCTTGTAGTTAAGAAGTGCAGAATTAACATTACGAACTTTTTCTCTTTGTTTTCTGTAGAGAATGTAGGCCTTAGCAACGTCTGCATAACCAGTTTCAGAAAGAACCTTTTCTACACTGTCTTGAATCTCTTCTACTGTGATTTTGTCGTCTTTGATTTTATCTACATAATCAGAGGTTACATTAAGCGCAATCAGATCGATTACACTTGGATGATATTGCTTGCCAAGAGCATCAAAGGCCTTGGTAATCGCATCACTGATTTTGGCGATTGAAAAATCGACAACCTTCCCATCCCTTTTTACAACTTGATACATAATTACCCCTTTCTACTAGTTATGACTTACCTAATTTCAACATTTAAACGCATATTATTCTTAATTTATCTGATAAAAAAAGGGCTGCAAAACCCTTTTTTGTGAGCAATATTACTTTATCATTTTGGCTGGAAAAAGTCAATATATAGTAGTAAGGAAAAATTTGTAAAACAAGATATTGTGTTACACTAAAGTGGTGTCTTGACACCTTAGTCAATGCCTCTAAGGCCTACAAATTCCACATATTCTGAGGCTATATCCCTAAATCTTCTCATGTCTTCCAGGGGCGGGGCCTCCAGACTATGGTCCGGAACCGTATCTCTATCTATAAAGGGCTGTATGAAATATTTCTTTGCTCCCTTTATTAGTTTGCCTATTTCGTGAAAATCCCGGTCCTCATGGAACTTGCTCATAACCGTGGTTCTAAACTCATAGGGAATGTCGCCATTTATCAGGAGAGAAATGCTTTCTTTTATGGGATCTATGTCAATTGCCATCAGACCTGCAGTTTCCGCATATTTTTCAGGAGAATTCTTTATGTCCATGGACACAAAGTTAACCAGGTTCTGCCTTAGAAGATTTCCCAGCATATCCGGATGATTACCGTTGGTATCCAGTTTTACCAGGAAGCCTGCATCCCGAATTGTTGCTATAAACTCCGGAAGATCCTTTCTTAAGCAGGGTTCCCCTCCTGTAATTGCAACGCCATCAAGAAGTCCCCTTCTCTTGGTTAAAAAGTCCATGAACTGTTCCTGAGTTATTCCCTCAAGACCGCTGTCCAAATCTTTATCTCTCATGGGATCGTCAGGATAGGAAAGAGAAGGCCTTTCCACCAGCTCATAATTGTGGCAGAAGGGACATCTAAAGTCGCAGCCTCCCAGGAACACAGTGCATGCAACGTGCTCCGGAAAATCCAACAATGTCATTTTTTGAAGTCCTTGAATCTTCAAATTCCGCTCCTGTTACAGGTTCCTTTACTCCTAACTTTAACTCCTGAGAGAACCCTTGGGGCAAGACAATTATTATTGTAAATCCTTAAGGGCAAGTATTCTCTGCATTTCATTATACACAATCATGAAGCCTTCATCTACACCCATTCCCGGCTTTGCCAGAATCTGATCCGGCTGAGTGGCCATGGCGCAGTGAACGCAAACCTGGGCACTGCGATCTGTTTCGTTGCAGGTTCCACCCTGATAGGCGCCAATGCCTTTCTCCTTACAATAGAGAACAGCTTCGATGGTATTATTTATTCCTCCCAAATCAGGAGTCTTAATCTGAATCATGTGTCCTGCCTTGTTGTCGGCAAAAAGCTTAATGTCCTCTAGGGTATTGCACCATTCATCGGCAACCAGCTCAACACTGCTTCCTCTTCTATCCAATTCAGCAGTAAGTCCCGCCAAAGCAGTCAACTGAGTTTCCCTATCCTTATCCATATCCATGGGACCTTCTATTCTGAGTTTTAGCGGCTTTGCTGCTTCCTCCAAGGTTTCGATATAATCTGCCATGGCGCTATAGTTTTCCGGACCAAAGGCGGCACCAATGGTTCCATAAACGTCTATATGAAGAATGGGTTCATAACTTTCAACGGGTCTCATTTCTATAATTCTGTTTCTCAGCCACTTCACATAGTCCAAAAGCTTCTCACCTTTAGGTCCCAGCTTTGTTTCTACATTATTAATAAGGGCGTGGGGAAGAACCTGGGCACCTTTAATAATCATCTTGTCGGAATTTCCATAGCGGTCATCTCCCGACTGAGTAAAGATTGGAATCAGCCTGTCAGAAACCTGGCAGCCATATTCCTCCGCCACAACCTGGCACATCATTTTTTTCTTTGCCTTGGCAACTGCATCTAAAATCGCCTGGGACACTCCATATCTAATGGCGGTATGCAGTCTCTTTCCCTCCACCTCTATGCTTTCCATCTCTTGGCAAAGGCTTCTGAAATTATCTGCTTCCTTTCCCACCAGCATAGGCTTTACATGATTCATGAGGACAGGAATAAAGTCCTCCGCCAGAAACAAGGGATCTCTTCCTCCTGCTCCGGAATATTGAACCGCTGCGCAATCGCCGTAGGCAACCTGACCGTCCTCCAATATCAACATAACAGAAATAGATTCTCCTGCCTGTCTAACAGAGGTAAAGCCCTCTGTAGCCGGCTCCCCCACATAGAAGGTGCCGTCACTTACTGCGCCTTTTTTAATGGCTCTTTGATCGTCAAAATAAAAACCTGTTCTTCCCGGTGAACACACCATATCAACTATTCGCATTTTTTCCTCCTATAACTAGATGCTGCCGGTTAACCTTATCCCCTTGGTCTACCTACCAATCTTCCTTTTCCGATGGCATAAATATCATCGATAACCATTTGGAATGAAACCTGACGTCCTTCGTATTTTCCTCTTTCTTCTATTTGCTCTCTGTGGAAATCAATAAGATCCTTGGTAAAGGGAACGTTTCCTGTATTAAGCATTCTTACTGCCCCTTCGTTGTTTCTGCAGGGCAGCATTTTACCGGCGTTGGCTCTGCAGGGAGCAAAGGGGATATCTATAACTCCCGCTTCCACGCCTCTTACTGCCCCCAGGGCAATGTCTCCCTCACCCAGTTCAAAGCATTTATCCACTATGCACCTGGTTTCCTGAGAGATGATTTCCATTTCCCTATCAAGATTCCTGTCCATAAAGTCCTGATCTGCAACAGTGCTTACCACCTGCTTGGTGCAGCGCAAGCCCTGGGCGTTGGCTTCCATTGTGGGGATGCCGATGGCTTCGTGAGGAGTTTTGACTATTACCTTGGTGGCTTTGGAGAGACCTGCAATTAAGCTGCCGATGGATATTACACCAAAGGCCTTTGCTTCATCTGCAGGGAAACCTCCCATCCACTGATGAAGAACGGTGGTAACCACCACATCCTCATATCCGTATTTTTCAAGATACTCTTCTGTTAGGGCCTCCAGAGTTCTTACCGCCGCAATGTCCTGAACCAGATTTCCACACTGACCATAACCAACGGTAACATGCTTTACTCCCTGTTCAGCCGCAAGGAGGGCTTCAATTATTGCCACTGCGTGGGAAATGCAGGGAGGAACCAAAGTTCCCGTCAGGGGTCCATAGGGTTCTCTATTTATGGTAACTCCCATTTCCTGATAGAGCCCCGTTAGTCTGTCCACGTATTGCCAATCTCTTATGGTTTGCTCCATGGGAACGTCCTTACAGTAGGGCAGATTATATGAAATGCCGCCGCCTTCGTAGCTGGTAAAACCACCGGCATAGGTGATTTCCGTTAGAAGCCTGGCGTCCGGCGTGCCGTGCCTTACCTGCACCGGAATGTTTACGCTTTCAATAACCTTTCTGCAGTTGGCCACTCCGTGGTTAACCGCCGGAAAGCCGTTCATCAACGCTCTTCCCAATCGCTGGGATTCTGCAATTCCGTTTTCCGCCTCTTCATATCTATTTTGTCTGGTATAACTGTCAATGGTGGTGGGAAGAAGATCCGCCTCCCCTTCCTTTTCCAGATACTGAAGGAGCTTTATGTGTTCATCAATGAGGGGAACACCGGCTCTTGGCTGAATTAAAGTTTTTCCTGATTTCTTTGCTTCTGTAAGCTTGTCGGGAAACTGCCTCTTCTTAGGCATGGACTTGTGATACTCTATAGCCTCTTCAAGATCCACGTCCTTTCCTGTAGGCCACTGCTTAAGGACCTCTTCTCTCATCTCCATGAATTCCCCTTCAGGAATCTTCACGTTCTTAAGCTCCATAATAAGATACTTCCTCCTTCATTATCTTAAGGGCCACATCAGGGTACTTTGTTGCCAAAAGTCCCATGGCCGCCAGTATATATTTTTTGTCCACCCATATCTTTGGATTCCGAGGAATCAAAGATGCCGGATTTCTGTTTTGATTAAAGACCCGATCAACGGAAAGGGCCAGGTCCTTCATATGAATTACACTACCGCCGGTAACCACCAGGTTGTTAACATCCGTAAGATCCTTCCCTGTTTGAACAAAGGCTTGTCCCATAGGAGTATAGGTTTCTTCGATGGTTCCTGCATGTCTTTCTACCGCTGTTTTTATAGCCATGGTGGCTAGAGCCATGTCCAGATTTTCAAGTTCCGGATTTCCCTCCGGCAAAGTCTCCGTAATGGATCCCAGATAGTCTATAAGTTCTTCGGCTCTTTCAGAACTTAATCCCGCCATATCTGAAATAGTTTCAATACCTACGGCATCCACAATTCCGTGAATGCTGTACCTCATTCCTATGTCCCCCTCTACCGTTCGTTTGGCATAGGGTTCAGGCAAACCCTTAAGGACGGTGGAGTTTAGCTTGGGACTTCCTTTGGCTATGGAATAAACATCTGTGGTTGCCCCACCTACATCAACACCCATAAGCTCTCCGATATCCTTTGCCAGAAGTTCCATGGCATTTAGTACCGCAGAGGGTGTAGGCATAATAATATCCGAAATAAGGTCCTGAGCCTCTGTCATTCCTTTGGCTTTAACTATATGAGACAAGAATATTTCTCTTATGGTTTCTCTTACCTTGGTTGAATCTACAACTCCCAGCTTTGGCATGATGTTGGGACAAAGATAAGTATCAAAGGAAGAAAGGATTTCCTCACATTCCTTGGCAGCATTTCTATTGCCGGCGATTATTATAGGAAACTTTGCCTCAAGAGTAGCAAGATGCCTGGCATTGGCTATAATGTTCTCTCGGTTTCCTCCGTCTGTTCCTCCCGCCAGAAGGAAAATATCCGGAGCTTCTTCTTTGATGAAGTGAAGATCCTCATCTGTAAGCTCATAGGAGAAGGATTTTAAAACCTTTGCTCCCGCACCCAGACTTGCGGCCTTTGCTGCTTCCGCAGTTAGTTCAGGCACCAGGCCGGATGCCATCATCTTCAAACCACCGGCAGCGGAGGAGCAAGCATAGGTTTCAAAAAAATCAAGATGCCCAGTGGTTTCCCGGAGGGCTTTTAGTCCTTCCTCCAAACCATGGGCAACATCGGTTTCAACTGTGGTGTAGGCCTGGGCAGTACCCAGGATTATTTCCTCATCCAAATCTACTGCCGTTAGCTTGGTATATGTACTTCCAAAATCAATAATCAGAATAGGTTTCATATCGAAATATTATTTGCCAACTCTCAACCATGGATTCCTATGGTTTATTCTCCAAAAAGCTCCCTCAGTTTCTCAATGGTAGTTTCCGGTGGCGTCCCCGGGGGAAATACTTCGTTAAATCCCATCTCATGAAAGCGCTTTTCAACTTCTTCGAAGCTTTGTTTTCCGATTACTACATTTCCGCCAACAAAAAGAGGAATATCACCAATACCTGCTTCCTGACATTTCTCTCGTAAGCCTCTGCAGTCCAGTTCTCCCTGTCCATATAGGGAAGAAACCAAAATTGCATCCGCATTCGTTTCAATGGCAGCAGATATGAATTCCTCTTGCGAAACCATAACTCCCAAATTGATTACCTCGAAGCCCGCTTCTTCAAATGCATGATCCAGAATTGCAATTCCTACAGCATGAACGTCAGCTCCGATTACTCCTATGACCAACTTCTTTTTCTGGCCTTCTGCCTCAGATTCCAGAGGCTTATTAAGCTCTTCCATTTGGATAATTACCTCATTATAGGGTTCTTTGTTTCGTAGTTATACAATTATTAATATATATCCCATATGCCGAAATCATTCGGTAATGATATATATCAATATACTATAATGAGTTATATCAAATGTCAATAATTAAATTAACCTGGCTTATCAAATCGACTCTGAGCTTTTCCTTACCCCTCCGAGCTTATAATCGAGAGACATTTTGTAAGGGCATCTTCCTTTAGTGTGAAA
>JAGAXF010000020.1 GCA_017941085.1 Bacillota bacterium
AATAATTGCCAAGAAACCTTGGGATTATATGGTTAGTCCGGATGGGAAAAGATGGGGTTCTTTTAGGCGAAATACCTCTAAGGGCTCATCTTAAAGATGGTAGAGTCCGAAAAGGAGGTATTTTTTCTATGGAAGTAAAAAGCACAGAAGTATTAAACAAAATTGAGGCAAGGGGTAGTGGAACCTTAAGCCGCGAAAAAAAGAGTAAACTATTTTCCACCAGGGGACTGGTGATGATGGCTCTCTTTGGTGCAGTATCCGCAGTGCTTATGCTTTTTGAAATTCCTATTCCCATTATTGCACCGCCATTTTACAAGATGGACTTAAGCGAGGTTCCTGTTCTGATAGGGTCCTTTTCCCTGGGGCCTGCCGCCGGAGTTATAATTGAGCTCATAAAGATTCTTCTAAAGCTGGTGATAAAAAGCAGCTCAACTGCAGGCATAGGGGATGTGGCCAATTTCTTGATTGGATGTGCCTTTGTGGTTCCCGCAGGAATTATCTATCAAAGGAACAAAACTAAAAAAGGAGCTATAGTAGGAATGGTGGTAGGCATAGTCACCATGGTGATTGCCGGATCTCTTATGAATGGCTTTGTGCTTCTGCCGGTTTATGCAAAGGCCTTTGGTGGAATGGAAGCGATTATTGCCGCCGGTACTGCAGTTCACGGCAGCGTGGACAGCGTTTTTTCCTTTGTGGCATTATGCGTTGCTCCCTTTAATATTCTAAAAGGCATAGTGGTGTCGATTCTAACATTGCTTCTATATAAGAGAATCAGCCCCATTATTAAAAAAGGTTTAGGTTAATAGTAAAAATGAGCCAGTGGTTTGATTCACTACTATCAAACAAAATATTAATAACCGGACTGGTTGCCTGGTGCGTATCTCAGGTTCTTAAAACCTTGATATATGTTATTGTCAACAGGGAGTTCAGAATAGAAAGGCTCTTTGGAGACGGAGGTATTCCCAGCAGTCATTCCGCAACGGTTACGGCAGTTATGGTAATGACAGGAATTGTGGTAGGCTGGGATACTCCACTATTCGCTTTAGCTTTTTTCTTTGCTGTTATAGTAATGCATGACGCCATGGGTGTCAGGCTTGAGACAGGGAAACAGGCCAAGGTGATAAACGACCTAACTGAGTTTATAGAAACCATGGTGGGGCAGGATCTTACACCTGAGGACAAATTAAAAGAACTTGTAGGGCACACCCCATTACAAGTTCTTTCGGGATTTATCCTGGGTATCATAATAGCTTTGATTATGATGTAGATTTATCGGGATAGTTTTTCAATAGCATCTATAAACAAATGTAAATCGTCGGGGCGGTTAAATATTGCCCTGGCGAATTTTTTATTTCCGCCTCCCTTGCCGTTGAAAACCGAAGCATTGTCCTTAACCAATTTACCACAGTCGATATTATCGGAGAACATGAGCAAAGTATTGGAGGGACAGTGAACCAGGTGGAGAAGGCCGGGAATGTTTCCTTCCAAAGCTCTACCCATCTCTATTAAATCATCGATGGTTAAATTGGAATACTCATAGACGCTGTGCCCGGTGTCAATTTCTGATAACAGCCTTTCCTTTTCCTTTTCTATGGTTTCCTTTGTAAGGTGATACAGTCTGTCTTTAATCTCTCGATTCTTTTCTTGGCGAGCTTTGTATTTATCCATAAGATCCGGAAATCCGGCAGAAAGATCCTTCTCCAGCTTTGCCAAAACATCATAACGCTGCCGATATCCCAGCAAAGCCCGCTTTCCTGCTTCAAAATAAATGCGATACATGCCCTTGTTGGGCTCCACCTTATAGATTTTTATAAGTCCCACCTGGCCGGCAGTGGAAGGGTGGGTGCCGCAGCAGGCAACAGAGTCGGCAGGGTTTTGTTCACTGCCTATGGTTACAATGGTAATATCCTCATCTATAGCTATTTGCTTTCGAACAGGCATTTTAACTGCCTCTTCTTTTGTATCAAAGTGGTGAGGGGTTACAGGCAGGTCCTGCCAAATAACCTTGTTGGCCTCCAATTCTGCCTCTTGAACCATGTCCCAGGTTACTTCTTTAAATTGGGGATTGTCTTCCAAACTTATATCGATGGTCATATAGTCATCCCCCATATGGAAGCCGCGATTCACGCCTCCCCAAAGTCTATAGCAGATGCCGGACAATATATGCTCGCCGCAATGTCTCTGCATATTATCGAATCTTCTGTCCCAATCCAGCTCCATTTCACATTGAATACCCAGTATCAGTTTATCCTCAGCCAGAAGCTTAGCTCCATCCTTTATTTGGTGAATTATTTCTCCTTGATCTTCGTAAACTCTAACCACAGGATAGCCATTTATAGAACCCATATCACAGCTTTGGCCACCGCCACCGGGAAAGAAAATAGTTTCCTTTAATATGATTCCCGCGTCGGAATTGTTAGGGGAGGGCAGGGTAAAAGCCTCCAATATTTGGCTTTGTAATTTTGACAAATATCTATCTTTTTTGTAAATTTGGATGGTTTTCATAGGTTGCTCCAATCGGTTTTTTTAATGGCTAAAAATTAAGGTTTTCGTAAGCCAAAGGGGAAGGTTTACATTTTTTTACTGTCGAACAAGAGGAAGCCAATCTTTCTGTGAAATCTGTGGATAAGTTCCTATTGACAAAAAATCAAAGTGCTGAATTCTTTGAAATATCAAGGTGTTTGGTAAATGACTTATCCACATGGACTCTAGTTTAAAATTGTATACGATTTTTGAGACCCCTGTGGATAAGTGCTAATCTTGTTGAAAAGTGACCTTTCCCATATGTTGAAAAGTGATACGGCAAAAACGAACATTGGTTGACGTAATACCGTATCAATCCCTATCCGTTAAAAATTGTATATAGTCCAAAAAACTTGAAAATGTTCCATAATCGTTATTGATATAGTGCCCCAGTGTTGTCTCGGGAAATGCGTATCGGCCAACCTCTTTAAGGGATGAACCACATCGAGATGCTATATCCGTCATAACTTTTTCAAAGTTATACAGATCCCTTAAGTTACTGCCTGCAATAATCAGTTCATCATTATAGCAAATGTAGATTGCTGCTCTAGTATCCTCGTCCAATCTATATATTTTTTGATTAACATGACTGTTGTCATCCTTATATATCATTAAAAGATTGCCCCCGGGGTGGGTATTTAAATCTGCTCCGGGTAATATGCTCTTTGCTGCAGAGGACATAACTAAACACAGATCTTTTTTATAACTCTTGAAAACGGATACGTATTCAGTTCGAGCCATAATAAGTGAAGCTTCCCAAGGGGATATACGCATATCCTGTTTAATATCAAAGGTGGCCACCTTGGAACTCTTAGTGGAGACTTCGCTCATAAGAAGCCTAAAGCCTTTGTCGTCAGATATCAAAGAGGTGGAGATGTATTCATTGATGGAGGGGTGAATATTATTACCCTTATCCATGGGATTTATTTCATTTCTATATAGGGTACCGGGCTCAGTCATGGTAAAGAGGTTGAAGGGCCTTTCCGGCCGGGTGAGATATTTTTCTCCCGCCTCATCCATGGCGGTATGCCTCATTATGAAGTAGTTAATGACTTCATAATCACCCTGGGTGGTTACACATATCTTGGACCAGATAATTCTTTCCTCTTCCGGGGTGATATAAATAGGAGTCTCTAAAACTGGAAGATAATCATCAAAATCTTCCGTTATATAATCATCCTCTTCATCATTAAGCTTGTAGGCTTCTTTGATAAGAAACATGGACTCCTTTTCATTTACCTTAACCCAGCTACCTCCCAGGCCGCCAAAGAGATCCGCCATCTCCCGTTTTACATCCTGAAGGGTATAGGGGGAGGAATCGGATAATTGGAAGCTTCGGTAGTCATCTATACCGTATTCCTCAAAGTCCAAATAAAAGAGCTGATGAAAGGGTCCATCCTGGTTTTCTCTTTCTATGTGAAGACCCACCACCCCCATTAAACGAGTGTCTGTGGCTTCAGCCATAACAAAATCACCCTTGGCCAGTATGGGGCTTAGAGGGAGATCTCCTTTAATTATCTCGAAATTATTTGGTTTATTATGGTTTTTCTTCATTTTATAGCAACCCTTTAGGGGTATAGATTATTTGACTTTGGTTTACTCAAAGGGTATGATTCAAGAAGTTAAAGTATAGTATACAACAAGGTGACGAAAATGAAAAAATTATTTACATCAGAATCAGTTACAGAGGGGCATCCGGATAAGGTTTGTGATCAAATATCAGATGCAATTCTTGATGCCATATTGGAGAAGGATCCTATGGGAAGGGTGGCTTGTGAAACTACTGCAACCACAGGATATGCCATGGTAATGGGTGAAATAAGTACAAATTGTTATATAGACATTCCTCATATAGTAAGGCAGGTTATTAAGGACATAGGCTACGACAAGGGAGACTACGGCTTTGATGGAAATACCTGTGCAGTTCTTTCTGCCATAGATGAGCAATCCTCCGACATAGCTATGGGTGTTGATGATGCCCTGGAGGGAAGAGGTCAATCAAAGGAAGAAGAGGATCAAGTAGGGGCAGGAGACCAGGGAATGATGTTCGGCTATGCCTGCAACGAGACCCCTGAATATATGCCCATGCCCATAGCCATGGCCCACAAGATTACACGGAAGCTGGCAGAACTCAGAAAGAATGGTACAATTCCATATTTGAGACCTGACGGCAAAAGCCAGGTAACCGTTGAATATGAAGACGACAAGGTAAAGAGAATAGATACAGTGGTGGTATCCACTCAGCACGACCCCAGCGCCAGCCAGGAGCAGATCAGGGAAGATGTAATTGAAAAGGTTATTAAGGCGGTTATTCCTGCAGAACTTCTGGATGAGGACACCAAATATTTTGTTAACCCAACGGGAAGGTTTGTTATTGGTGGGCCCTTGGGAGATTCCGGACTTACAGGTAGAAAAATTATTGTTGATACCTATGGCGGATATTCCAGACATGGTGGAGGATGCTTCTCAGGTAAGGATCCAACAAAGGTGGATAGATCCGCATCCTACGCAGCTCGTCATGCAGCAAAGAATCTTGTGGCAGCAGGGCTGGCGGACAAATGTGAAATTCAACTTTCCTATGCCATAGGAGTGGCAAAGCCCGTTTCCATTATGGTGGAAACCTATGGAACAGGTAAATACTCTGATGAAAAACTGGCGGAGATAGTGGATAAGTATTTTGATTTTAGACCGGGGGCAATTATTAAGAACCTGGATCTTAGAAGGCCTATTTACAGAGCCACTGCCAGCTACGGACATTTTGGAAGACCTGACCTGGATCTTCCCTGGGAGAAATTGAATATGGTAGAAAAGCTTAAAACTGAGCTATAATTTATGTTATTATTATATATCAATTATTTTATATAAATAATTAAGGAGAGAAAGTGTGATGGGTGTTAAAGTAGCAAAGTTTGGAGGATCATCTGTTGCGGATGTAATCCAAATTAAAAAGATGAAGGAAATAATACAGGGAGATCCCGACATTAGGTATGTAATAGTTTCGGCTCCCGGCAAGAGATTTGATGAGGATAACAAAATTACAGATCTCTTGTATCTGTGCCACACTCATAAGGAGCATAAGCTTCCCTATGAGCAGCTGCTTCAGGTGGTTCATGACAGATTTACGGTGACTGCCGTTAATCTGGGAGCTACCGTGGATTTTTCCCAGGACTTTGATGATATCAAGGATGCCTTGGAAAAGGGATGCAGCAGTGACTATATGGCCAGTAGAGGTGAATATTTAAACGCAAAGCTAATTGCTGCATATTTGGGCTTTGACTTTGTGGATTCCGCTCAACTTATTGTGTTTGACGAGAAGGGCAAGCTTCTTGATGAGGAAACAAATGAAGCTTTGAGTTCGGAATTAAAAAAGCACGATTATGCGGTAATCCCCGGCTTCTACGGTACAGTCAAGGGCGGGGATGATATAAAAACCTTTACCAGAGGGGGATCGGATATTACCGGCTCCATAGTGGCAAGGGCAGTAGATGCAGATGTTTACGAAAACTGGACAGATGTATCAGGCTTCCTTATGGCGGATCCCAGAATCGTGGATAACCCAAAGCCTATTCACGAGATTTCCTACAAGGAACTGAGGGAGCTTTCTTATATGGGTGCTTCCGTTCTTCACGAGGACGCAATACATCCTGCAAGAATTGCAAACATCCCAATTAATATTAAGAATACAAATTTCCCCAATGATCCCGGAACGGTAATTAAAGCTCACCATGAGGACAAGGAGTATAATGACATTATCACGGGCATTGCCGGCAAGAAGGATTTTACAGTTATCGCCATCTATAAGAACATGATGGTAAGAGAAAGGGGATATGTAAGAAGAATACTGGGCATCCTGGAGGACTTTGATTGTAATTTCGAGCATATACCCAGCGGAATAGATACGGTATCCGTAGTTGTTTCCAACAAGGACCTGGATGGCAGGTTGGATGAGCTGATGGAGGCCTTTACAAAACAGCTGGAACCAGACAATATTGAATGCTTTGAAAACATGTCCTTAATCGCCACCGTTGGATATGGTATGAACCGCAGGAAGGGTGTGGCGGCAAAACTGCTTTCCGCCCTTGCTGATGCAGACATAAATCTAAGAATGATAGAGCAGGGCTCCAGTGAGATTAACATCATTGTAGGTGTTGAGAACAAAGACTTTGAGCCGGCTATCAGAGCTATTTACAACGCATTTGCTTAGAGGAGATATTCCATGAATATTGCTATTGTTGGAGTGGGAAAACTTGGTGTAAAAGTTTGTGAAGGACTTTCCGAGGGTGACCACTCCATCACTCTTGTTGACATAAATGAATCTTTGCTGGAACGCCTATCCCAGCAGTTCGATGTAATGACCATTAACGAAGACGGAAGAGACATAAGTGTCCTTCAGGATATGGATATTGGTCATTTTGATTATGTAATTGCAGCCAGCGGAAGCGACGAAACCAATATGATAGTTGGGCGGTTTGCCAAGGAAATGGGAGCAGGCTGTGTAATAGCAAGAGTAAGGGATCCGGAATACATGAAGCATTTCGAATTCATCAGAAAGACCATGGGTATAGACTACCTGGTAAATCCGGATTTTGCTATTACCATGGAGATATATAAGTATCTGGTGGACAAGTATTCCCTGGAAGGAGGAATCTTTACCAGCGGAAAAATATCCCTGGTGGAGTTTAATTCCAATAAGAAGCCGGAACTAATAGGAAAGTCCATGCCCCAGGTTAAGGCTATTTTGCCCAATATGCTGGTGGCGGCCATTTCAAGAAACGGCAAAGTTATTATTCCCCATGGCGGCGACTCAATTCATGAGGGGGACTCCGTATATATAGTGGGGGAACGAGATGAAATCCATGAGTTCAGCAAAAATGTCCACGACAAAAAGACGCACACCGATGTTCAGAAGGTAATGATTATCGGAGGAGGCAAGACGGGGTTCTATTTGGCACAGAAGCTGGCGGACTATGGAGTTGCCGTTAAGCTGGTGGAACAGAATAAGGCCCGCTGCCAATACCTTTCCACCAGGGTAAGGAACGTACTTATCATAAATGGAGATGGAACAGATATAGATATGCTGGAGGAAGAAAATCTTGATTCCATGGACGCCTTTGTAACGGCCACCGGATTGGATGAACAGAATCTTCTGCTGGCATTAACTGCCAAACAAAGAGGAATAGAGGATGTTATTTCCAAGGTAAGTAGAGAAGACTACCTCTCCCTGATTCAAAACATGGGAGTGGATATGGTTCTAAACCCCTTAGATATTTCTGCTGCCGGGATTTTTAGCATTGTGCAAGGTAAGAAGCGCGTAATCTCATCTACCTTGGTACAAGGACAAGCGGAAATAGTTGAAATTGTTGCCAATAAAAATATGGCCCTCTTAAATAAGACTTTAATGGAATTGGATATTCCGGAAGGAATGTTGATTGCGGCCATTTACAGAAATGGTGAGGTGATCATTCCCGACGGTCAAACCAGGATTATGGAGAGGGACAGAGTTATTATTTTCAGTCTCCTTACTGACATACCGGAGTTGGAAAAACTTCTTAAAAGGAAATGAGAACTGACCTAAATTATCCATCGGTAATTAGAATGATGGGAGTCCTGCTGCTTATTCTTGGAGCTGCCTTTGTTCCGGCTTTGGTGGTGGGGCTAATATATGGAGAATATGATGAAGTAAAAGCTTTCGTTTTTACTATGATGCCCTGTATTATTATAGGGCTTGTATTGATTAAGGCCTTAGGCACAGGGGAGATCAAAAGTAGACACAGAGATATCTATTTGGTGGTAACCCTTTGCTGGTTAATTAGTTCAATAATAGGTTCCATTCCCCTGATATTATCCGGTGCTGTTTCTAATCCAATAGATGCTTTCTTTGAAATATGCTCCGGATTTTCCACCACGGGAGCCAGCATTTTAACGAATATTGAAGGACAGGCTAAATCTATTTTGTTCTGGAGGTCCTTTACCCATTGGCTGGGAGGCATGGGAATTATTGTTTTCATGGCAGCGCTACTTCCCTCCATGGGCATCGGAGTTCAAATGATAGCAGGGGCAGAAACACCGGGTCCGACCCTAACAAAGCTAAAGGCTAAATTCTCAGATACTGCCAAGGATCTTTATCTTTTATATATCTTATTTACCATTGTTGAAGCTGTGCTTCTTCTTTTAGGCGGTCTAAATCTGTTTGATTCCCTGATTCATACCTTCGGTACAGTGGGTACCGGGGGGTTTTCCAATTATAGCGACAGCCTGGGCCACTTTACCAGCCCCTATGTTCAATGGGTGGTTATTGTATTCATGCTTCTCTGTGGTATTAATTTCAATCTGTATTTCCTGATACCTAAGAAAAAAATCAAGGAATTCTTCCAAGATGAAGAACTAAGATGGTATTTGCTTTTTATTGCCATAAGCGGAGTGCTCATTGCATCTATGCTTCTCTTTAAAGGAGGCTACCACAGTCCGGAGAGAGCTATAAGAGACGCCTTCTTCCATGTAACATCTGTAATTACCACCACAGGCTTTGCTACTACGGATTACGACCTGTGGCCAACTTTTTGCAGAATGACAATTTTGCTTCTGACCATTGTGGGAGCCAGTTCCTCATCCACCGGTGGCGGGGTGAAGGTGGTAAGGGTTCTTACCGCCATAAAGTATGTAAAAAGGGGATTCGCCCAGAAGCTTCACCCAAACAGGGTAATAAATATTAAACTAAACGGAAAGCCCTTGGCTCAGCAGGTGGTAACTGACATAGTGTATTTTATCTTCCTCTATGTGGGAGTGTTGATAATAGGCACAATTCTAATATCCTTTGATGGTTTTGATATAACCACTAATTTTACCGCGGCCTTAACTTGCTTAAGCAATGTGGGTCCGGGACTGGGAGCAGTGGGACCGGCTATGAACTTTTCAGGCTTTTCGAATTTTTCAACCTTTGTTCTGTCTATAATGATGATAGCCGGAAGATTGGAACTCTTTACTTTTGTAATGCTGTTTGCACCTCATTTTTGGAACAGCAATAGGGTGTAGGAGGTAGTGGTA
The DNA here is from genome assembly GCA_017941085.1 of Bacillota bacterium. Classification (GTDB taxonomy): domain Bacteria; phylum Bacillota; class Clostridia; order Peptostreptococcales; family Anaerovoracaceae; genus Eubacterium_B. Next base: position 9,568 of record JAGAXF010000020.1, read on the forward strand.
TGAAGACTGGATTCCTCCTGGGGTTTAACAAGAAATTAATAATTAGAACAATTGCCACGGTGCTGCTTATTGAAGGTGTGGCTATGGTTCCTGCCGGTGTTTTGGCATTATTTGATGGTGATATTTCTGCCGGAAAAGGGATTTTGATTTCCGCCGGTATTATTTTGGCGATAGCCCTTATGGGCAGACTTTATGTGGGAAACCATGCGACAAAGATTAAGGCAAGGGAAAGCTATTTTATAGTTTTGGTTAGTTGGATTACCGCCATTACCGCAGGGATGTTTCCTTATCTTTTGGCAGTGAAGGACTTTGGTTTTGTAAATGCACTTTTCGAATCGGCGGCAACCTGGACCACTACCAATGCCTGGGTTGTGGATATTAATATGCTGCCTAGAGGTTTGGTTTTGTGGAAGGCCACTTCCAGTTGGTTGGGAGGAATGGGAATTATCCTTCTTACTATAATCATATTTACTGCCCTGGGAGTAGGGGGGCAGAAATTGGCAGGAGCAGAAATAGCCGGGCCGGAATTGGAAAAGCATACTGCCAGAATTGCAGACACCGCAAAGCTTCTATATGTTCTCTATGGGGTAGGCTCCTTAATTGAAGTGATATTGCTTAAGGCTACCGGTCTCCCGATTTTTGATGCGGTAATAAATACCATGTCCTCCATAAGCACCTCGGGAACCATGGATTATAATAATGTTCTTTCCGCTCATTTCACTTCCGCCGTTAAGATTGTGATAGTACTTTTCTCTATTCTGGCTTCTTTAAACTTTGCCGTTTATGTAAGGATTATTAAAAGGAAGTACAAAGACGCTCTAAGGGATTTTGAAATGAATACCTTCCTCATAATCATTGCCTCTGCCACAGTTATTATTTCACTGATATTGTTCCTGGGTGGAACCTATACCAGCCTTTGGGATTCCTTCTTGAATTCCATAACCGGTGTGGTGTCCTTTGCTTGCACCACCGGTTTTACACTGGAACATGTGGAGTATTGGCCAGGCGCCACAAAATTTATGCTGATGGTTTTGATGTTAATTGGAGGCTGCGCTGCATCTACGGCAGGAGGAATAAAGATAATAAGATTTTCTGTTTTGGTTAAGCTTGTTAACAGAGGCGTATATAAAAGAATTCATCCCCGGGCAGTTAAGCCTGTAATGATAAGGAATGAATCTGTATCCACCGCCAATGCCACCTCTATATCCACCTATGTTCTGCTGTTCTTTGCCGTTTATCTTTTGGGGTGCTGGTTATTATCCCTTGAGAATCTGGATATGGAAACAACAATTACCGCCCCTATGGCCCTTCTTACAAATTGTGGAGAAGGCTTTGGAGCGGTAAGCGGCGCCGGATATGGTTTTTTCTCCTCTCCGGGTAAATTAGTATGCGTTCTGCTTATGATTATGGGAAGATTGGAAATTTATGCGCTTCTTATTCTCGTTTCAAGATCTTTTTGGAACCCTAATAGAGCATCCTAAAAGTTATTTATTCTTAAAGTCTTCCTTCATGGCCTTAATTCTTTCAGGGTCGGAGAAGATCTTGGCAATGTCGAAGGCTATGATCTTTGCTCCATTATCCAAAACTTCATGAGCTTTTTCAGACTTTACAGCCTCCGCAAATCCTTGACTATGTATAGGTACGTCTCTCTCCGTTAGCTGCAGGCAGGGATGAAAGGCGGGACAAGCATAGCTTACATTTCCTATGTCAGAGGAGCCAAAGAGGGCATCCTCATCTCCGTTGATAGGAATATTCAGCTCTTTGTAAACTTCTTTTAATGCCAGGTCTCCTGCCGGGTTAAACTTCATATCATCAAAGGCGTGGTCGTCCTGATAGAAAGTAAATTCACATTCTGTAGCCAAGGCGGCGGCTTCTGCCATCTTAAATACCTTGTCCACCACCTGGTCTCTGTAATCTCTGTTGGCGGATCTTACGTAGACCTCTGTTTTCACATAGTCGGGCACAATATTGGCAGCCTTTCCGCCGTCTTTGATTATGCCGTGTAAACGTACATCCGGTTTAAGGTGCTGACGCATCATATCCATGGCATGGAAGTGAAGCTGGGCTGCGTTAAATGCATTTACGCCTTCCCAGGGAGATGCCGCAGAATGGGCAGCCTTCCCATGGAATTCAAAGAAATATGTATCCAAGGCCAATAGGTTAACCTTTGTTATATTTTGATTATATAGATGGACCATTAAGGCCATGTCGTAATTATCAAAGATGCCGTCGTCGGTCATATTGCATTTTGGTCCGAGGGTTTCCTCAGCGGGAGTTCCGATTATATGTATGTCTGCATTAAGCTCATCCTGAAGATCCTTTAATGCTATGCCGGCAAGACAGCTGATGGATCCAGACAAACAGTGTCCGCAAGCGTGACCAATCCCGGGAAGGGCATCGTATTCCGCCAGAATGGCGATTTTGTATTTATGATTGTTGGATCCGCTAATGGCTCTAAATGCTGTTTCCCAACCGGCAAAGGGATATTCGCACCGGAACCCGTGCCCCTCAAGAAGTTTGACGATCTTCTTGGAGGTTTCATATTCCTGGGCGGATATTTCCGGGTGATCAGCCAAATCAAAATTTAAGGCAATTAATTCATCATGGTTCTTTTCAATAACTTCAGTTATTTTGTCCTTTAATTCTTGGTACGTCATAAAGCTGTCCTTTCATAATCCAAGGAAACAAGTGTAACTATTTTACGCTTAATATATTATACAATAAACTAAATGGAATTTCATTTTATGGTCGCGAATAATGGAAATCGAAATAAACCTCCGTCTATTATTTTTTAAATTTATATTGTATAATTAGAAAAAATTTGACGTTTCAATTGAGGTAGCTGATATGAAGAAATTAATAACAATAAGCAGAGAATACGGAAGTGGCGGAAGATATATTGGCAGCATGGTGGCTCAGAAGATGAGTGTTCCTTTTTATGACAAGGAAATAATAGATATGGCTGTGGAGCAAAGTGGACTATCTCGAGAGGTTATCGAAACTTCGGAGCTTAGAGCCAAAAACAGCCTGGCCTATAGTTTGGCCTCTGCCCTGGCTATGGGAGAGGGATTTAGTGGAGAGACTCTTTCCATAAATGAAAAGCTATACATTGCCCAGTCGGATGTTATTAGACAGATTGGTGAAAGGGGAGAAGGGGTAATTATCGGTAGATGTGCCGACTATGTTCTGAGAGATCTTCCCGAGGTAACCAATGTGTTTATTTACTCTGAGTTGGAGGACCGAATCGAAAGATGCGTTAACGCATATGGAGATGATCCTAATAACGTAAGAAACAAAATTAAGGATTATGATAAGGCCAGGGCCAATTATTACAATTACCACACATCTCAAAAATGGGGTGACTATCTTAATTACAATCTGGCCATTAATAGCAGTTATATGAAGGATGAAAAGATTGCTGACTTAATTGTGGAATTTGTTAAGACCAGATTATATAGAGAGGCATAACTTGCCCGTAAATGAGTGAGTGGCAGGTAGGAACAAAGGAAAGTATATTTTAAAGGGCTAGAGGGTAAGAGTATGAGTAAGAGAAAAGAGAATTTAGATCCTGCAATTCTGAATATGGTAACCAAGGATAATGGCTTAGGGTCTGCCATGAAGGTGGCTTTGGCTATATTGGGTATAGGAGTTGCCGCAGGCGCAACCTTGGTAGTTGGTATGGACCAGATTATGAAGAGAATCTTCGTCAGCGAATCCTGGCCCAGCAAAGAATGGGGCGAAAACGATTGGGCTGAAGAGGATTTGGAATAGTAAATCCGCCATAGTCTAATGAACAGTTCATGGAATCGAGGTTTAAGCTTGAGATGATAACTCCGGTCTAGCTTAGCCTCGTTTTTTATTGAAAGGAAGAAGAATGGTTATTGAGAATATAAGACCTGAGGATTTGTCTAAAAGGCGTCTTCAGATAGTGGACAGAGAACTTGAAAAAAGAGGCATAACATTAGACGAACAATGGGCCTATATAATAAAAGAATGCATTGATGCTACGGGAGATTTTGACTTTGCGGAGAACCTTTATTTCTCTCAGTCTGCAGTTGAAGAAATAACTAGGGGTCTTGCTTCCGGATGCCATATAATAACCGATTCCAAAATGTCTCAAATGGGGATTATCAAGGAACTTGCAGATGCCCATGGAAATCGGGTAATGTGCTTTGTTAATGCAGAAGACGTAATAGAAGAGGGCAGGAGAAGGGGCTGCACTCCGGGATATATATCCATGGAGAAGGCTTTGCTTCTGGAAAGACCCATTCTATTTCTGGTAGGGGAGGATCCCGAGGCCATTCGCTCAATTCTAAGGCTAAAGGAAGAGGAGGTACTTAATCCTGTGGCGGTTATCGGTACTCCTGCAGGATTCCTAAATGTGGAAGAAAGCAAGAAAATGCTTATGGCATCTCCCATTCCCTGTATAGTAACCAGAGGATCCAAGGGAGGCAGCCATGTGGCTGCTGCCATAGTAAATGCAATACAAGGCAAAATGTGATATACTTAAAGGTGCGGTTTGGCACCGCAAAATAACCTTTTGCTCATCTGCAGAAGGCTTCGAAAGGAACCATAAAATGACGAAAGAAACAAAGGGGACATACTATATTACCACCCCAATCTATTATCCCAGTTCAAACCTTCATATTGGACATACCTATTGCACAGTAATGGCCGATGCTATGGCCAGGTTCAAGAGATTATCGGGATATGATGTTCACTTCCTAACGGGAACCGACGAACATGGACAGAAGATACAAAAGAAGGCGGAGGAGGAGGGAGTAACTCCTCAGGAATTTGTGGACAAGGTAGTTGACGGCATTAAAAAGCTATGGGCAACTATGGAAATTTCCTATGACGACTTTATTCGTACCACTGAACCCAGACATATAAAAAGAGTTCAGGAAATCTTTAAGAAGATGTACGAAAAAGGAGATATATATAAATCCGTATATGAAGGATTGTATTGCACACCCTGTGAATCCTTCTGGACAGAAAGCCAACTGGTGGACGGCAAATGCCCGGACTGCGGAAGGCCTGTGGAAAAAGCCGATGAAGAGGCATATTTCTTTAGACTTTCGGAATATGGAGATAAGCTTCTGGATCTTTATGAACAGCATCCGGAATTTCTTCAGCCGGACACTAGAAGAAACGAGATGAAGGCCTTTATCAATCAGGGCTTGGAGGATCTTTGCATTTCTCGTACAAGCTTTGACTGGGGAATACCGGTACCTATTGATGAGAAACACGTAATCTACGTTTGGCTTGATGCCCTTTCCAATTACATAACTGCCTTGGGTTATCCCGATGAGCCGGAACTTTATAACAAGTATTGGCCTGCAGACGTTCACTTGGTTGGAAAGGAAATAGTTAGGTTTCACAGCATTATTTGGCCTGCCATGCTAATGTCCATAGATGAACCCCTGCCCAAACAGGTTCTGGGTCATGGATGGCTTCTTATTGACGGAGGCAAAATGAGCAAGTCCAAGGGCAATGTGGTGGATCCGGTGGTTCTTATTGAGAGATACGGAATTGATGCCCTTAAATACTTCTTACTGAGGGAGTATACCTTTGGTCAGGATGGAATATTTACCAATGAAGTTATGCTGAAGAGAATGAACTTTGATTTGGCAAATGACCTGGGAAATTTAGTATCAAGAACTATCTCCATGATTGAGAAGTATTGCGACGGTATTATTCCGCCGGCAGAAACAGAGGATGATATAGACAAGGAGTTAAAGGACTTGGCAGTTTCCATCGCATCAAAGGTGGAAGCCCAGATGGACAAGTTCTCCTTTAACCTGGCTTTGGAGGAGATTTGGACCTTGGTTCGTCGGGCTAATAAATACGTAGACGAAAAGGAACCTTGGATTCTGGCAAAGGAAGAAGAAACCAAGGACAGCTTAAATACCTGTATGCATAATCTGGCGGAATGCATAAGAATTATTGCCATACTGATTTATCCCTTTATGCATACTACTACGGACAAAATCTGGGAGCAGCTGGGATATACAGATGAGGTGTGTTGGGAAGACGCAGAGGTCTTTGACAAGCTGAAGGGCCAGAAGGTAAACAAGGGGCAGGTTCTCTTCCCCAGATTGGATATAGAGAAGGAACTGGAAGAACTGGAGGCTCTTAAGGGAACACCTAAGGAGGAGAATATTCCTTTGGAATTAAAGCCGGAAATAACCTTTGATGATTTTGCAAAAATTGATTTAAGGGTGGGAACCATTATGGCTGCCGAGAAGCATCCCAATGCGGATAAGCTTTTGGTATTCCAGGTGAAGATGGGAACAGAAACCCGTCAAGTAATTTCCGGAGTTGCTGAGCATTTTAAACCGGAAGAAATGATAGGCAAAAACGTAATTGTTGTTGCAAACCTAAAGCCTCGTCCATTAAGGGGTCTGGAGTCAAAAGGTATGCTTCTCTTTGCAGAAAACGGCGAAAGATTGGAGATAGTAACAACAACTGCCGAAAACGGAAATGGAGTTAATTAGATCATGCTATTTGACTCCCATGCCCATATAAATGAAGATCGTTTTTCTCCAGAGGAAAGAGAGGCAATCTGCAGCACCATTGAGGCCAATGAGCTTTTGGACTTTGTTGCCGATATAGGATACAATTTGGAATCCTCTGTTCAGGCCGCAAAGAATGCTGCTGAGTACCCTTGGTGTGTGGCTGCTGTAGGGGTTCATCCTCACGATGCCAAAACCGTTACGGAGGATGTGCTCACTAAGATAGAGGAACTAACCAAGGGTATCAGAGTTAAGGCAATTGGAGAAATAGGACTGGACTACTACTATATGAGATCTGAAAAGACGGATCAAAGATACTGGTTCAGAAGACAGATTCAATTAGCCAATAAGCTTAAAATGCCTATAGTTATCCATAGCAGAGAAGCAGATCAAGAAACCTTGGACATTCTTTTGGAGGAGGGGGCTTTTTCCACTGAGAGAAAGTCCTGGTTTCCTAAGAGACCGGGAACCAAGGGAGAAGAGGTACCGGACGCCAGAGTGGATATTCATTGCTTCTCCGGAAGCGCAGAGCTGGGTCGGGAGTATGTTAAGCATGGCGCCACATTAGGTATATGTGGACCTGTTACATATAATAACAATAAGAAAACCGTAAGGGTTGTGGAGGAGGTTCCTATTCAGTTTCTCCTGGTGGAAACAGACACTCCATACCTTACGCCGGTGCCCTTAAGGGGAAAGCCAAACAGGCCCTGGTATGTGGAGCATACTGCCAGGAAGGTGGCGGAAATAAAAGGAATCCCCTTTGAGGAGGCAGCAAGAATAACCTGGGCCAATGCCAGGAGATTCTATGACATATAATAATATTATTACGAAATAAAAATGAGATAATAATTGGAGACAAATCATGGGAACATTGAGATTTGCCTTAGCCTTGGCTATTTCTAAATTAATAATGTTGTTTTTATCCATAACCCCCTTAAAGGACTCGGATCTAGGGGGAAGAATCGTGCTTAAAATATCTCCGGATTTCTTGGAAAGAGTTGAAAAACCTGCCAAAATTGTGGCTATAATGGGAACCAACGGAAAAGATACAGTGGCAAATTTAGTGGCCTCCTGTGTAAGAGCCACAGAGATACAGGTTCTCAGCAATTCTTCTCAGTCTGCCAATGAGGCGGGAATAGTTGCAGCTCTGGTTAAAGGAGTCAGTCTTTTTGGAAGAGAAAAATACGGTACCGCTGTATTTCAAATAGAAGAGAAAAGTATAAAAAACCTTTTCACCTGGTTGGAGCCGGATATTCTCCTTATTAACAATCTGGTTAGAGAATCAACGGAAGGAAAGGGCCATCCTGAATATCCCCAGGAAATATTAACCCATTATATACCTGCAAAAACAAAGCTGATTATAAACGGCGACGATATAATGGCCTGTGGTGTTGCTCCCAGCAATTCAAGAAAATATTTTGGAGTGGCAGGTCTTTTGGATGACAAGAAGCGCAACACGAATCTAATTGACGACCATCCTCTGTGCCCTAAATGCCATAATCCTCTGGCCTATGAATATAATAGATACAGCAATCTGGGCAAGGCCTATTGTCCCGCTTGCGGATACAGATTCCCGGGCTACGATTATACAGGTGAAATCCTTAATGAAAAGGGAAAAAGCCTAGTGGTTAATACGGAAACCAGAAGTGAATCATTCCCCATACTTCACGATACTATATATGATATTTACAACCAGGTAGCTGCCATTTCTGTTCTTTTGGAAATGGGAGTAAAGATGATGGATATTAAGAACGCCATGGGAGATCAGAATATCCTGGAGGGAAGATTCGACGTGGTTAAGGTTGGTGATATAACCATCACTTCCATTATGTGTAAAGAGGAAAATGCCTATGTAATGTCCAGAGCCCTGGAGACCATTATGAAGGATCCGGGAGATAAGGAAGTATTGATCTTTAACAATGATTTAGAAGAGGCTGAGATTTCTTCTGAAAACATAAGTTGGTATTACGATTGTGATTTCGAACTCCTCAGCAATGAAAGAGTAAAGAGAATAGTTGTCTACGGAAGAAGGTCCTGGGACCTTAAGCTTAGACTGCTGCTGGCGGGGGTTCCTGAGGAAAGAATATCCGGAGTAAAGGAATACGATGATGCTGCGGAAGTTCTGGATTACTTTGATAACGACAACATCTACATATTATACGGCTCCAAGCCCGGCAGAGTAGGTAAAATTGTAACGGACCGAATTGTGGACCTGGCTAGTGCCAAGAAGGGAGGAGAAATCCTTGAAGATTGAACTTCTGTATCCTGAATTGGGAAATCTATATGGTGAACTCTTTAATATTGAATACCTGAGAAGATCTGTTCCCAACTGCGGAATAGCAGCCACCTCACTTGGTCAAAGACCGAGATTTTTGGATGACGATTCCATCGATTTGGTTTATATGGGCACCATGACAGAGCGGAGTCAGCTAATGGTTGTGGATGAGCTTACCCCTGTAAGGGAAGAGATTTGGAACACCATTGAGGACGGACAGAGATTTTTAATTACGGGAAATGCCATGGAAATCTTCGGAAACGGAATTGTGGAACGAGGGGACATGGTGGTATCTGAAATCGGCGGAGAAGGCTATGAATGCCTTGGCCTCTTTGATATAGATGTGGAAAGGAATATGGAGGTAAAACATAATTCTCTGTTTTTGGGAGAGTATGTTCTTACCGCCAGAGACACCATTGAAATCGTAGGGTATCAAAGCAGATTTGGACAGGCTTACTATGGGGCCAATGCGCCGGAGCCTTTGTTCAGAGTCCTTAAGGGAGCGGGAATGGAAAATTCCCCGGGGGCAGAAGGAATACATTATAAGAACTTTATGGCAACCTATGTTACAGGCCCCCTTCTGGTTCTTAATCCCGGATTCATGGTACGACTTTGTTGGGAAATGGGCTATTCAGGAGTGATTCCTGCCTTTGCCGAAAGTGCCATGGATGCCTACAGGAAGAAGCTATATGAATTCAGCAGAGAAGGAAAAGAATTCATTAAATCATGATAGAAAGTAATGTGACAGAAAAGGTTAAGGAAACCATAAGGAAGCATAGCTTGCTGGAAGGAGTTAGGCATGTGGTTCTGGGCTTCTCGGGAGGGCCCGATTCCATATGCCTTTTTGATGTGCTTTGGAGCCTGAGGGAGGAGTATTCCATCAGCATTCACCCGGTTCACGTTAACCACGGCATAAGAAAAGATGTGTGCCATGAGGAGCAGGAATTCTGTAGGGACTTTGCCAAAGGAAGGGGACTGGAGCTTACTGTTTATGAATATGACTGTCCTGCCCTAGCCAAGGAATGGGGAATGTCAACAGAGGAGGCAGGGCGTAAGCTAAGGTACCAGGCCTTTCTTAATAGGGCTGTGGATGTGGCAAAGAACTATGAAGGGGAGGTTGCCATAGCTGTTGCTCAAAACAGAGACGACCAAGTGGAAACTGTGCTAATGAGAATCCTTAGGGGCACCGGAATAAATGGCCTTAAAGGTATACCCTATAGAAGGCGAGACCAGGGAGGCTTTGATATAATCAGACCTTTGCTGGATGTATCAAAATCAGAGGTGCTGGACTACTGCGAAGAAAATAACCTTAGACCGAGAATTGACCTGACCAATTTTGAACCTATCTATCAAAGAAACAAAATTCGATTGGAGTTAATACCTTATCTTAAAGAAAACTACAATGTAAATATTGAAGACTCCATAATTAGATTGGCAGAATCCGCAGCAGAGGACAGGTCTCTTATAGAGGAGCTATCTTCCCTCTACTATGGGGAGGGAGTTGCCAAGGAAGAAAGAGAAGATTCCATACTTTTGGATAACAGAGAGCTTCTTAAACTTCCCCCTGCCATAAGAAAAGGAATAATTCTCAAGGCCTTGAAAAATCTGGGGCTGAAGGAAGACATGACTTATAGACATTTTGAAGCTCTGGAGTCATTGGTTTTCTCCGACAATCCGTCGGCCCACCAGGATCTGCCGGCAGGTTTCTTTGGTGAAAGAAGATATGAGGACTTGCTGTTGGGAAGGTCCTTAGAGAAAGCTGAGGCAGAATCGGAAGCCATCACTCATGAGATTATGGGTCATGAAGTTGTGGGTATGGATGAATTCCAAAGCCGGGTGGCAAAGGGTCTGTTGCCAAAGGGGGAATACGCTGCCTTTGACTACCATAAAATGAGGAAGAGCTATGGAGAGAATGTGTTGGAACTCCTTGCCTTTAGAGAAAAGGCCCCCGGCGATACCATAAAGCTTGGGTTTGGAACCAAAAAAATCCAGGATCTTCTGGTGGACGCCAAGGTGCCTGCCATGGAAAGAAAGGAAATAAGGGTCCTGGCCATAGGAAACAATGTTTTATGGGTAATTTTGCCAAATAAGATGTATAGACGCTGGACGGTTGATTTTTCAATGGATAATTCCACTGAGAAGGTTCTTATATTTCAAATTTAAAGTAGAAATACAAGGTTATATGTGATTGAAATGTTATGGCCTATATGATAAAATTAATAGGCTAATTTTGTTATTTAAAAACAAATAATTGTGTTTAGAACAGAAACATATTTGTAATATATATAGTATATATTTCAAAATGCGAATCATAGGAGGTTAAGAATTTGAAGAAATTCGCTAAGAGTATTGGTATATATGTGATTATATTTGTGGTATTGGGGATATTTGTTGTATTTTTCAGGACAGGTCAGGCCTCAGAATATAAAAAGGTAAAATTCTCAACATTTACAGAATACCTTCAGGACGAGAAACTATCGGAAATCAACATAACCAACACCAAAATCACAGGTCTTTTAAAGACAAGCACAACAGAGCAAAAGAAATATGTCTATACTTATGCTCCATATATAACAGAAATCAATTATTTGGAGCAGACATATATCTTCCCTCAGATGGAGGAGGGAAAAATAAAACTGGAAACCGACGATCCAAGTTCGGCATCTTCCGTAATCTTTAATTTATTGCCAAGTGCAATAATGATTATTGCACTTCTGTTCCTATTCTATGTAATGATGAACCAGGGAGGACAGGGGAAGGCCTTTTCCTTTGGCAAGAGTAAAGCCAGACTATATAAAGGTGAAGGCAGAAAAATTACCTTTGCCGATGTGGCAGGCCTTAAGGAGGAAAAGGAAGAACTACAGGAAATCGTTGATTTCCTACGGGATCCCAGGAAGTATCAGGAGGTAGGAGCCAGAATTCCCAAGGGAGTTCTTTTGGTAGGTCCTCCGGGAACAGGTAAAACCTATGTAAGTAGAGCTACCGCCGGTGAGGCGGGGGTTCCTTTCTTTACCATAAGCGGATCCGACTTTGTTGAAATGTTCGTAGGTGTAGGTGCCTCCAGAGTACGTGACCTTTTTGATCAGGCCAAGAAGAGTGCTCCTTGCATTGTGTTTATCGACGAAATCGATGCAGTGGGACGTAAACGTGGGGCCGGTCTTGGTGGCGGAAATGACGAAAGAGAACAGACCCTAAACCAGTTGCTGGTGGAAATGGACGGCTTTGGTGAAAACTCCGGAATAATAATTATTGCGGCAACCAACAGACCGGACGTATTGGATCCTGCTCTTCTGAGACCGGGAAGATTCGACAGACAGATTGTAATTGGAATTCCGGACATCAAAGGAAGAGAAGAAATAATCAGAGTTCATTCCAAGAACAAGCCTTTGTCCGAGGAGGTTTCTCCTGCAGTTATAGCCAGAAGGACTCCCGGATTTACTCCTGCGGACCTGGAAAACCTTTTAAACGAAGCTGCCTTGATTACCGCAAGACGTAACGGCAGAAAGATTAGGATGGCAGAAATTGAAGAAGCCACCACCAAGGTTATTGCAGGACCGGCAAAGAAGAGCCGTGTAATAAGCGAATCCGAAAGAAGACTCACCGCCTATCATGAGGCAGGCCATGCTGTAGTAATGAGAGGACTCCCGGGCTCTGATCCGGTGCATCAGATTACTATTATTCCTCGTGGATCTGCCGGTGGTTTTACCATGCAGCTTCCTGAGAATGACAGAGCTTATGAAACAAGAACCAGCATGACCAACGCCATTAAGCATTTGCTGGGTGGACGTGTGGCGGAACTGTTGGTTTTGGATGATATCAGTACCGGCGCAAGCAACGATATCCAAAGAGCTACGGATATTGCCAGAGAAATGGTTACCAGATACGGTTTCTCGGATACAATTGGGCCAATCAATTATGCCAGCTCCGAGGAGGTATTCCTTGGTAATGATTTCTCCACAAAGAAATCCTATTCAGAGGAAGTTGCCGGTGAAATCGACAGAGAAGTAAAGAAGATAATCGATGCAGCCTTCGAAGAAACAAAGAGAATAATAAGCGAAAACATGGATAAACTGGAGAGGGTTGCTCAGGCTCTGCTATCTGTGGAGACCTTGGATGGAGAGCAGTTTGAATCTCTGTATACCGGTGAGAAATCAGCGGAAGACATTACTCGCGAGGTAAACGAAAAAGAAGCTGAAATCGACAGAGTAAATGCGGAAGAAGCTGCAGAATCAGAAAAGATTCGCAGAGAAGAAGAGGAAATGGCAAGAAAGGCCATGGAAGAAATGAATGGTCCTGTAGTGCCGCCACCTCACATAAATGAACCTCCCTTTGGAACGGATCAACCCATTACAAGAAATCAAAATGGTGAGGTAAATTACGGAGCTTATGTAAGGAACACTGAGTCCCTGGACAGAAGTCCCTATTCTCAGCCGCCTCAGCCCACACTGCCGGAGCAGGATGTTAGCCCTGAATATACGGACTTGCTGCAGGATGATATGTTCCATGCTGAAGAGGATGAAGAAATACCTAAGGATGAAAGCAAAAACCAGTAGTTGAGGACAGATTTTATGAAGATAACCGTAAGAGACTGCCTTGAATTGGATGCCTTTAAATCTAGCTATGCAGCAGCAGGAAAAAGGAATTTGGACAATACTGTTCGTTCGGTTTCAGTTCTGGATGCTACGGACCTTAAAAATGCAATAAGGCAGAATGGCGTAAAGGATCGACTTGTTTTGACCAGTTTCGCTTCATTTAAAGATGACTATGATCTCCAATCCGTTATGATAAAGGAGCTAGCTATCAGTGGTGTAAGCGCACTTGTAGTTTTTGGTGAGAGTAAAAATCTTAAAAATGTAAAACCAATTGAAACAGCGGAGGCCTCCGGGCTTCCGCTTGTCATTATGCCGCCAACAAGTGACATTGGCTATGGAGAGGTAATAGAGCAGGTAATGGATAAGCTGCTGGTGGGGGATGATCAAAGAAACTACCTCATCAACAATACCATCTATCATCTGCTGGCCTTTGATAAACATAAGACCTTTCCGGCGGCATTAAAGGAGGCGGCCCTATCCAACGAATTCCAAGCGGTTTTAATATCTAAGGACTTTAACCCGGTGCTGGTGGTGGAAACCAGACACAAGGTTACGGTGGTTGATGCGGTAAGGAAACTGCAAAAGAGATATGAAGACGATGGTAGAGGGATTTACGGAATCCTGGATGTGGAAGGCATTGCCGCTTACTGGGGCTCCATTAATATAAACGGAGAAGAGTATTTCCTGCTTCTGGTGGATAATGAGGAGAAGTATTCTGCAGTTGATATTACCAAATTGGCAGAGATAATCGAACTGGCCATAGGCATGTGGAAGTACAGTCCGGTTAGAGATGTAAAGGCGGAATTAATTAAGGCCATGATGCGAGGTAACCTTAGCCTGGCCTATACCCTGGAAGACGAGATGGACATAAACGACAGATCCATCATCAGTGTATTCTTTGGTAAAACCGCCAATATTCCAAAGGCAAGAGATATCTTTGAAGAATTTGAACGTAAAACCGGTTGCGAGGTTCTGCTTATTACCGATGGTGATGAAACCTTCGGTATGGTAGTGGATAGAGAGCAGAGGAAAACCAAGGAAAAGGATCCGGAGGAAATAGGCAGAAACTGCTGTCTGACTCTTTTTGATAATCTTAAAGAAGTATCCAAGGACATTAGGGTTTTCCACTGCACCGGTGGAAGCAGTGTGGAAAGCGGTGCTGATGGTTTCAGCTTAATAAACGAAACCTGGGCCTTTGTTGAAAGCGTATTCCCTTATAAGAGAGTGTTCTCCAAGTATGAAATGGCTTTAGTAAGCAATTGCATTAACATACAGCTGCAGGGTGGCCATATAAAGAGAAACTACGATGAATTGCTGGAGCCCTTTGTAAGAGAAAAGGGTAGCAATAAGGCTAAACAGCTTCAGGATACTTTGGAGACCTTTGTGTTGGACGCAGGAATGAACAGCGGCAAGACTTCCAAGATAATGGGAATTCACGCCAATACCGTTCAATACAGATTAAAGAAGATAAACGAAGTGCTGGGAGTGGACATTACAGCCAACAGAGTTATTCCGGCTCTTACTATTGCTTTGGCGCTAAAGAGATTGGAAAGGGTAATAGATTAGCATGTTACTGGGTTTTGATGTAGGAAACAGCAATACGGTAATAGGTGTTTTTGATGGGGAAAACATGATAGACAATTGGCGCATAGAAACGGACATGAATAAAAGCGCCGATGAATATGGAATGCTTCTCAATCAATTGTTTACCTATGACGGTTTAAGTATGAAGGACATAGATGATATGATCATCTCCACGGTGGTTCCTTCTGTTCTCTTTACCCTTCAGCATATGGCCACCAAGTATTTTGGTAAAAAGGCCATTGTAGTGGAGACGGGAGTAAAGACCGGCTTGGTTGTTAAGTACGATAACCCGAAGCAGGTGGGTGCAGATAGAATTGTAAATGCTGTGGCTGCCTTTGAAAAATACGGAGGACCCTTAATCATAATAGATTTTGGAACCGCCACCACCTTCTGCGCCGTATCCCACAAGGCTGAATACCTGGGAGGAACCATTGCTCCCGGTTTAAAAATATCATCGGAGGCGCTGTTTGAAAAAACCTCCAAGCTGCCTAAGGTTGAAATTGAAGATCCGGGTCATGTAATCTGCAAGAATACTGCAGAAAGCATGCAGTCAGGTCTGGTTTACGGACATATGGGAATGTGTGATTACTTGGTAAGCAAGATGAAGGAGGAACTGGCAGCATATTGCGGCAAGGACAAGAAGGTTACCGTTGTAGCCACCGGCGGCATTTCCACCATGATAGACAGTGGCTTGGACTGTATCGATTACGTGGATAAGCTGCTTACCCTGGAAGGCCTAAGAATAATATACGAAAAGAATAAAAAATGAGGGATATAAAAAGAATCGGCAGCTTTTTACCTGACACCCCATTCTTCCTGGCACCCATGGCAGGATTTACGGATTCCGCCTACAGGACCCTTTGTGGAGAAATGGGAGCAGCCCTTACATATACGGAAATGGTCAGTGCCAAAGGCCTTTATTATAAGGACAGAAAATCCCCGGAATTACTTCACATAGGGGAAGATGAAAAGCCGGTGGCTTTTCAGATTTTTGGTAGTGACCCGGATATAATGGCATGGGCGGCAGAAAAGCTGGACAAGGAAAAGAACGTAATCCTGGATATCAACATGGGATGCCCTGTACCTAAGGTGGTGAAAAACGGTGAAGGCTCTGCCTTACTAAGGAATCCCGACCTGGTATATAGGATTGTAAAGAAGGTTTCAGAGGCAACGAAAAAGCCTGTTACCATAAAGATGAGAATAGGAATTGATGGAGCCCCTAAGGATGCGCACATCCTCTGTGCCAAGGCTGCAGAGGAAGGGGGCGCAGCAGCTGTGGCAGTTCATGGACGAACCAGAGAACAGTACTATAGCGGAACCAGCAATTCGGAAGCCATCAAAGAAGTGAAGGACCATCTCAGTATTCCGGTAATAGGAAATGGAGATGTAAAGGACTTTGATGATGGAAGTAGGCTTATGGAGTATACCGGCTGCGATTTTGTCATGATCGGTCGAAGGGCCTTGGGAAATCCCTGGATCTTTAGAGAGGTAAGTGAAAGATGGAAGGGAAAGTCCAAGGATGAAATAGAAATTCCCAATTTGGAAGATATTAAGGAAATGATTTTAGCCCACTATAAAGCTCTGGAGGAGTTAAAGACGGAGTATGTGGCTGTTAGAGAAATGAGAAAGTTCATCCCCAGGTATCTAAAGGGAGTTCCCGGAAGTGCCAAAATAAGAGGGGAAATAAATATGGTGGAAAGAGGCGAGGATCTCCAAAGACTAATAAAGACCATCTAATTGCCGCGAGGGGAGTAAACCTTGAAGGAACAAAGCCAAAAGGAATTTGAAGAAAGAAAAAAGAAAATAATAGTGTCCATTGTGGTATTCTTGGTGATAACCGGCGTAATTATCGCCAGTTTTGTGATTTTTGGAAATGGTAATTCCAATACTGATTTCAGAAGAAGATATCGGGATTATAACGATGGCTGGACTCTTATAGTAAATGGTGAAAGGAGCCAGGTGGACCTTCCTGTGTATGTGGAGCTTAAGGAAGGCGACCAGGTGGTTCTTAAAAAGAATCTGCCTGCCAGCATTCTAAAATACAGTGCCTTAGCCACCAGAAATTATCACATGAAGATGGATGTGATGATAGATAATGAGAGGGTTTATTCATATCCTCAGCACTGGGATGAGAGGGTAAGTATAATAAGTGATGTCTGGAGTGTAATTAATTTAAAACCTGAGCAATACAGAAAGACCATAGAAATTAGACTTACAGATGTTGGCTTCCCTCACTTCTCCGGATATTTGGAGGCAATATACTTTGGTGATGACAATTCCATCATTCAACATATAAGGGAAAGCGGCTTCTTTGGATTTATTACTGGCATCATAGTTATGATCGTGGGTGGAGTAATAGTACTCATAAGTTGGGTGTATAGGAAATTCTCCAACCAACAGCCCAATACCCCCATGGGATTGGCCCTTTTCTTCTTTGGTGCATGGATGGCCAATAGATCCAAGATGCCCTTCTTTGCGGAGAGCAACGGCAGGGTATTCTTCCTGGCCCTAGTTGCTCTTTTACTGGCAGGTCCCTGCATCTTCCTATACAGTTATTATAGGAATAACGAAGGGAAATTAGTTTCCATCTGGGGCTTTAGAATTGGAATGGGTTTCGCTCTTCTTTTCTTAAGCACCACCTTTATCATTAAGTATAACGTACAGTGGATTGCCGGCGTTGCTTACTTTATCTGCTTGGTGGCTATACTAAATCAGTGCTATCTGCTGTATCGGTCATCCTTTGGTCCGGAATCGGGACTAAGGGGAAGGACGGAGCTGACCTTGGACAGAATGGAGTTTTTTGCCACGGCCATTTTCCCGGTGGCGGGAGCAGTTGAGATGGTGGTGTCCAGTGATCAGCTTTGGACAGAATTGAGTATAGGATATAGAATCGTTATTCTATTCTTTGTGGCTATGTATATTCTGACTATAGCCTGGAAGACCTATTTGGTAATGAAGGATAGAACTCTGGTTACGGATCGACTGCAGGAAAGCCAACTGGAGCTGATGATGGGTCAGATTCAACCTCATTTTATATTTAATACCTTATCCTCCATAAGAACTTTGATTAAGGTGGATCCGGATATTGCCTATGGTATGCTATATGATTTTTCCAACTATCTAAGGGCAAATGTGGACAACGTAACCAACCTGGAGGGTATTAAATTTGCCGCGGAAGTTGAGCATATCAAAAGCTATGTAAACATTGAAAAAGTAAGGTTTGGAAACAGACTTAACGTGGAATGTAATATTGAGGTGTCGGACTTTATCGTGCCGCCTTTATCTATTCAACCCTTGGTGGAGAACGCCATTAAGCACGGGGTTTGCCAAAGAGTGGATGGAGGTACGGTATGGCTCAGCAGCTACGAGGATGAAGATCATTATATTGTAGAAATAGAGGACGACGGTGTAGGCTTCAGCAAAGAAGCTGCATCAGCCATTTTCTCCATCTATGCGGATAACGAAGACAAGGTGGGAATGGAATCCAACGACATGGCCATATTGGCAATGAAGAAGGTAATGGAGACAGTGAAGCTCTACGATGAAAATGGTGAGAAGATTGAGCTGGGAGGTCTTAAAAAGAAGACGGATTTAAGTGGACACGGATCCAAGGAACACAAGTCCACAGGTATGTTAAATATTATTCTTAGATTAAGGACAATATCAAATGCGGAAATGTCCATAGAAAGTATGGAAGGGGACGGAACCAAGATTAAGGTTATGTTCCCGAAAGCTTAGGAGGAAGTTTAAAAATCATGGGTAAGAAAATCACAGACAAAGTAACGTGGGTTGGTAAGATTGACTGGGAACTAAAGAGGTTTCATGGAGACGAGTTATCTACAGACTCCGGTTCCTCGTACAATGCATATCTGATCAAAGACGAGAAGACAGTTCTCATAGATACAGTATGGGGCCCCTATGACAGAGAATTCGTAGCAAGACTAAAGGAAGAAGTTGATCTTAAATCCATCGACTATATCATTATGCAACATAATGAAAGCGACCACAGTGGAGCTCTTCCTGAGCTAATGAGAGAAATCCCCGATGTGCCAATCTATTGCACCAAGAAGGGTGAGGGCATAATGAGAGGTCTCTACCATCAGGATTGGAATTTTGTAAATGTAAAAACCGGCGACACCTTGGAGATTGGAAGCTCCACCCTTACCTTTGTTGAGGCTTCCATGCTTCACTGGCCGGACACTATGTTTACCTACATGTCGGGAGAAAACATTCTTTTCAGCAACGACGGCTTTGGTCAGCACTATGCATCGGAAATGCTATATGCGGACAAGGATAATATACCTATGGTTTTGGCAGAGGCTGAAAAGTATTACTGCAATATACTTAATCCCTTTAACATGTTTGTAAAGAAAAAACTGGCAGAAATAAAGGGAATGAATTTACCTTTGGATATGATTGCTCCAAGCCACGGTGTAATTTGGAGAAGACCTGAGGATATTGAAACCATCATAGGACTTTATGAGAAATGGAGCGACAATTTCCAAGAGGATCAAATTACAATTATCTACGATACCATGTGGCAATCCACCAGACATATGGCTCAAGCCATTGCTGTGGGAATAGAAAGAAAAACCCCTAACACAGTGGTTAAGCTAATTAACGCATCAAAGGATGATAAGAACGATATCCTGGTGGAGGTCTTTAAATCAAAGGCGATTTTAGTAGGTTCTCCAACAATTAATAATGGCTATTCCTATGCCATTGCAGGAATCCTGGAAATGATAAAGGGCCTTAAGTTTAAAGGCAAGAAGGCTGCTGCCTTTGGTAGCTACGGCTGGAGCGGCGAAGCAGCAAAGCTTATTTCCGCCCATTTGGAAGAAGCGGGATTCCAGCTGGTTAATGAAGGCACCAGAGTTCAGTGGGCGCTGGATGAAGAGGCTACTGAACTCTGCAGAAGTTTTGGAGAAAGCTTTGTAGAAGGCCTATAGAAAAAAGCACAAAAAATCTACTTTTTTTCAAAAAAAGATTATACAAGTGTTACTTTTTGTGTTACTATATAGGGAGCGAAGTGGCAGATAAATGTTATTAAGCTTTATATAATACAAAAAGAATCAGTTGAAAGGAGAATTTTTCCATGAAAGTTATCTTGGTAGATGACGAGGCTCTAATCCTAAGACAGTTAGAGATGGAGATTGAACAGTTTCCGGAGGTTGAAATAGTCGGAAAATTCAACAACCCACTGGAAGCCATTGAATTCCTGGAAAAGAATAAAGTAGAAGCTATTTTTTCCGATATTGAAATGCCTGGAATGAATGGTATTGAATTCGGAATGAAGGCCAAGGAAATCCAGCCCGGAGTTGTAATCGTATTTATTACCGGATATGAGCAGTATGCCATTGAGGCAATGAAGATTAAGGCGGACTTCTATCTTACCAAGCCCTTTGATTCCGCTGACATCAAAGAGGTCTTGGAAAGATCCGAACTATTGGCAGCAAGACAAAAAACCACAGATGTTCATTTCCGTACATTTGGCAGATTTGATGTTTTCATTAACGGTGAATCGGTTCACTTCCCCAATGCAAAGGCAAAGGAACTTCTGGCTCTTTGCATAGACCATAGAGGTGGTAAGGTAATGATGGAAGAAGCCATCGACAAGCTTTGGGAAGACAGACCCTATGACACCCGAGTTAAGAACCTCTACAGAAAGGCTGTTATGAATATTAAGCAGCTGTTCCAGTCCTATGGAATGGAGGATATATTCGTAAACTCCAGAGGTAGCTGCAATATTAATCGGGAAGGTATTACCTGTGACTATTTCGATCTCTTAGAAGGAAAACTGGATAAGGGAGATGTAGTTGGATACTATATGCCGGAATATGCATGGGCGGAATTCACCGCATCACAAATAGAAGACAAAATGTAAGTAATGGTTTAGCCTGCTCGTGCCGAAGTTCCTTCAGCATGGGCAGGCTATAATTTGTTTTTTGGGAAAAGGATAAGCAAGTGGATAGAATAAGCAATCTGGACATATATAACGTGCTTTCGTCAGAACTCTACGATGGTGATTTTCTGGATAACCTGGGATGGAGTGACACTGAAATGGACAAGTTCATTTCCGGTTCCATGATAAAGGAATTTGCCGATAGAGTAAGCAATGAATGCAGGGAAGGCAGTAAGGGATATTTTTTTGCGCCAAAGGTTTTGGATTTGGCAAAGGAATATATTCTGGAACTGCGTAAAGAACCCTCCCAGGGGTGGCTTAAATATTGCTTTGATTATACAGAGTCCATTCTTTTTCCCGAAACCAAGGGGGACGTTTATCTGGATGATCATATCTATCACGAAGGAAGACTTCTCTTACTGCAAATACTAAGAGGGCTATACAAGTTTGAGGATGAAACTCTTCCCTTTGATCCCACCAGAACCATGGACCTACTCTCAGGTGACACCGGAGGAAACACCTGGGAAGAATATCTAAAATTCAAGGCTGCCATCAAAAGAGAATACATATATGAATTCATGAGAATTGCCAGAGACATTACTCCCTTTGATACCTTGGGGCATATGTCCGGCGTTCACTATGTGGCCATGACCATGGGGCACCAGCTAAAGGCGGCGAAGGTGCCGGTGGATCTTCCTCTGATTTCAGGAGCAGCTGCGGGACACGACATTGGCAAGTTCGGTTGTACCAAAGAGGAGGCAGGAAGAATTCCTTACCTCCATTATTACTATACCGATATTTGCTACGAAAGATTTGGGCTGGAAAACATGGGGCATATTGCAGCCAACCATTCCACCTGGGATCTTGAATTGGAAAATCTGTCGGTGGAATCTCTTCTGCTGATTTATGCAGACTTTAGAGTTAAAAGTGACAAGGACCAGGAAGGAAAGGAACGGGTTCGCTTCTACAGCCTGGATGATGCCTTTGATGTTATCTTAAGTAAGCTGGACAATGTGGACGCAGCCAAGGAGGCCAGATATAGAAAGGTATATGCCAAGCTTAAGGACTTTGAATCATATATGCACGAATTGGGAGTGGAAACCACTCTTCCTGAGAATCTGGGCATTCCTACGATAAATCTTAATCCCATAGAAAGGGAAAGAGTTCTCCTGGAGGGAGATGCAGTTATAGAGCAGTTTAAGTATTCTGCCATTGATCACAATATAAGATTAATGAGTATTCTTCACGTGGATAGTGAATTGGCTGATTTGATTGAAGCAGCCAGAAGTGAAACTGCATGGAAGAATGTTAGAACCTATGTGGGCATATTCGATGAATACTCCACCTACATGAGTGAGAGACAGAAGATAATGACCATGAGATTTCTCTATGAACTACTGGCCCATGGAGAAAACGATATTAGAACCCAGGCTGCAGACCTAATGGGTGAGATTACTGCAGGCTTTAACATTAAGTATAAAAAGGAATTGCCAAAGGGAGTAGAACTTCCCAAGAAGCCTCTAACCAACCTTGAACTCTTTGATGAATACGTGGAAAAGATAATCTATCCCGAAAGAAGGTTTACGGAGCAGCATAAGAGCTGGATGTGGTCCAGTTTGGGTAACTATGTATCCGCAGTTCTTTTGGATAGTGATCAAGAAGAAAAAAAGAATTACATAGAACGACTTAATAAATATTATTCCGGCGAAAATGATGATTCGGAAATGGCCATTGTTCTTATGGGTGTCCTGGATAGATTGGATCCCTCCTGGTGTTCCGATGCATTTTTGGAAGGGGCAACGGATATGATTACCGCATCCCTGGCCCATGAGAAGGTGGAGGTTAGAATTGCAGCCCTTAGGGCAGAACGCCACTTCCTTAAGGACATGTCAGAGGAAAAATACTATGAGACTTTGTTGAATATCATGGAGCTTCCCCATAATCCGGCGGACCTTTTGGAAAGGGACGGCACTGTATTTTTGGATGACCTTAAGATGGGAACCCATTGGATGATCAAAGTTGCCAATACCCAGATAATCAGGCACTTTGGCAGAATCCTTAATAATCCGGCGGTAACTCTCCATATTGGAACCCACCTGGTTAACCTTCTTAAGGTAAATGAACGAGCGGAAATTAGAAGAGCTGCCGGTAATGCCCTTTTGGATTTAATGCCCCTAATGCCGGACTCCCAGAGAAACGAGCTGGCGGTGGAACTTTACAATGGACTTGAGATAGGGGACAGACAGTTTGCGAAGAATATTCCTTATTACATGGGAAAGATGTCTCTCTCCCTTCCGCCTAAGGAGTTTGACGAAGTGATAGATACCGTAGAGGTTTCTATTCTTAAAACCAGCAGAAGAGTTGCTGCCTTTATGATTGAAGCAGTAGGGGTTATACTGGAAAATTATCATGACTTTTCCGACAAGTATCCCGAAACCCGGGAGTACCACGAGGAAAGGAAAGTACGTCTTTTATACACCATGATTAAGGCTTATTCTCACTATGACCGGCAGTATAGCAGAGATGCCTTTAGAGATATTGGCAGATATGTATTTGCCAGTGAAATACTTCCGGATGAAGACAAGAAGATGCTCTTCTCCAGAACCTATAAAAAAATACTGCAGCTGCTGGACGAATCCAGCGAGGATATGCTGAGCTTCTACAGCAACGCAGCGGTACTGAACCATATTTACAGATACATAGGACATCACGAGCATATAATGGGAAGCTTCGGATTCCGCGAACCGGAAAAGGTATGCTTCTATCCAGGTACCTTTGATCCCTTTAGTCTGGCCCACAAGGCTGTGGCCATGAGAATTAGGGACTTAGGATTCTCGGTCTATCTTGCCCTTGATGAATTCTCCTGGTCCAAGCACACCCAACCAAAGATTCAAAGAAGAAAAATTATGACCATGTCCACAGCAGGGGAAGAAGGAATATATTCCTTCCCTGATGATATTCCTATTAACATAGCTAATAATGTGGATGTGGCAAGACTTAAGTCTTTGTTTAAGGATAAGGAATTATATGTTGCTGTTGGTACAGATGTAATAGAAAATGCTTCAGCTTATGCAGCTCCGCCGGAGCAGGATTCCATACATACCCTGTCCCACATTACCTTTGAAAGAGAAACCAGAGAAAATGTCGGAGACAAAACCAGCAGAAACTATCCAATAACCGGCGATGTGATAGAGCTTACTTTGGACAAGTTCTACGAGGATATAAGCTCCACCAGAATAAGAGAGAATATAGATTTAAACAGAGATATAAGCAATATAATAGACCCCGTGGCTCAGAATTACATCTATGAAAACAATATGTACCTAAGGGAGCCTACATATAAGCATGTAATTGAATCCAGGGAAATAGAGATTACCAACCTGGAGCATCGTGGCCCGGAAACCCTGGATTCCATCTTTGATGAACTGGACAATATGGGCTACGATTTGGATGCCCTCCAGACCTACGTGGCCAATGAGCAGACAAAATCCATATACATTACAGATGCTGCTTTGGACAATAAGGTTATAGCCTATGCTGCTTGTCACAAGGTGGGCACCAGAAATATTCTTTCGGAATTCGGAAGTGAGGATTTGGCTGCAAGAATTAGATCCTTGGCAGGAAGCAGCATTTATTCCATAGGCTTCTTCTACGCAGATGAAAACTCCGGGGTATCCGGAATCAGTCAGATGCTGATTACTGAGCTTTTAACGGAGCTCATTGCCAGAGACCATGACTATGCCATTTATCATCCAATCTGTGAGAGAGGTTATGATGAAGCCATTATAACCAGCTTAAAGAAACAAGGCTTTATAGACATTGCAGGAAGAGTACAAGGTTATTACGACAGTGGAATTCCAAATACAAAACCCACCTACGCAGTGGCAATGGAAGCTCCTGTTGTAATCTTTAAGGATGTGGAAACGGTTCTAAAGGCACCCTTTAACAAGAATGATGCGGTATTAGATGCGGTATCCCAGGCTCACGACAATCTTCTTTCGGTGCTGGCAAAGATTTATCCCGGCAAGCTTATTCTTTCCTTTAATACCAGTGCAATCCAGAATAAGATAATAGCCAAGGCCTGCGCTTTAAACGGTGTTTCCACTGAAGACGGAAAGAGCCAAAAGGGTCCCTATATGGTAGTTCCCTTTGGAAAGGCCCTGGGAGATGTTCTTGTGCCAAATACTGTAACCAAGACCTTATATATAGAAAAATTCTTTAATAGAAATGTAAAGGGATTTACCATAGCGGAAGCAAATAATTATTCTCCTTTGGAAACCCAGGCTAAAATGATAAAGTCCTTTAATCGTCCTGTGATTCTCATTGATGACCTGCTTCACAAGAGCCATAGAGTAAATATACTGGGACCCCTTCTTAATAAGGTTGGCTGCCAGGTGAAGGAAGTGCTTGTAGGTGTAATGACGGGAAATGCTGTAGATAAAATGGAGGCAAATAATATAGCAGTTGAAAGCGCCTACTTCCTGCCAAAGCTGGAAATATGGTTTAATGAAAGAGACTGCTACCCCTATATTGGAGGAGACAGCTTGGCCTCGGCAGAGGGCAGAAAGGACGGGCGAAGCGCTGCAGCCAATTTGATACTTCCGTATATTAAGCCCGGTTTTGTGGCGGGAGGAGATGAAGAAGCCTCCTTCATGTATTCAGAAGTATGTCTTAAGAATGCCAGGCTGATAATGGGAACCCTGGAGAGAGAATATCAAAAGCTCTTTGAAAGGAAACTTACATTAAAGAGATTGGGAGAAGTAATTACAAGACCCAGAATTCCGGAGACGGATAGGGGAGTTACCTTTGATGAGAATTTGGAACCTACCAATTTCTTGGATAACGACATAGAAAGATTATCCAGGCTTAAATGGGGAGATTCCTAAAATGAATGAGCAGTAGAAAAGGAGAAGCAGTGAAAAAACTATCGGATATTACCAGGGAGGTATTTAATAAAGATCCTATTTCATTGGAAACCAACGGAATAAATTCCTTCTTATCAAACAAGAATAAAATGAAGGTAAATATTATTGCCCTGGGAGATGTGGGCACCAATGTTTTGATGGGACTAAAGCTTTTAGGTGGAGACGTTATTGAAGAAATAGGAATCTTTGATGTAAACGGTGACCAGCTAAAGCGTCTCGAAATGGAGTTTAATCAGATGTATTATCCTCCCACCCATGCCAATGAAATGCCTCCCGTGAAGATTCTCGACGAAGACAGTTTATATGATTGCCATGTTCTCATATTTTGCGCCAGCAAAGGCGTTCCCGCTGTAGGAGCCCAAGGGGATATGCGCATGATGCAGCTTAAGGCCAATTTGGAATTGGTAAGTGTAATAGGGGGAAATCTAAAAAAATATAACGAGAATGCTGATAAGCCATTTAATGGGCTTGTATGTGTGGTGTCGGATCCGGTGGATCAGCTTTGCAGAGGAATGGAAAAGGCTGCCGGTTTGGAACCCGGAAGGGTAAGGGGCTTTGGCCTGGGAGTTATGGCGGCAAGAGCAAGATACTATGCCATGAGGGATGAGAGATTCTCTTCCTATCTAACGGAGGGTCGAGCCTTTGGTCCCCATGGTCAGGACCTGGTAATCGCCAACAGTATAGATAATTACGATGATGAGATTTCAAAGGAACTGACTAAGCTAACGGTGGAAGCCAATATGAGGGTAAGAGACCTGGGATTTAAGCCATTCCTGGCTCCGGCAATTTCATCTGCCGCTCTTTCAATTCTGCTTACCTTAAGAGGTGAGTGGTGCTATGGTTCTGTATTTTTTGGAACTGAAGAGGACAGGGGAGCCTATATGGGAGTTTTAAGTAGATTGACGCCCTACGGAATAGAGTACGAGGACCCGGAACTGCCGGACAGCTTATACGATAGAATACTGGCTGCCTATAACAATCTTTTGGATTAGTAGGATACTGATTACTGTATTGGAACAGGAAAAACATATGATACATGTATTGCGTTTGGATCATAGAGCTCCCGAAGAAAAGGGGCCCGATAGATTAACGGATATACTAAAGGCCACCATGGGTGGACGAGAGTTTAAAAGAATTAAGAGTGTATCCGATTTTTTGCTTACTGCTCTTTCCGGGGAGATAGAAAGGGTTTTCTTTGCTGTAAGTATTACCAAGAATGGATATGCTCCTGAGTGGCAGGATTTAATCTCATCCCTAATGGATAGACCTTCTCTTCTTAAGGGAGTAAAGGGGGCTATCGTAGTGGATGGAGAGGGTTCTCTTTTTACCAAGGGGCTGGCAAGAAGAATTATCTTTGCTGCTAATCAGGCGGGATGTACTTTTCCGGGACGTCCTTTGGTTGAGGCAACGGGAGATTTATACAACTTCAATACCATGGCATCCATAAAGGGAACGGATAATTATTCTGCCTATAAGGAATCGGTGGCGGAGCTCTTAGATAGATTGGAAGATTTTGAACCAACGGAAATTCAAGGTAGAAAAAAAGTATTAGCCATTCATGCAAGCAGCAGAGAGACTTCCAACAGTTTAATGCTTTTGGATATGGTTAAGGCTAACCTTAAAGATAAGGTGGACTATCAGGAAATTTCCATCAGAAACGGTGAAATAATAGACTGCAGAGGCTGCGGCTTTGATACCTGCAAACACTTTGGAGAAAACGGAGAATGCTTCTATGGCGGGGTAATGGTGGAGCAGGTATATCCTGCGATTCTTGAATGTGACCATTTAATTCTGGTATGCCCCAACTACAACGATTCAGTAGGCGCTAATATGATGGCCATGTTCAATCGTCTAACCGCTCTCTTTTATAACAATAGTTTTGGAGATAAGAAGATTCATGCTCTTATTGTATCAGGTTATAGTGGCGGAGAGCTGCTGGCTGAGCAGATAATAGGTGCCATGAATTGCAACAAGGGATTTACTCTTCCGGCTCATTTTGCTCTTTTGGAAACTGCCAATAATCCCGGCTCCATCAAAGAGGTTCCGGATATACTTAATAGAGCAAAGGAATTTGCTTTGGAGATTTCTCGCTAGAGAAGAGGGTTAGGCTTCGTTGCACAAAAGCTCAAGGCCTTCAAAGAATTTATCGATGGAGGGACTACCTCCGTACTGGGATTTGCCTCGTATTAAATCCATTTCGCTGCGAACGGCTTCAAAGTTAAATAGAGTATTTGCATATTCGCTGAAGTTATCGTTATAGTAGTCTTCTACACCAAGAGAGGCCACGTTTGTAAGGCCTTTTTTTATTGCCCTACGTATACGCTGCTTAACGATTTTGGGATCGGAGTCCAAGGACTGGGCGTACTTATCTAGGGTAATCTTGCTGGTATAACTTTCGCCGTTGTTTATCATCATTTCTGTTACAGACATAATATCCTTGGTGCCTGCTTCTCCCAGCATGCCGATGGTTCCAAGAATTCTTCTGGTTTTGGTAAGAATGGCCTCCTGAGGAGAGACAGTGGAGGAGGCAGGCTGCTCGCTGCCGCCGGAAGCAACTTTATCGTCTCCTATAACATTTCTAATTCCCTTAAGGACCTCTGCCATCTGGCGTTTCTCTATAACGTTATTAATAACCTTTTCGATTTCTATTCTGTTATTGGGTTTGGTAATGAAGAATTCTATTCCTGCTTCATAGGCGTCCTGGATCATATTCTTATCCGCCACCTGGGAAACCATAATAAAGCTGATATCAGGATTAACGTCTCTTATTTCCCTTACTACAGTAATGCCGTCCTTTTTTGGCATGAGAAGATCCACCATTACAATATCCGGTTCCTTTGCCAGAATTTCAGGAATGGCCTTTTCCACATCTGTACTGGATCCTACCACCTCTCCCAGATTCTTTGTCTCTATAATGTTTTCAAGAACTTTTACTGACGCTACTAAATCGTCCAATACATAGAATTTCATTTGTCACCTCTAGATACTGTTTCATATAACTCCACGTTGTCCTCTGAATTTATGGATGGTCCAAAATTACTATAGCTGTTTACATTTTCTATTAGCTTATCCACCGGAAACCAAAGGGTGAAAAGGGTACCCTTTGGGTTGGAGTCAACTTCTATAGAACCATGGAATTGATCCTCTATTAAATCCTTTGCCAGGGTAAGGCCTACCCCTCGATTAATATCCCCGGTATCCTCATCGAATTTGGTTGAATAGCCGGGAACAAAGATGTATTCCAATTCATCTTTCGGTATGCCAGGACCATTATCCTTAATTTCTATGGCACAGTATTTAATGCCTTCCTTTGTCATATCTCTGCAGCGGAGAAAGATTTCTCCGTGATGAGACTTGGGCATTAGGGAAAGGGCGTCAATGCTGTTGGATATAAAGTTTCTGATTATACTCATAAAGGCAAAGTGCTTTTGAATGGAATAATTGGTTTCAAAGCTTGACCTGAAGGAAAGATTTATTCCTTCTTCCTCCCGGGATCTGTCCACATCAATGGACAGAATCTTAAGAAGGTCACTTATGTAGAGGCGGCTGTCGTCGGTGAAATCCGACAGGAAATTGTCCTGAAGCCCCTGGATTACTCGCCTGTATCCCTTTTTTACCTCATGTATATCCTTTGCTATCATAAGGGCCTTGTTTTTTAGCTCCGCAGGATAGGCTTCATCACTGAGATTCTGATATAAAGAAAAGGCATTGGTCATGATGTCTTCAATTTCATTCATGTTTTTTCTCATGGAATACACTTCGCTTTCGAAGGTAGAGGCCATGAGAACCAACCTTTTATAATTCTCCTCGTGTTCTCTCTTCTCCAAAAGGGACATATATGCATCTGTGGCTATGCAAACCAAAATAACAATAAACCCTCTAATCAGTGCAATTACGGCAAAGGTAGCAAAGCTATCCAGAGAGTAGGAGGTAAGGGAGAACATTACTCTAAGGGTCTGTTCAAGGCAGTTCCCCAGGAAATCACAGATGACTATTCGTATATAAAAGAAATGATAGGGGGAATACCCCAGCTTATTGGTTATATATGTATAGGCCAGAGCAAAGCCGAAGAAAAAGCCCGTGTCGGGAAATACATATAGGAAGGTATTCCCGAAGGATCCTCCTTTGATTAGTTCCACCAGGAATCGGACCAAAGGGGAGAAAAATGTCATAAGGCAAATGGCCTTAAAGGAATCCAAATCCTTAAATAGGTACAAAAAAACGCACATCATAAGAGGTGACATGGCTAAAATGAATCCGCTTTGGAACATATTAAGTGAAATCTGTGAAGCCAGGGAGCTTACAGCCACCATTAAAAAAAGTCGGGCGTTTTTATTCATGTATACATTATAACACATAAGAAAAATAAATTTATTCCATGAAAAAAATTGCATTTATAATTATAAGTATGTATAATTATGCAGTGCGAAAATTTGTGAAGCCTTGTGAAGCAAATTGAAGCAGATGGCTATAATACAAGTATAGTTTTAGCGCGTACGGCTCCCAGGGCCGGCGCCCTGGGAGCTTGTGAGCTGGTCAAAGCTATGATTTAGCCCACAGCTCTAATCTAACCAGTTGCAGGAGCCATGCTCCGTGACAACTTGCGGGATTCGTTATTGAGAAAGGAGAATGAAATGAAGCTAAAGAAAGTATTGGCCGTATTGCTTGCCTGCGTATTAGTATTTGGTCTTGCAGCTTGCGGCGGAAACAGTAGTGGTGGAGACAGCAGCTCCTCCGGCGGTGGAGACACCATCAAACTTGGTTGGCTTGGTGCTCTTACAGGTGATGGTGCTGTATGGGGTACCTGCGAAAGCCAGACATTGGAAATGCTTATTGAACAGAAGAACGCAGAGGGTGGACTCCTTGGCAAGCAGATTGAGCTTGTTAAGTATGACACACAGGGAAAGGCTGACGAGGTTCCAAACGTAACAACAAGATTGACCTCTCAGGACAACGTATCTGCTATCATCGGACCTAACTCTTCCGGACAGGCTATTGCTATGACACCGATTCTTACTTCTGCTAAGACAGCCGGTATAGCAACAGTTGCTACCGGTGAAAGAGTAACTGTGGACAATGGAGTTCTCAATGAGTACAACTATCGTGTATGCTTCATCGATCCATATCAGGGTGCAGTTGTAGGTTCCTATGCTTATGACAAGCTTGGAAAGAGAAAAGCAGCTGTTCTTTATGACCAGGGTTCCGACTATTCTGAAGGATTCAAGCAGTACTTCAAAGAAGAATTCGAAAAGCTGGGCGGCGAAGTTGTAATCGAAAAGGCATACAGTGCCGGCGATCAGGACTTCCGTGTACAGCTTACAGACATTAAGAATGCAGGCGTTGACTGCATGCTTATGCCAGTAGGATCCAATGGTGACATTTACACCATCGTACCTCAGGTTGCAGAACTTGGTCTCGATGATGTAACTCTCCTTGGTGGTGACACATGGCAGTCTGAGGACGTTAACAAGATGTCCGGACCAAGACTTGCAGGTTCCTATGTATGTAACCACTATGATGCTTCCGATCCGGCTCTCAAGCCACTTCAGGATGCATACCATGAAAAGTATGGTGCAGATGCTACAATCGAAATCAACGCTTACATGGCTCACGACGCATTCCTTCTCTGGTGTGCAGCTGTTGAAGCAGCAGGAACAGATGAGCACGAAGCAGTAGCAGCACAGCTTACAAAGGTTGAGGTTGATGGTCTCACAGGACACATCAAGATTTCTGAAGAAGATCACAACCCAGTTGGCAAGGAAGCTTCCATCCAGACATATGTATATGATGAAGCTAACCAGGTCAATGTTGAGACCTTCGTTGAGAAGTACAGCCCACTGTAGAATTAATAAATCATCAAAAAGGGGCGGTCATATAAGATCGCCCCTAATTTCTAAGTTATACCAAAGTCATGGAGTAGAAACATGAATGTATTTCTTCAACAACTGATAAATGGACTCTCCATCGGAAGTATTTATGCTCTGATGGCTGTAGGATATTCATTGGTCTATAGTATACTAAACTTCTCCAACTTTGCTCACGGAAGCGTAATCATGCTGGGGGCTTATTTTGGATATTTTGCTACTACGCTAATTGTTCCAAACCCTGTAATTGCCTTTATTATTTCTTCTGTGGGATGCGGTGCAATTGCAGTTATATTGGAGAGATTCGCATATAGACCATTAAGACTCAGAAACGCGCCGAGTCTATACTTTATTATAGCTGCCATGGGTGCATCTATCTTTATTGAAAACCTGGTAGTTGCAACCATTGGTCCAAACTTTAAAACCTATCCTTCCATCTTTCAGAATCCGTCTATTTCTCTGAGCGGTGGAAAACTGATGATCAGTAAGATAGACATTTTAATGTTCGTTATTGCGGCAGTCAGTCTTCTGATCCTCGTATTAATTCTGGAAAAGACAAAAATCGGCCTCGGAATCCGAGGTGCATCATATAGCTCAAAGGGAGCCACACTGATGGGTGTAAACGTTGACCGTGTTATATTCACTATCTTCCTACTGGGCGGTATATTGGCAGGTCTTGCAGGTACCTTGTACGGAATGAGATACAAGGTTTATCCTCAGATGGGTGTAATAACCAACAAGTCCTTCGTTGCAGCAGTATTTGGCGGCTTGGGAAGCCTGCCGGGAGCTGTAATAGGATCTATTCTTTTGGGACTGATAGAAACCTTTGGTTCCAGCTATATTGCATCCCAATACAGAGACCTTATTGCCTATGTACTTTTGGTTATTGTTTTGGTAGTTAAGCCATCCGGCCTAATGGGCAAGATGACTGAAGATAAGGCATAGGGGGTGAAGATATGAATATTGGTTGGTCATATATTGAGAGTATCCTCATCCTTTGTGGAATAAATATGATGGTAGTAATGGGACTATCCCTGCTTACCGGATTTACGGGACTCTTCTCCTTCGGTCATGCCGGATTCATGGCTATAGGGGCATATACAGCAGGTGCACTATCTACCATGGCCCATGTTCCCTTTGTATTTGCCGTTCTGGGAGGAGGCATTGTAGCAATGCTGGTGTCCTTCTTCATTGGGGCTCTTACCCTTAATCTGAAGGGAGACTATTTCTGCATTGCCACCTTGGGCTTTGGTGAGTCCATACGATTGCTTCTTAATAACCTAGATTTTCTGGGTGGTGCCAGAGGTATGTCCGGTATTCCTCAGAAGAGTACATTGATTCCCGTATTCTGCTTTGTAGTTATCGGTGCTATCTTCATGTGGTACCTTCTTAAGTCCCGCCATGGACGCAATATGATTGCTATCCGTGAGGAAGAACTGGCATCCCAGTCCATAGGAATAAATGTATTTGGATATAAGATGAGATCCCTGGCGATCAGTGCTCTCTATGCCGGCATCGGCGGAGCTCTTTGGGCTCACAGACTATCCTTCATTCAACCACTTAACTTCCAGTTAACAAAGTCAACGGAAATGACCATCATGGTTATTATCGGAGGCTTGGGATCCATAACCGGTTCCATAGTGGGTGCTTTCTTCCTGACATTCCTGCCGGAACTCTTCAGAGAATTCAGCACATGGAGAATGGTTGTTTATGGCTTGGCCGTAGTATTGGTAATGGTATTTAGACCTCAGGGACTACTGGGTGGTATAGAGTTTAGCCCCTCAGGAATCCTGAGAAGAATAAAAGGTATTGGCAAAGACAGCGAAGGGTTGGAACTTAACGAAATTGCCGCGGCCTCGCCTGAACTGGCGGAGGAGGTCAGGCGAAAACGTGAAGAATATGACGAGATCCATGGCAGCCAGGCCATAAGATCCTTGGAAGGAGGCGAAGCGTAATGGGAAAAGTGCTTGAACTTAAGAACGTCACCAAACGCTTCGGCGGACTGACAGCTGTGGGAGATGTTAGCTTCACCATAAACGAAGGTGAAATCTATGGTCTCATTGGACCTAACGGTGCAGGAAAGACCACTATCTTCAACCTAATAACAGGGGTTTACACCATTACTGAAGGTGAAATAATCTACGGTGATGACAATTCAGGAGATACACCTACTGCAGTTAAACCTGCCATTACTTTGGCAGTGGCTGACCCCTACGGTACAGGATTCTTTGATGATATAAAGAGAAGATTTATATTCAAGCCAAAGAAACCTTCCGATATCGCCAACTTGGGTATTACAAGAACCTTCCAGAACATCAGACTCTTTAAGAATGCAACAGTATACAGCAATGTTCTTACTGCTTGCCATAAGAGTGCCAAGTATGGACTTATAAGTGCCTTCTTCCCAAGAAAGGTTCCTTATACCAACATAGTTTACCCTTGGTTTAAGAAACAATATAAAGAAGAAGTTGAACTTAACGTAAAAACAGAGAACCTACTTAAGATGATGGGTCTCTGGGAATACAGAGATATGAAGGCAGCAAACCTTCCTTACGGACTTCAGAGAAAGCTGGAAATCGCCAGAGCCCTGGCTTTGGATCCCAAGCTCCTTCTGCTGGACGAACCGGCAGCAGGTATGAACCCGGAGGAAACCTTTGCTCTGGTAGACCTGGTAAAAGAAATCAGAGATAAGTTTGATCTTACAGTACTTATTATCGAGCACCACATGGACCTTATTATGAATCTATGTGACAGAATGTATGTACTGAACTTTGGTAAGTTCCTGGCAGAAGGTGTTCCTTCAGAGATTCAGAACAATCCGGAGGTTATAGAAGCTTATCTTGGAAAGGAGGAGGATGGAAATGCTTAAAGTAAGAGATTTAAACGTCCATTACGGCGGTATCCACGCTATTCGCGGCATCGATATCGATGTTGAAGAAGGCTCCATCGTTACCATTATAGGAAGTAATGGTGCCGGCAAATCCTCCACCTTGAACGCCATCAGTGGTGTGGTTAAATACCAGGGTACTATTGAACTTAATGGAGAAAAGCTTTCCACTCATCCTCATAAGGTTGTTAAAGAGGGTGTGGTACAGGTACCGGAAGGCAGAATCATATTTGCCAACCTAACGGTGGAAGAAAACCTTAGAATGGGAGCATATCTCAGAAACGATACCAAGGGAATTAAAGAAGACTTTGATCACGTTTATGAATTGTTCCCCAGGCTTAAGGAAAGAGAGAAGCAAAGAGCAGGAACACTATCCGGCGGTGAGCAGCAGATGCTGGCCATGGGTAGAGGCCTAATGGCATCACCTAAGCTTATCATGTTGGATGAACCTTCTCTGGGTCTTGCCCCGCTGCTTATCAATACAATCTTTGATATCATCAAAGAAATAAAGGCTATGGGTAAGACAATGCTTCTGGTAGAGCAAAATGCTTTTAAGGCTTTATCAATTGCAGATGAGGCCTATGTATTGGAGCAGGGTGTAATTAAGCAGCACGGTAAGGCGGCAGACTTAATTAAGGACCCAAGTATTCAGGAAGCATATTTAGGAAAGAAATAAGTTTCATACTTCTCCTTCACACTTAATTATGATGAACAAAGCCGGTAAAAGAGCGCACTTAGGACTTGCGCTCTTTTGCTTTTAGTTGAGACAATGGTGGCCCGGGGAATTACTCAGGGGCGTGAATTATCAAGGGGAAAAAGAATTATTAAGGATTCTAATCTTTTACTAATAAAAGGGTATTAATGTAGGATATAATAGAATATATGCTTAGAAGCATAATGTGTGGAGGTACAAAGTATGCGTATTCTTTTTGCTGAAGATGAAAGGGATTTGAACAACATAATAACAAGGCGATTAACAGAGGAAGGATATAGTGTGGACTCTGTGTATGATGGAGAAGCGGCCTTTGAGTATTTGGAATCCACAGACTACGATGGAGCGATTCTGGACGTGATGATGCCCTATATGGATGGATTTCAGGTCTTAACCAAAATTAGAGAAAAGGGAATCGATGTGCCGGTACTATTTCTTACTGCCAAGGATTCGGTGAATGACAGAGTAATGGGTTTGGACCTGGGAGCAAAGGATTATCTGGTAAAACCCTTTTCCATAAAAGAACTATTGGCAAGGGTCAGAGTTCTTACCAGAAGCAGAACTATGTCAATCAGCAGCAAGCTGGAGGCAGCAGATCTGGTTATGGATACTGCAACACATAAGGTAACCAGGGGAGGAAAGAATATAGACCTTTCTCCCAAGGAATATGCCTTGTTAGAATATATGATGCATAATAAAAACGTGGTGCTAACCAGAGAGAAAATTGAAGACCATATTTGGAACTTTGATTATGAAGGAGGAACCAATGTGGTGGATGTATATATAAGCTATTTAAGAAGAAAAATAGATGATGACTTTGATAAAAGATTGATTAAGACAGTGAGGGGAAGTGGATATATGTTGAAGGTAGATGAGGAGTAGTTAGATAAATGAGGAATAAAAGCATACGATTCAAAATAATGATAGGCTTTACAATCATGCTTCTAATTACGGCTGGACTGACCTTTCTCATTTCCAGATTTGCCAGCAGCGTGGTCCTAAGGGGTACCATAAGAAATTACCTCATAGGAATGGTGGAGGAAAACACAAATAAGATTGCCTATGTGGAACCAAAGGAAAAGCCGGAAGCAACGGTGGGAAGTATGTTTATTGAATATGGAGATGGATATCTTCAGATAGACAATGACTTTCTGGATAAGATAAACGATGTACATGCTGCCCTATATGAATCGGATGGATCCATGATCTACGGAGAGAATCCCCTGGAGAAGCATATTAATGATACGGGATTTGCAGCCTCAAGAATTTGGTCCATAAAGGTAAACGGCGAGCAGTACGATATTTATGACAGGCAGCTTAACATAGAGACTCCCGATGGTGCCACCTTGTGGATAAGAGGAATTCTTTCCAGAACCAACAGCGTGGCCCAACTTAATGAAATGACCCGCATTTCTTTAATAGCCATTCCGGTGCTCCTACTGCTTTGCCTGGTGATGGCATACTTCTTAATAGATAAGCTTTTTGCTCCTCTTAGAAGTATAGAGAGGACTGCAGAGCAAATATCCGAAGGATATGATCTTAAGAGAAGGATAGAAGTGAAGAATACTCAAGACGAGGTGGGACATCTGGCAGTTATGTTTAACGGCATGCTGGACAGATTGGAAAGAGCCTTTAATTCCGAGAGGCAATTTACCTCCGATGCATCTCATGAGCTGAGAACACCTACAGCGGTAATAATGACTCAAGCAGAGTATACGCTGGAGAAGGAAAGAAGTGTTGAGGAATATATTGATGCCATGGAGGTAATCCACAAGCAAAGTCACAGAATGAACGACCTTTTAGGAGATATGCTGGACTATACCAGAATGGATCAGAAATCCGACAGATATGAAATGGAGAAACTGGATATCTCCAGGCTGGTTACAGAAATATCCGATCAGATGACTTTGTTAGGGGAAAAGAATATTCATCTAACGGTAAACGTTGAGCCTTGGTTAAAGGTAAATGGAAACGAAGTGCTGCTTACAAGAATGCTTCAGAACCTCATTAGCAATGCCTACAGATATGGAGTACAGGACGGAAATATAAGAGTGAAGCTAGATAAGGTGGGAGAGGATGCGGAACTGGCCATAATAGATGACGGTATCGGAATATCAAAGGAAGACCAGGAGAAAATCTTTGATCGATTCTTCCAAAGCGACTCATCCAGAAGCATTCAGGGAACAGGCCTGGGGCTTTCAATGGTAAAGAAAATAGTTGAGCTCCATAAGGGAGAAATAGAAGTGGAGAGCGAAGAAAAGCAGGGAAGTATATTCAGAGTCAGAATTCCTTTATGCAACTGACAGGATCTAAATAGTCTAAACCAACGGAAAAACATTTTAAGATATTTTCTTCGCTAATAATATTTTAATAATCATTCTTTAAACTAGACCTATGATAAGGGGGTTGGCCCCGAAGGAGGTACTATGAAAAAGACAACAATAGCAGCAATTGCATTGGCGGGTATCGTGCTTCTGGGAAGTAGCGGAGTATACGCCACAGGGCAGATTGCAAGAAGCAACGCAATTACGGAAAACGATGCAGTAAACTTTGCCTGTGTGGACGCAGGTGTATCACCTGATGAGGTGTTTGTAACAAAGATAGAATTCGATTTTGATCATGGAAAATTCGTATATGAAATTGAATTCAATGTAGACGGAACAGAATATGACTATGTGGTGGATTCATCCAATGGATATGTGTTGGATAAGAGCACTGAAAAGGTGTATAACGGCGCCTTCAATAATCAAGGGAATGCAGTTACCATAACACAGCCCCAAGGTCAGACATTAAACAACCTTCCTGCAACGGATATCATAGGAATAGAAAAGGCCAAGGAAATAGCCCTTGCCAATGCAGGATTAAAGGAAGCGGATGTGGTATTCAGTAAAGCAAAACTTGAGAGAGATGACGGTAGAACAGTTTACGACATAGATTTCTATGTATACGGAAAAGCCGAATACGGATATGAAATCGATG
The DNA here is from genome assembly GCA_017941085.1 of Bacillota bacterium. Classification (GTDB taxonomy): domain Bacteria; phylum Bacillota; class Clostridia; order Peptostreptococcales; family Anaerovoracaceae; genus Eubacterium_B. Next base: position 47,803 of record JAGAXF010000020.1, read on the forward strand.
CAACCACCGGTACAGTCTTGGAGGAAGGCTTTGAAAACTGGGAAAAGGAAGACGAAATAGAGTATGCTCTTGCAGCAAAAACCGCGGAAGGTGGAAGCAATGCAGCCTCTTCCTCAACAGGAACCTCCGGTTCAGGTAGTTCCACTGCAGCAGCTCCAAGCACTCCCGCCAGCTCCGGTTCTTCCGGAAGCTCTTCCGGCGGCAAGACTAACAGCAGCTCAGCCAGCAGTGCTTCTAATAGTTCAACCAGCAGTTCTTCCAATAGTTCTGCCGGCAGCAAGCCTGCAGCATCAACACCGGCACCGGCTCCGACCCCGGCACCGGCTCCGACCCCGGCACCGGCTCCAACACCGGCACCGGCACCGGCAGAGCCCAGCACCATCAGCAGCGAGTCTGCCAAATCCATAGCCTTAGGCAGAGCAGGGGTATCAGCTGGATCAGTAGTATTCGAAAAAGTTAAACTGGAAAGAGATGACGGCACAATGAAATACGACATCGAATTCTATGTGGCAGGTAAGGCAGAATATGATGTAGAAGTAGATGCGTATTCCGGAGCAATCCTTGACTTCGATTATGATGAATACGAATACGACGATGACGATGATTGATTATAAACTATAGGTTATATATTATAATCTAAAATAGGAGCCACCTCTTAGGTGGCTCCTTTTAGTTGGATCTACTAATGTAGATTAATTTTTATTTACTTGCTACGATTCTATTCTTTAGGCAAAGTAGCTATTTTTGGCTGACTGCGATTCTGCGGCTTAGCCAAAGTATCTCTTTAAAAGTCCGGCGAAGGCTTTTCCGTGTCTTGCCTCGTCTCTGGCCATTTCGTGAACGGTGTCATGAATAGCATCAAGACCTTCTTCCTTTGCTCTTTTGGCTAGATCGAATTTACCCTGTGTTGCTCCGTTCTCAGCATCTACTCTCATCTCAAGGTTTTTCTTGGTGGAGTCTGAGAGAACCTCTCCCAGAAGTTCTGCAAATCTGGATGCGTGGTCAGCTTCTTCAAAAGCAGCTGTCTTCCAATATTCGCCGATTTCAGGATATCCTTCTCTAAAAGCTACACGGCTCATTGCCAGGTACATGCCAACCTCAGTACATTCTCCAGTGAAGTTTTCTCTAAGACCCTGCATAATGTCTTCCGGTGCACCCTGTGCCACGCCCAGAACATGCTCTGCAGCCCAGGTCATTTCGCCTTCATTCTGCTGTGTAAACTTTTCGGCAGGTGCCTTACATACAGGACACTCCTGTGGTGGCTGATCGCCTTCATGAACGTGTCCGCAAACTGAACATACCCATTTCATAATTGTTTCCTCCTAAATATTTCATTTGCTAAATAAAAAAATCATCTTGTGATATTTTTATTCTACCACAAAATGATTCCTTGTAAACAAAAAATGATAATCAAAATCAAAAATTTTCTAGAATATTGAAATGTTAGGGTATTCTAACTATTATCAGTCTTCTACAAGAACCCCAACTTTTCTTAAGGCATCACATACTCTGCCAAAGGTCTCGGCGTCCTGACAGCCAATCTTGTGCATATGGAGACCACCGGAAAGGGTGCTTAATGGTCTGTCTTCTCCGGACATTCTTTCAGCAAAGAGTCTTACATCGAACTTGGTGCTGATATCAAGCTTACCGGTTATCTCGCCATAAACTGCGTGGTCAATGGTTACATCAATACAAGTAGCGCCACATTCAACAATGGCGTTTAATTCCTCTGCTACTCCTGCTGCATCATGTTTACAAACTATAACACCCACAAACGGGAAGGTGGCTCTGTCGTCACCCATGATATAGCCTCTGGATGTGGCTTCGATAAAGTGTCCTGAAGCTCTCAGGATAGATATATCGCCTACGATAATCTGTCTGCTTACATCAAACATGGATGCTAAGGATGAAGCGGTAAGCGGCGAACCTGCCGTTACCAGGGCACTTAAAATAGCATTGCGTCTTTCGCTTGCTGTCATGACAATATCCTTTCTTTCCCCCTACATATATATTTACATTTCTTTGTTTAACAAATCAAATGTTTGTAGTATACTTGTAGGTGTAAATATACTACATATTATACAGTATATAGTAATGAATGTATAGAGATAGTTGTGTTACTATCAACAAAAATAAAAGGTAGCAGAAAGGGAGAATAATAATGGCTATTGAAACAAAAAATGTAACTGAAGCCTTGGATCAGATCAGACCCATCCTTCAGAGAGACGGTGGGGATATTGAGCTGGTAGATGTTGTAGATGACGTAGTTAGAGTAAGACTTCAGGGTCATTGTGCAGGATGCCCCGGAGCCAGAATGACCTTAACTCACGTAGTTCAGCAGATTTTGGCCCAGGCATGCCCGGACTTAAAAGGCGTAGAGGCAGTAGAATAATAGAGGCAGTAGAATAAAGGTAAGAAACGATGGAAAAAAAGGACTATTTGGCAAAGATAGAGGCAAATATGGAGGAGGAAATTAGTTTTCTCCAGAAACTGATACAGTTAAACAGCGAAGAACGTCCTGAAGAAAAAGGACCCAATGGGGAGGTATATCCCTTTGGTAAAGGGGTGTATGATTCCCTGGCCTTGACCCTGGAAGAAGGGGAAAAAATGGGCTTTGTCCCCAAAAACGTGGACAATTACGGAGGACACATCGATTGGCTTGCTCCCCTGGAGGAAGGTGAAGAAAAGCCAAAGACCATGGGTATTCTGGGGCACCTGGATGTGGTGCCTGCAGGAGAGGGCTGGAGTTTTGAGCCCTATAGCGGCGCCGTGTCCGATGGATACATATACGGAAGAGGAACCACCGACGACAAGGGACCGGTGGTGGCAGCTCTCTTTGCCATGAAGGCTTTAAAGGAAGTGGGCTATACCCCGGCAAAGAATATTCGAGTCATACTGGGCTGCGATGAAGAAACCAATTGGAAGGGAATGGACTACTACCTGGAAAAGGAAGGAACCCCGGACTATGGTTTCACCCCTGACGGAGATTTCCCTGTAATCAACGGAGAAAAGGGAATAGCCAATTTTGACATTGTTAGAAAGATAAATGACAGAGAGGCCAAGGGGTTAAATCTAAGAGCCCTGGAAGGGGGTTCTGCCAAGAACATGGTTCCGGAAAAGGCCAGAGCCCTTCTGAATTCCACGGAAAAGGGTGCCTACGACAAGATCAAAGAGAAACTGGAGGATTTTAAGGCCACCCATTTGGAGATTAACGGAATTGAACCCATTATTACAGGAAAGCCTGTGGGAAAGAGCTATGAGGTTTCCTTTGAAGGTAAGTCCGCCCACGGAGCCCACCCTGAATTGGGACTTAATGCAGTGTCTCTGCTGATGGAATTCCTGGGAGAACTTAATTTTGCCAACGAAGAAATCAACGACACTGTGGACTTTTATAACAAGCATATTGGATATGATGTATATGGCCAGAGAATCGGATGCCAGCTGGAGGACGAAAAAAGCGGAAAGCTGACCTTCAACGTGGGCGTACTCAGCTTTGACAAGAAGTCCATAACCATATCCGTAAATGTCCGTTATCCGGTAACAAAGTCCGATGAGGATTTCTATCCTAATGTATCTGAAATTGCAGGAAGATATGACCTGGGAATAGTTAAATATCCCAGCCAGGAACCTATTTATTTCGATGTGGATTCGCCAATGATTAAAACCTTTATGGAAATCTACAGAGAGAATACAGGCGACATGGAAAACGGCCCCATCACCATAGGAGGAGGGACCTATGCAAGATCCATGAACAACTGTGTGGCCTTTGGTGCCCTGTTCCCGGGAGATCCGGATCTGATGCACCAAAGGGATGAAAGATTGGCACTGGACAGATTGGAGACCATGACAAAAATCTACGCTGATGCCATTTATAAACTGACTCAGCCGGATTTTGAAATGTAGCAAAGTATGAGGGAAGTATTTATTCCTAACCGGGAAGCCACAGAGGCCTTTGGGCTGGAACTGGCTGAAACCTTAAGGGCCGGAGATGTGCTGGCTCTCATGGGGGACCTGGGAACGGGAAAAACAACTTTAACAAAGTATATAGCAAAGGGGCTTGGTATCACTGAGTTGATTACAAGCCCTACTTTTACTATTGTGAACGAATATCATAGCGGCAGGATACCTTTATATCACTTTGATGCATATAGGCTCGAAGGAGCTGAAGAGGCATTTGAAACGGGAATAGAGGAGTATTTCTATAAAGATGGAATTGCCATTGTAGAATGGGCGGAAATTATAGCGGATATTTTGCCGGATGAAACCAAGTGCATTTTTATGGAATACGGAGATAATCCCGGAGAGAGAATATATAAATGTACATTTTAGGATTTGAAACCACAGGGCCCCTGGGATCGGCGGCAATAATAGAAATTGAAACAGGAGAGGTTAAGACTCTCCTTATTAACGAGCCCATGAGTCATTTGAAAAATGTTGCGTCCCTGGGGGAAAGGTTGCTGCAGGAGGAAATATCCACAGGCAAAGTGAGAGATAATCTTGCTGCAGTTTCTGCCTCCATCGGTCCCGGCTCCTTTACGGGAATCAGAATTGGAGTGACTTTGGCCAGGAGTATTGGCCAAGCCCTTGAAATTCCGCTTATTTCTGCACCCACCCTGGAACTCTTTCGCGAAAGATGCACTTCTAAAGACAGTAGTGTTGCAGTTATTCTAAATGCCAGAAGGGGTCAGGTGTATGGAGGAGTATTCGCATATTCCGAAAACCAGGTGAAGGACCTGCTTACTCCCGGACCTTATATGCTGACGGATGTCCTTACAATTACCGATGAACATCCCGGAACCATATTCTATGGTGATGGAATTGACTACTACGATGAGGAGCTTAAGGAACGAGAGAAAAATAAGACCTTAGTATATGCAGGGGAAGATATTAGATATCAAAGTGCAGACATGGTAGTTAGACTTGCCCTGGAAAAATATAAAAGAGGAGAGATTCTTAATTCTCCTTTGGAGCTTCTTCCGGATTATATGAGGCTTTCAGAGGCGGAACAAAAACTGAAGGATGGCACTCTTCAAAAGCTCAGAGAAGAGAAAATGGCGCGATTCATTAAACACAATTCATAACATGGAAGATTTTTTTTTTAGAACAGCAGAAGAAAAAGATGTACCAACCCTTTTGGAATTGGAAAGGCTCTGCTTTTCCGATCCCTGGTCAGAGGATTTAATCAGGGACGACGTGGTTAAGAATCCTATTTCTTCCTATCTGTTGGGAGAAATAGAAGTACAAGGGATTAGAACCATAGTTGCCTATCTGGGAATTTGGGTGGTGAGAAATGAATGTCAAATTAACAATGTGGCAGTTCATCCGGATTACAGAGGAAGAGGTATCGGTAAAAGAATACTTACAGAAGTATTGGAAATTACCCAGGAGCTGGGGGTGGTATACTGGACCCTGGAGGTAAGGAAGGGCAATGATCCTGCTATTCTTCTATACAAGTCCGCCGGCTTTAAGGAAGACGGTATAAGACCAAATTACTATGAAAACGGAGAGGATGCTTTGCTTATGAGCAAAGAGATTAGTTAGAGAACATAATTATGAAGGAAAGATTTTTAACTTTGGCAATTGAATCCAGTTGTGATGAAACTGCTGCAGCCGTGTTAGATGGCGGCAGACAGGTTCTTTCCAATGTTATCAGTTCTCAGATACCCATACATGAAGCCTATGGTGGCGTGGTTCCGGAGATCGCTTCAAGGCATCACCTTAAAAACATTAATCCGGTGGTGGATAAGGCTCTTAAGGATGCGGGAGTAGGTTGGAAGGACATTGACCTTATTGGCGTAACCAATGGTCCCGGGCTTATTGGGGCCCTGGTAATTGGAGTTGCTGCAGCAAAGGGATATTCCCTGGCTACAGGAATTCCTTTGGTGGGGGTAAACCATATGTATGGACATGTATGCAGCAATTTAATTACCTATCCCCACCTGGAACCTCCCTTCCTTTGCTTGGTTGTATCGGGAGGTCATACCAATATTGTGGAAATGGAAAGTTATACAAAATGCAAAGTCCTGGGAGGAACCAGAGATGATGCTGTTGGCGAGGCCTACGACAAGGTGGCAAGGGTTATAGACCTGGGTTATCCCGGTGGTCCCAAAATCGACAAACTGGCAAAGGAAGGTAATCCTGAGGCCATTCATTTTAAAAGGGTTTATTTGGAGAAGGACAGCTTTGACTTTAGCTTCAGCGGCATCAAAACCGGGGTTCTCAATTACGTAAACTCTGAGAAACAAGGGGGAAGAGCCATTAATACTGCAGATGTTGCAGCAGGATTCCAGGAGGCCGTGGTGGAGGTGCTGGTGGCAAAGTCCGTAGAAGCAGCCAAGGCCCTGGGAGAAAAAAGACTGGTGGTGGCAGGGGGAGTGGCAGCCAACAGTAGATTAAGAGAAGCCCTAACCCGGGAATGCGAAAAAGAAGGTATCAAGCTCTACCTTCCTGAAATAGGACTTTGTACGGACAATGCAGCCATGATTGGTTCCGCTGCCTATTACAAATATATAGAGGAAGGTCCTGACGATCTTCTCATAGATGCCTATGCGGACTTGCCTTTCTAGTTTATTTGATTTAGGAAAACACACTTTAATAAATAAGAACTAAAATATTTAATTGGTAAAGAGATGATAGTTTTATCCTGTACCGGCCTGGGAAAATCCTATGGCACGGATGTAATTCTTGAAAATGTTTCGTTCCATGTAAATGCCGGCGACAGAGTCGGCATTGTTGGCGTGAACGGAGCAGGGAAAACTACTTTGATGAATATGCTTACCGGTGAATTGGAACAGGATACCGGTAGTTTTTTTATTGCCAAGGATACTTCCCTTGGATATCTAAAGCAGAGAGATTATTTTGACCCCAATAAAACCGTTCTTCAGGAGGTATCGGGAATCTTTTCCGGCCTGGATGAAATGGAAAGAGAAATATCTTCCTTAAACGATGAAATCGCTGCAGCAAAGGATGAGAAAGAGCAAAACAGACTTTGGAATAGGCTGACAGCTCTCCAAAGCCATTTTGAAAGACAAGGTGGCTACACATATAAAAGCGAAATAACCGGAGTAATGACCTCCATGGGCTTTGGTGAGGAAAGTTATAATATGCTAACGGGAAGTCTTTCCGGAGGGGAAAGAACCCGATTGGCCTTGGCCTGTCTTCTTTTGAGAAAACCGGATATCCTTATGTTGGATGAGCCTACTAACCACTTGGATATAGGAACCCTTAAGTGGCTGGAACAGTATCTTAAGGCCTATAGCGGTACCATTATCCTCATATCTCACGATAGATATTTCCTGGACACCCTGGTTACTCACGTATTCGATGTGGAAAACCACGGCCTAAAGGTGTATCAGGGAAATTACACTCAGTATGCGGAGAAAAAGAAGCAGGACAGGGATATTGCCCTAAAGGCATATACCAAGCAGCAGGAGGAAATCAGAAGACAGGAGGATTTAATCAGATCCTATAAGGAGCGAGGAACGGAGAAGCTGGCAAAGAGAGCTCAGTCTCGAGAGAAGAGACTGGCCCATGTGGAAAGGCTTGAAAAACCCGGCCCTCAGCAGTCCTCCATAAAGGTTAACTTTAGCCCCAGATTCCAAAGCGGCACAGATACCTTGCTGGGAGAGAACCTTTCCTTTGGTTATCCCGGAGGAGGAAGGGACTTATTTAAGGATGTTAACTTTGATATAAAACGAGGAGAAAAAATCTGCATAGTAGGTGACAACGGCACAGGAAAAACAACTCTTCTAAAGGTAATGATGGAGGAGCTTTCCCCGAAAACAGGTTATGTCAAAAGGGGACACAATGTGGAACTGGGGTATTATGACCAGGGACAGTTGCTGCTGGATGACAGCCTAACGGTAATGGATGAAATTCATAATCGCCACAGACTCATGACGGATGGTGAGGTTAGAAATATTCTGGGACGTTTTCTCTTTAGGGGAGATAGAGTATTTACCTACGTGAGAGATCTGTCCGGAGGAGAAAAGGCCAGACTCTCTCTGCTTAAGCTTATGCTTAGCGGTGCCAATACTCTTATTCTGGACGAACCCACCAATCATCTGGACATAGCATCAAAGGAAGCCTTCGAGGAGGCTTTGATGGAATATCCCGGAACGGTTATAACCGTAACCCACGACAGATATTTCCTAAGCAGAATTCCCGATAGGATTTTTGAGTTAACTGAAGGGGGCCTAAGGGAATATCTGGGCAAATACGACTATTACCTAGAGAAAAAGAATCAGATAGAATCGGGAAAGGCCTATGTAAAATCCTTTGGCAAAGAAGAGGATAGGGAGGAAGGCAGCAGTCAAAACGTATCTGCCCGTGAATCCAGGGAGCAGAAGAAAAAGGCGGATATGGAATCCAGAAGAAGGGAAAGGGAGAACAGGCTTCTTATGGAAGAAATAGAGAAGTTGGAGGCTTCCATTAGCAAAATTGAAGAGGAAATGTGTCTTCCGGAGAATCTTTCAAATCACGAGAAATTAGCCCAACTGTCTTTGACAATGAATGAAGAAAAAAACCGACTGGAGGAGGCCTACGCCCGTTGGATGGAGATAGCCGAAAAGGGGTAAATTTTCACGAAAAACAAATAAAAAAATCCACATAAAAAACAGTTGCACTTGTGGCTGTAGTTGTCTATAATAAGCGTGTAAATCGGGGGTATGACATTTAGGAAATATACTCATTAATACAATTGGGAGGATATAAAAATGGTATTTGAAAAAATCAAGGAAATCATCATGGAGCAGCTTAGCGTTGATGAAGCAATGGTCACCATGGAGACTAACCTTATGAAGGACCTGGAGGCAGATTCACTTGATGCAGTAGAAATCATTATGGCAATCGAAGAAGAATATGATATTGAGATTCCTGATGAAGAGGCTGAGAAATTTCAACTGGTCGGTGACCTGGTAAAGTATGTAGAGGAGCAGACAGAGCAGTAAAACACCGCCCGCCTAAAAAGGCGGGTTTATTTTAACGCGAGGTTAAATAAATATGAAGAACGCTAAAATATCAAATGCTGTAATCAATAGATTACCCAGATATAGAAGATATCTTCTGGAGCTTCAGAAGAAGGGCGTGGAGAAAATATCATCAAAGGAGTTTAGCTCTCTTATTGGCTATACAGCGTCCCAGATTAGACAGGATTTAAATAACTTTGGTGGATTTGGTCAACAGGGCTATGGATACAGTGTTGAAGGCCTAAGGGAGGAAATCGATGCTATCCTTGGACTGGACAAGGAATACCGAATGGTTATTATCGGTGCAGGAAACCTGGGTCAGGCCATTACCAAGTACACTCAAACCATCAAAGGGGGCTTTAAGATTTCCGGTGTATTTGAAAAAAACAAGGAACTCATAGGCAATATGCTGGAAGGCATAGAAATAATGGACTATGAGGATATTGTAGACTTTGTTGAGAAGGAAAAAATAGATATAGGTATTATCTGCGTTAATAGGGAAAGTGCCCAGGAAGTGGCGGACAAGCTTTGCTTTGCAGGAGTTAAAGGCATCTGGAGCTTTGCCAGAGTAGATATTGAGGTGCCAAAGCATGTAGCCTTGGAGGTGGTTCATCTTTCCGATAGCCTTCATACCTTGGCCTACAGAATGAATGATATAAAAAAGAGCGGCACCAGAAAAAACAAAGAGGACAAAAAAGAGTAAAAAAAGTAGGCTGCTGTTTGCAGCCTACAGTTTTTTACTTCTAATTAGCCAGCGTGTGGTGCGTCTACAGGGCAATTCTCAAGGCAAGAACCACAATCAATGCACTGACCTGCGTCGATAACATACTGTGTATCTCCCTCGGAAATGCATCCTACAGGGCAATCAGCAGCACATGCGCCACAACTAATACAAGCATCAGAAATTACATATGCCATATTAATATCCTCCTTAACTAAGACATTTGTCTATATTTCGTCATTATTATAACAGTTGTAAATATGGTTGTAAAGCGAATTTTGATTAGGGGATACTAACGTAAATTAGTTGATTTTTGGGGCTTTTGGCCCAGTGGTTTATACAGTTAACCAGGTGAAATGAAATGAAGGTATATTCACTTACAGGATCCAGCGGAACAGGTAAGTCCTATCAGGCTCCCGGGGTCATGACAGAAAAAGGAATAGATATGTTAATCGATGACGGTCTTCTTATCTACCAGGATCTGGTGGAGGCAGGAGTATCGGCAAAGAGACAAAAGACCAGAGTAGGGGCAATTAAAACTGCTCTATTTACCGATGAAGAACATAGAAAAACTGTGGCGGAAAAAATCAGACAACTGAATCCCGCTTCCATTTTAATTGTAGGTACGTCGGACAAGATGACGGATGTAATTGCAGAAAGGCTGGAACTACCGCCGGTAGAAGAAAGAATATATATAGAAGATATAACCACAGAAGCGGAAAGGTATAAGGCGGGAAAATCCAGAGAGCAGCAGGGGAAACATGTAATTCCCGTTCCCACAGTTCAGCTTAAGCGAGACTTTGCCGGGTATTTTATGAACCCGGAAATGCTTATAAGAAGGGCCAAGGATATGTCAGACAAAGCCCAGGAAGCTATTAAGAATCCCGGGGCATTTCTTCCTTGGGGTAAGGACCATGAAACCGCTAAAACAGTGGTAAGACCAACCTATAGCTATTTAGGTGACTTCATAATAAATGACAAGGTAGTTACGGATATAGCAAAGCTGGTTGGAGGAGAAATAGAGGGAGTAAGCAAGGTAGTCAGTGTATATGAAAATACTGAGCCGGATAACCTTAAAATAGTTGTGGTTCTGGATTTGGACAGAGAGACTAAGATTTGGGAGACTGCAATTAAGTTTCAGAAAAGGTTAATGGAAGTGGTGGAGACGATGACCGCCTTTAATGTGGTGTCTTCGGATATAGAAATAAGGAAGCTGGTATGAGTGATATCATTATCGAAAATGTAAAGGACTTTAATCCGGACCATATCTTTGATTGTGGGCAATGTTTCAGATGGCGAAGGGAAGCCGACGGTAGTTGGACGGGAATCGCCGGTAAAAGAATAGCTAATATAGGATATGTGCCCGGATTAAAAGAGGTTCACATAAATGAATTGGATAAGAAGGGATCCCGGGATTTAAAGGAATCGGAAGAATTCTGGAGGAACTATCTGGATTTAAATCGTGATTACGGCAAAATAAAAAGAAGTCTTTCCAAAAAGGATCCCCTTATGAAGGAAGCTATTGCCAGTGGAGAAGGGATTCGTATTCTCAACCAGGATCTTTGGGAAACCATCATCTCATTTATTATTTCACAGAACAATAATATTCCCAGAATTAAGGGTTGTATAGAAAGGCTGTCGGAGGTGGCAGGTGAAAATATTCCCCTGACCGGCGGTAAAAGGGCAGGGAAGGAACTGGAGGATTTAGGTCTAAATCCCAGAACTTTGCCCGGGCCTAAAAAGCTGGCCTCCATGAGGGAAGAAGATTTAAAAGAGGTTAGATTGGGGTATAGAGCTAAATACCTGATTAAAGCAGGAGAAGAGATTTTGGAAAGGGGTCTTCCTAATAATTACGAGGAGGTTCTGGCCCTTACGGGGGTGGGACCAAAGGTAGCAAATTGTATCGGCCTATTTGGACTTCATAATGAAGCCAGTTTTCCCATCGATGTATGGGTTAAGAGAGTTATGAAGGAGCTCTACGGCTTTGATGAAGGGGATGTTAAAGGAATGGCAGAATTTGCAGAGAAAAACTTTGGTAAGCTAAGCGGAATAGCTCAACAATATCTTTTCTACTACATACGAGAGAAATAGTAAAAACTCTATTGACATTGTACATTAAAAAGACTACAATAAGTTCTGGGTTAGCACTCTCTAGTCTAGAGTGCTAAAATAATGCCCGCAGATTATGTAATATAAAAATCTAAATATATTAACCGGGAGGTAATGAAATGGCAAAATCGATTGGAATCAAACCGCTGGGAAGCAGAGTTTTGATCAAAAAAGTTGAAGCTGAGGAGAAGTCCGAGGGCGGAATCATCCTTACAAGTTCAGCAAAAGAAAAACCGCAGATTGCAGAGGTTGTGGCAATTGGTCCCGGAACCAAGGATGAACCTATGCAGGTAAAGGTTGGAGACAAGGTTGTATTCTCCAAATATGCGGGAACAGATATAAAGTTTGAGGGTAAGGAATATACTCTCATGAACCAGTCGGATATTCTGGCTACAGTAAACTAATTAGAAATAACTATTGGAGGTAGATAGAAATGGCAAAAGAAATTTTCTATGGAGAAGAAGCCAGAAGAAAACTTCAGGCAGGAGTTGACCAGCTGGCTAATACAGTAAAGATTACACTGGGACCCAAGGGACGCAATGTACTTATTAACAAAACCTATGGTTCCCCTCTTATTACAAATGACGGTGTTACCATTGCTCGCGAAATCGAACTGGAAGACGGTACAGAAAATATGGGAGCCCAGTTGGTAAAGGAAGTGGCAACCAAGACAAACGACGTTGCCGGTGATGGAACTACCACAGCAACTCTTCTTGCTCAGATCATCATCAAAGAAGGATTCAAGAATGTGGCAGCAGGAGCTAACCCTATGATTCTTAAGAAGGGTATTGAGGGTGCAGTGGATGTGGCAGTTGCTGAAATAAAGAAGCATAGCCGCAAGGTTCAGGACAAGGCCAGCATTGCACAGGTTGCTTCTGTATCTGCATCTGATCCTCAGATCGGTGAACTCATTGCCGAGGCCATGGAAAAGGTTGGTCGCGACGGAGTTATTACAGTAGAAGAATCCAAGTCACTGGGAACAAACCTTGACGTAGTTGAAGGTATGCAGTTTGACAGAGGATACCTTTCCGCTTATATGGTAAGCGATACAGACAAGATGGAAGCAAATCTTGAAAGCCCGGTAATTCTTCTTACTGACAAAAAGATTTCAAATATCCAGGAGCTTCTTCCTTTGCTGGAACAGGTAGCAAAGGCAGGACGTAAGCTTCTCATCATTGCTGAGGATGTAGAGGGTGAAGCCCTTGCAACTTTGGTAATCAATAAGCTTCGTGGAATCCTTGATGTTGTTGCGGTAAAGGCTCCGGGATTCGGCGACAGAAGAAAAGCCATGATGGAGGACATCGCCATTCTTACCGGTGGTACAGTCTTAAGCGAAGAAGTGGGCTACGACCTTAAGGAAGCTACCTTGGATCTGCTGGGAACAGCCTCCACAGTTAAGGTAACAAAGGACAATACCGTAATCGTAAGTGGCGGTGGAAGCAAGACAGAAATCAAGAATCGCATCAATGCCATTAAGAAGCAGATTGAAGAAAGCGATTCCGAATACGATAAGGAAAAACTTCAGGAAAGACTTGCAAAGCTTTCCGGCGGTGTAGCAGTAATCAAGGTGGGTGCAGCTACAGAAACAGAATTAAAGGAAAGAAAGCTTCGCATAGAGGATGCTCTCAACGCTACAAAGGCTGCAGTTGAAGAAGGTATTGTAGCAGGAGGCGGAACAGCTCTTGCTAATGCTATACCTGCAGTTTCCAAGTTTGCCGAGGGTCTGGAAGGAGACGAAAAGACCGGCGCCAGAATCATTGTAAGAGCCCTGGAAGAACCGGTTCGTCAGATTGCAGAGAATGCCGGCTTTGAGGGTAGCGTAGTTGTTGAGGCAGTTAAGGGTCAGAAAATCGGAGTTGGATTTAATGCCGCAACAGAGAAGTATGTAGACATGATTAAGGACGGTATTGTGGATCCGGCAAAGGTTACACGTTCTGCTCTTCAGAATGCAGCATCCGCATCTGCAATGCTCCTTACAACAGAGGCAGGCATTGTGGATATCAAGGATGAGAATGCTGCCGCTGCCGCTGCTGCAATGGCAGGTGCCGGCGGAATGGGCATGATGTAATTAATAAGCAAAGTCTGAGAGACGGCTCCCTATGAGGGCCGTCTCTTTTATGTTATAATCATAGAGTTATGAGCAAGAAAGAGCATGGAGGAGAAACCCCTCTCTGGACAAAGAATTTTACCATAATAACCATAGGCACATTAATTTCCTTAATTGGAAATGCCATTGCCGGATTCGCCACAGGCCTATTGGTTCTGGATTATACCGGCTCTGTCTTTTTGTTTGCAATTTATCTTATTCTTTTTGAGGCTCCCAGGATTTTTATGCCTAGTCTGGCGGGACCTTTTCTGGATAAGTTCTCCAGACGAAAGGCTATTTACACTTTAGACTTTTTATCCGCTGCAGTTTACGGTATTTTCGGATTAGTCCTTTTAAAAGGTGAAATCAATTTTGTGCTGCTGGTAATAGGAGCTTCTCTTCTGGGGGCCATAAGCAGCGTATATACCGTTGCTTACGATAGCTTTTATCCCTTGCTAATAACCAAGGGTAATATGGGAAAAGCCTATTCCATTTCCAGTACCATGGAATCTCTGGTAATGGTGGTTACGCCTCTTTCCATATTCCTATATCATCAAATAGGAATAGCTCCTTTGTTCTTTATTAATATGGCATCCTTCTTTATTGCCGCTGTATTTGAAACTCAAATTAAAGTGGAAGAAAAGTATGTGGTAAAGGAAGGGGAGAAGTTTGGCCTAAGTCAATACAAGAAAACCTTTATAGAAGGCATGGAGTATCTTAAGTCAGAAGCAGGCCTTAGATGTATTGTGTTTTATTTTATGTTCTCTTCCTTTAGCGGAGGAGGACATATGATTGTGGGGCTGCCATACTTTAGAGACACCTATGGTATGCGAGGAGAATATATTTATATTTTCGTAATGGCCTTTGAAATGATTGGAAGGGTAATTGCCGGAGCCTTTCATTATAGATTTAAGATTAAACCTCAAAACAAATTCATAATTGCATTTATCGTATATACCAGCATAGCCATTATAGGAGGTATTTACCTCTATCTGCCTGTTTGGACCATGATGATCTTGGTATTTATAATGGGGGCCATGGCCATGACCTCATATAACATAAGAATATCAACCACTCAACGCTATGTACCGGACGAAAAGAAGGGTAGGTTCAATGGAACCTTCCAAATGATGAATACCTTTGGCGTGATGTTGGGAGAATTCCTTGCCGGCGGTATGGCGGATTATATGGATAAGAGATTGGTTGTAGTAATGTTTTCCGCAGTGGAATTTATCGCTGCCTGGTTAATCATGTATAGAGGTAGAGAGCATGTTGGCCAAATATATAATCAGGAGACCTAAAAGTGTTTGAGCTACCCAAGGAAGTAGAAAGAATAATGGAAATTATTACGAATGCAGGCTTTGATGCTTATTTGGTAGGAGGTTGCATTCGTGATTTTTTAATGGGGGAAAAACCAAAGGACTTTGATGTGACTACAGACGCCACACCGGAAGAGATTCATAGGGTGTTTGATTCCCGGGGAGAGGTCCATTTAATAGATACAGGTATTAAGCAGGGAACCGTTACGGCTATTCTAAACCATGTGCCGGTGGAGGTTACCACCTTTAGAAGGGAATCCGGCTATAGCGACAATAGACATCCTGACCAGGTAACCTTTAGCAAATCCATTGAGGATGATCTGGCCAGACGGGATTTTACAATGAACGCTATTGCTTATAATCCCAGGGGAAATGGGGAATTTGTCGACTTATATTATGGACAGGTTGACATTAAAAATAGCCTTGTTAAGGCGGTGGGAGATCCTGATGAAAGGTTTAGGGAGGATGCCCTAAGGATAATGAGAGCACTGAGATTTGCTTCCCAACTGGACTTTGAAATAGATGAAGCCACTGCCCGGGCAATGAAGACCCTTAAGGACAGTTTGAATAATATAAGCAGGGAGAGGATACAGAAGGAATTGGAGGGAATTCTTTGTGGCAAAGCCGTTGAAAGGATTCTGAGGGATTATAGGGAGATTATTGAAGTGATAATTCCTGAAATTACTCCCATGGTAGGATTAGACCAGTGTACTCCCTATCATATTTATGACGTATGGGAGCATACTATTAGAGTGGTTTCCGGCATTTCTCCGGAGCCGGTTCTAAGGCTGGCAGCTTTATTCCACGACATTGGAAAACCTTCCTGCTTTACAAAGGATGAAGAAGGAGTGGGGCACTTTTATGGGCATCCTGAGGTAAGCACGGAAATTGCTCGAGGAATAATGAATAGACTTAAGTTTGATAATCACTCCAAGGATAAGGTGCTCACTTTGGTTAGATGGCATGACTTAAGACCTGAACCAACGGAAAGATCCCTTAGACGAGTTCTTGTTAAATTGGGTAAGGAAAACTTTGATGGATGGATACAAATAAAGAGGGCAGATAATAGAGCTCAGTCCCACTTTGTTTCAGACAGGCAAGTGGTAATAGACCAATTGGAGGAAATAGGCCATAGGTTGATTGAAAGGGAAGGAGTTCTGTCGGTAAAAAGCCTGGATATAAGCGGAAGAGATCTTATGAATTTGGGCTTAAAGGAAGGTCCTTCTGTTGGAAGGATTCTTAAGCTGCTGCTGGAGGATGTTATGGAACAAAGAATATCCAATAGCCATGACGAATTAATCAATAGAGCTAAAAAATATTTACAATAATAGATTGTCGTGATAGAATATCATCCGTGGGAAATAACCCCGCGGATAATTTGGGGCTTTAGCGCAGCTGGGAGCGCGTTTGACTGGCAGTCAAGAGGTCACGGGTTCGAGCCCCGTAAGCTCCACCATAACGAAATGACCACTATCAGGTGGTCATTTTCATTATACGTAGAATAGAAGGGGTTCGGACCCGTCGGGTTGGGAAACCTACCCCGGTGATTGGCGAGCCGAAGGGCTCGCACTCCCACCACGTATAAAGGAGAAGATATTACTAAATGGTGGGGTTATAAGCGCATTTTTCTATGGCGTTTATGATTTTCCTTGTTCCACTTCTTTTATTTCTTTGTCTGAGGCTTCCTTCAAGGAATAGGTGTCAAAGGCAGCTTCCTCCGGAAGCTGTATTTCTATTCTGCTGATTTTGTCCAAATAGGCTTTTCCCTCCGTCAGTGAAAGGTCAAAGACGTGGCCTCCTTTGCTACGATCCTCAGAAACAAAGTGAAGGTGCCAGCCGGGAGCATTGATTCCATCCATATAGTCAGGGAAATAAACACATACCATGGTGCCTTTAATATCATTAAAGACAAAATCCTTTTGAGTCTTCTTAAGGACTTCCTTCAAGGTGATGTGCTGAGAACGATAGGGAGCCTCGCTGCGGGCCATAACCTTACTGAAGGTGCCCTCGATTCTGGCTATGTGCATACTGTTTAAGCCGAAGTCTTCTTCAATTTTTAAATTCAAAATTGTCTTTAATCCATCTATGTCCTGGACTTTTTCCAACCCAAAGTTCCTATTTCCGGAAAACCGGGTTATGGCACAGAAGGGCACGCCGGTTTCTTCCCCCACTTCCTCAATATTGCCATTTTCGTCGGCCCTATAGGGATGTCCGTCAACTAAAATCATTTCTCCGTTTACATCCTCATAGGTTCCCAGACCAATATCGCCGTGGGTAAGAAGATCCTTTACCTTGATTACGGAACGGGTGTATCCCATGGCCAAAGCCTGCAGCGTAGATACCTGGTACAAGGTTTCCTTATCATTCATAAACTAAACTCCCAATAGCAGAATTGACTTTCTCTTGGCTTAAAACTTATTTTAATTTAAGTCCGTCCTTAAAGGATTCGCCTACACGTTCTGATACTCTGTAATATCCATGGGTATAGGGATCAAAGGCAATGGCATTTACCAAGCTCATATCGATTTTGCCATCCACCATAACCTTTTCATCGGCGGTAATATTAACAACCTGACCGATAACTCCAAGACCATATTCATTGTCCTGATATTCGATGAATTCACATTCGAGACAAATAGGGAATTCCTTAATTACAGGAGCATCCACAAATTCTGCCTTTTCAGCCGTGAGGCCGCTTTTGGCAAATTTGTCAGCAACATTGTTGCCGGATTCAACACCAAAGTAGTCAGCTTCCACCACATGGTCAGCGTCTGCAATGCTGACTGTGAAAGCTCCTTTGGCTTTGATGTTTTTAACAGTCTTATGGGTTTCCGTCAGGTTTAGGGCGACTCTTCCTCTCTCTTGCATGGTGCCCCAGGCTGCATTCATAACGTTGACGCTGCCGTCTTCGTTGTAGGTTCCAATCATCAAAACCGGCATGGGGAAAATGCCTTCGGTTAGATTAAGTTTCACTCTCATTTTTGGTCCTCCTTTTAGTTATGAAATAAAAAAGTTAATATCCTCTTAAATCGAAGACAGATAATACATTGTTGCTGGATCCCCAGGCGTAGACTATATAATAGTCGTGGGTTCCAGTATTAAGCATACTCAGGAATCGTGGGGGATCATTTTCAATAACTGTGATTTTGCTCTCCGGCTGCGCCTCCACAATGTATTCAAGGTGGTCTGTGGAGTACTGTTTATAATATCTCTTCAAGGTGGCCAGGTCCAACTTTGTTTTTATAAGGGCGGCTCCAAAATACTCCATACCTTCGGTGGCAGATGTTAGGTCCCCTGATTTATATGAAGTTTCTACTATGTCGGTGTTCTTGGGTGTAGGGATATCTACTATGGAACGCACAATACCCTTGGCTATGTAGTCGTTAACAAAGGGACCTACCAACCAAGGAATCAAAAGCAGTAATATGATTATAAGTGTGATAATTCTTTTCTTCATACAAAAGGATTTGATAGCAATACAATTTACTCTTCAGTATACCAAATAAATGTGAGTTTATAAAGGGTTCGGGGGCTCTTTTTCTTGCACGACCTTGGATTTTGGGGGTATAATACAGCGTATGAATGTAAAGAAATTATTTGGTCCGGTGGACATGACGGAAGGCAGTCCCATTAAAAAGATAATGCTATTTGCCATTCCCATGATATTAGGTAATTTTGCTCAGCAAATGTATAATACTGCTGACTCTGTTATAGTGGGAAGATTCGTTGGGGACAATGCCTTGGCTGCTGTTGGAAGTGCCGGACCAATTCTAAACCTTATGTTGGTTCTTTTCATGGGAATTTCCACGGGAGCCAGCATAATGGTTTCTCAGTACTTTGGTGCCAGGCGAAGAGAAGAATTGTCCAGATCCATCTGCACCTGTATTACATTAACTGCCATAGCTTCTTTAATAATCATGGTGGTGGGAACCCTTTTAGCAAAGCCTCTTTTAAGGCTTATGGGAACTCCGGGAACCATTATAGATTGGTGCACATCATATCTTACAATCCTCTTCCTGGGCTTTGCAGGCATGGGATACTACAATATTCTTGGAGGAGTTCTAAGAGGATTGGGAGATTCTGTTTCCGCCCTTATATATCTAATTGTAGCTACGGTTATTAACATAGGATTGGATTTACTCTTTGTAGCAAAGTTCGATATGGGAGTTGCTGGTGTTGCCTTGGCTACAGTAATAGCCCAGGTGATTTCTGCCATACTTACCATGCGAAAGCTTCTTTCAATGACGGACGTCTTTGAAATCAAAAAAGAGTATTTGATTCCGGAGATGAATTATTCAGCTAGACTTATAAAGCTGGGCATTCCCTCGGGAATAACCCAGGGAATTTTTTCTCTTTCCATTTTGGTGGTTCAGAGTTTAACCAATACCTTTGGTGAACAGTGCATTGCGGCCAACGTAATTGTTATGAGGGTGGATGGCTTTGTTATGCTCCCTGCATTTTCCTTTGGTATTGCCATGACCACATATGCAGGCCAGAATATTGGAGCAGGGAAGGTGGATAGAATAATCACCGGAGCAAAGCAGGGGACGCTTTTCGCCATGAGCGTAAGCGCCACTCTGTCTCTACTAATAATTATTTTCGGTCGATACCTCATGGGAATCTTTACGGAGACCCAGGAGCTTATCGACATGAGCTATCACATTATGCTTATTTTGGTGGCAGGATATATTGCGGTGGAAGTTACCCAGTGTCTTTCCGGTCTTATGAGGGGAGCGGGAGATACGGTGACACCTATGTGGATATCCATATTTACCAGTGTAATCTTTAGAATTCCTGCAGCCTATATTTTGGTCAATCTGTCCAAAAGCCCTGAACTTCCCCAGGGTGATTTCTACATGATGTCCACATCCCTTCTTTTGACTTGGCTTTTAGGTGCTGTGGTTACCTTAATTGCTTTTAGAAGAGGAAAGTGGAAAAACAAGGCTATCGTCGGAAAAGAATAAAACCTACGGAGGATTATGCTAAAGGAACTGGCTGAAATCTACATATCCAGTGCTAAGGTGGGCGCTCTTACCTTTGGTGGAGGCTACGCCATGCTTCCGATACTCCAAAGAGAAATAGTTGAGAACAAGAAGTGGAATAAGGAAGAAGAAATTCTGGATTTTTACGCATTGGCCCAGTGTCTTCCGGGGATTATAATGGCCAATACTCTAGCCTTTATAGGACATCAAAGAAAGGGAAAGCTGGGTGGCTTGGCCGCAGCTATTGGAGCAATTACTCCCTCTTTGATAATCATCATTATTATCGCCAGCCTTCTTACAAGATTTGCCCATGTTGCCCTAGTTCAAAATGCCTTTGCCGGGGTGAGGGTATGTGTGACAGTTCTTATTTTCAATTCCATTTTAAAGCTTTGGAAGAATTCCATTATAGATAAAATTACCCTGGTTATTTTTATGGTGGTGGCCTTTGGGTCTCTGCTATTTGATGTGTCGCCGGTTTTGTTTGTGATTCTGGCAGGGATAACGGGAATTATTGTAACTCTCATGGGAGTCACAGACTCAGGGAAGGGAGGTAGTAAATGATCTACCTTCAGCTATTCTTTGAGTTTCTAAAAATTGGAATGTTTTCAGTAGGAGGTGGAATGGCAACCCTTCCCTTCCTCTATGATTTATCGGATAAAACCGGTTGGTTCACCCACGCTCAGATTGCCGACATGTTGGCCGTTTCTGAATCTACTCCCGGTCCAATGGGAATCAATATGGCCACATATGTGGGTTATACCGTGGCGGGAATCCCCGGATCCATTTTGGCTTCCGTTGGTTTAATCCTTCCCGGTGTGATTTTGGTGCTGCTGATTATGGCGGTGCTGGAAAAGTTTAGAAACAACAAGTATGTGGAGGGGGCCTTCTATGGTCTTAGACCTGCCTCTGTGGGACTTATTGCAGCAGCAGGAATTCTGGTGGCCAGAATCGCCTTCCTATCGTCGGATAGTCCGGTGACAGTCTCTGAGTTCCTTAATGGAATAAGCATAAAGGCGGTTATCCTTGCGGTCATTCTTCTAATCTTAACAAGGGGAGTTAAGGCTACGAAGAATCTTCATCCCGTTGTTTTCATCGGATTTTCCGCCTTGGTGGGCATTGTATTTTCCTTTGCCGGTGTCTAATTTTATGATTCTAATAAACTAATGCCTCATTAAACAAGACCTATCTGTGGTATAATATTCCCATGGCATTTACACATTTACATTTACATACTGAATACAGCCTTTTGGATGGAGCATCCAGGATAAAAAAGGTGGTGCCTCGAGCAAAGGAATTGGGCATGAACTCCTTGGCTATTACGGATCACGGCAATATGTTTGGCGTGATCGATTTCTATAAGGAGTGTCAAAAGCATGGAATTAAGCCCATTATCGGTTGCGAGGTATATATGGCTGCCAGATCTTTGGAGGACAAAGACGGAGAACTGGATCGTCATCAGAACCACCTGATTTTGCTTGCGGAAAACAACCAGGGCTATAGTAATTTAATAAAAATCGTATCCACCGGATATATAAAGGGCATGTACTACAAGCCCAGGGTGGACAAATCCATTCTTAGAAAATACAGTGGCGGAATCATTGCCACTTCTGCTTGTCTTGCGGGAAAAGTCCAGAGTCATTTAATCAATAGAGACTATGAAGGAGCAAAGAAAGAGGCTCTGGAATTGGACGAGATTTTTGGTCATGGCAATTTCTTCTTGGAAATACAGGACCAGGGTCTGGAGGAAGAGGCTGCCATCAACCCGGATATAATAAGACTCTCCAGAGAACTGGATATTCCTCTGGTAGCAACCAACGATGTCCACTACATCAATCGGGAAGATGCTGAAATGCATGACGTACTTCTTGCCATTCAGACGGCCACCACCTTGGATGATGAAAAGAGAATGAGATTCAAAAATGATCAGTTCTATTTAAAGTCCGAGGATGAAATGAGAGAAATCTTCTCTCATATTCCTGAAGCTTGTAACAATACCCAGAAAATTGCAGACCGCTGCAATGTAACCTTTACCTTTGGTGAATATCATTTGCCTGAATATACTCCTCCGGAGGGATTTACCAACCAGGAGTATCTTAGGTACCTATGTGACAAAGGCTTAAGGGAAAGATATGAGGTTATTACCCCTGAACTAGAGGAAAGAATGGAATTTGAAATAAAGACCATAGAGAACATGGGCTTTGTTGAGTATTTCCTTATTGTTTGGGACTTTATTAATTATGCAAAGGAAAATGAAATAGTAGTGGGCCCGGGAAGAGGCTCTGCCGCAGGAAGTATAGTTTCATATTCTCTGGGCATCACCAATATCGATCCCATAAGATATAACCTGCTCTTCGAAAGATTTTTAAATCCCGAGAGAATCAGCATGCCGGATATAGATATTGACTTCTGCATTGAAAGAAGAGGCGAAGTCATAGACTATGTTAAAGACAAATATGGTCATGAAAATGTATCCCAGATAATTACCTTTGGTACCCTTAAGGCGAAGCAGGCCATTAGAGACGTGGGCCGTGCCTATGGAGTAAGCTATGGAGACTGCGACAAAATTGCCAAGGCGGTACCCAGAGATCCTAAAATCAGTCTTAAAGAAGCTTTAAATGTTAGCCCCGAACTGGCGGAAATGTATAAAAACGACGAGACTGTTAAGAAGATAATCGATATGGCAATTAAGGTTGAGGGAGTTCCCAGAAATACCTCCACCCATGCTGCAGGAGTGGTTATCTCCAAGTTGCCATTGGACGAATATGTACCCCTGTACAACGGAGATAAAGGGGTTGCAACCCAGTTTAATATGACAACTATTGAGGAACTGGGGCTTCTAAAAATGGACTTCCTGGGTCTTAGAAATCTAACGGTAATAAGAGACGCCCTGGAACTAATAGAGAAAAACCACGGTGTAAAAATAGACTTTAGCAAAATGGGCTTTGAGGATCCAAAGGTTTATGAAATGATAGCCGAAGGGGATACCATGGGAGTATTCCAGCTGGAAAGCGGCGGCATGACCAGCTTTATGAAGAACCTTAAGCCCAGCGGATTTGAGGATGTGGTTGCTGGTATCGCTCTATACCGTCCCGGCCCCATGCAGTCTATACCAAAGTATATTGCAAATAAAAAGGATCCATCAAAGATACAATACGCCACCCCAAAATTGGCGCCAATATTGGACGTTACCTATGGCTGTCTCATTTATCAGGAACAGGTAATGCAAATAGTAAGAGACCTGGCAGGATACAGCTATGGTCGTTCCGACCTTGTTCGTCGTGCCATGAGCAAGAAGAAGGCAGATGTGATGCAGGAAGAGCGTCGCTGGTTTATCCATGGTAAGGATGACGAAAATGGGAATGTAGAAATTTTAGGATGCCTTAGAAACGGCATATCTGAAGAGGCTGCCAACGACATCTTTGATCAGATGGAAAGCTTTGCTGAGTATGCCTTTAACAAGAGCCATGCTGCAGCATATGCTATTGTGGCCTTTGAAACAGGTTATTTAAAGAAATATTATCCCCTGGAATTTATGGCGGCTCTCATGACCAGCGTAATAGGTAAGTCCGATGAGGTTTCGAAATACATTAACTACTGCAGGCAAAGAGGAATAGAGGTGCTTCCGCCGTCTATAATCAAAAGCGAAAAGAAGTTCACCGTTGAAGGTGATAAGATTCGCTTTGGCCTTTTGGCCTTAAAGGGAGTAGGAGAAGGAGCCATTGATTCTGTTATTAAAAGCAGAGAGCTAACGGGACCTCCCGGAGATATTTTCTCCTTTGTGGAAGGTATAGATGTAACTCAGGTAAATAAAAAGGCCATGGATAGCTTTATTCGTTCAGGGGCCTTGGATTGTCTCAATCCTAACAGAGCTGCACACCTTGCAGTGTATGAATCCCTTCTGGAAAGCGCCCAGAAAAACAATCGAAAGAATGTGGAGGGACAGTTATCTTTGTTCCAGCTGGCTGAGGATACAATGAATACGGGAGATGTTAGCCTAAGGCTTCCGGATATAGAGAACTTTAACAATGATCAACTGTTGGCTCTGGAAAAAGAGGTGACAGGAGTATATATAACGGGACATCCTCTTAAGAATTATGTAGAGAGGATTGAGTCCATTGCAACCTTGGAACTGGGGGCACTAAATCTAACTGCCCCGGAGGAGGACTCCGATGAAGGTATGGTAGAGGAAGAGGGCCCCATTGCCATTGACGGAAGCGTGCTGATGGACGAGGACAAGGTTACAGTGGTTGGAATGATTGTGGGCCGCAGAAGACTGATAACCAAGAGCAACAAAATGATGGAATTCATCCAGTTGGAGGATATGACGGGAACCGGAGAAATTATTCTGTTCCCCAACACCTATGAAAAATACAATTCCGAACTGGATGAGGACAGAGTTCTGGTGGTTTCCGGAAGGCTGAATTTCAAAGAAGGGGAACAACCCAAAATCATAGCCGATGCAGTAGTGGATATTGATAGATTTGTTCCGGAGGAAAAGGCAGCATCAAATGGATATTCAGCCGCAGGAAAAACAAATCCTCCCGAGAAGAAAACCATGGTATCCGTTGATGCGGTAAAGATAAGAATCCCACAGGAGGGTGAAAACATTGGCCAGGCCTCCAGCCTTAGTGAGGATGAGGTTCTGGAAAGAATAAAGAAACTAATGACCAGATACCCGGGAAGGGAACAGGTTCTCATCTATAAAAGAGATGGAAAGATAATCGGTGCCGGAGGCCCCTCCGGCGGTGGAGTTAGACCCACTTTGGACTTTGCTGAAGAAATGGCTTTGTTGGTGGGGAATGCCAATATAAAAATCAAAAGCATAGCCAGATAAAACCGGAGGATTGAAATGAGAGATGTAATACTGGGAACTACAGGAATAAAGGTTCCGCAAAATGGATTTGGAGCACTTCCTATTCAAAGAGCAACAGATGAAGAGGCCACAAGAATTTTACGACGGGCCTATGAAGGTGGCATGAGGTATTTCGATACTGCCAGGGCATATACCGACAGTGAAAGAAAAATAGGAAATTCCTTTGATCTTTCCCATGAAGACTTTAGAAGCAAAATTATAATAGCTACCAAAACCATGGGAAGGACTCCGGAAAAGTTTTGGGAGGATTTGGAGACTTCCCTTCAGGAACTTAAAACCGACTATATCGATGTATATCAGTTTCACATGGTTAGTGAATGCTATAGGCCGGGAGATGGCTCCGGAATGTATGAAGCCATGGAGGAGGCCAAGGCCCAGGGAAAAATAAGACACATAGCCATAACCACCCACAAACTACCGGTGGCTATGGAGATAGCAGAATCCGGTCTTTATGAGGTGCTGCAGTTTCCCTTTAGCTATCTTTCTTCGGATAAGGATATAGAACTGGTTCATACATGCAAGAAAAACAACGTGGGATTTGTGGCCATGAAGAGTTTGGCAGGGGGACTGATTAATAAGTCCAATGTTGCCATGGCTTTTCTTCAGGACTTTGATAATGTGATTCCAATTTGGGGCATTCAGAGAATGAGTGAGCTGGAGGAATGGCTTTCCTTTATGAGTGAAACGCCTCTTCTCACTGAGGAAATCAGATCTTTTATTTCCAAAGAAAAAGAGGAGCTGGCAGGAGAGTTTTGCCGCGGCTGCGGTTACTGTATGCCCTGCCCCATGGGTATTCAGATTAATAACTGTGCCAGAATGTCCCTTATGCTAAGAAGGGCTCCCTCCCAAGGCTGGTTAAGTCCTGCCATGCAGGAGGAGATGCGTAAGATTGAGGATTGTGTTAACTGTCGTCAGTGCACAACCAAATGCCCTTATGAACTGGACACCCCTGAGCTTCTTAGAAAAAACTATGAGGATTATAAGAAGGTGCTGTCAGGAGAAGTATCGGTTCAGTGATTATTTATTTCCTTTGGAGTTTGTCTTCTCCAGGAATTTTTCGTTGTCTATAATAAAGCGTTGGTGGGTTCCTTCACCGATGGGGCCCACCTGATCAAAGGCTTGTACCTTAAATACCAGCCTTTTTCCATCCACTTCCACAAGCTGGGATTCACACCACACCTTCATCCCTACGGGTGTTGCTGCGGTGTGTTTTATTTCCAGAGATATTCCTACGGTTCCTTGACCTTCCTCCAGGAACTGACCTATGGATGTATGACAAGTTTCTTCCATAAGTGCAATCATATAGGGGGTGCCATAAACCTCCAAAAGGCCGCTTCCTACAGCTGCAGCTGTTAGTTCCTTGGTTACTATGTATTCCTTTCTGCCTTTGATTCCCTTTGTTATTTCCATTGTATTCTCCCGGTTTATTACAATTACTGTGGTTTTAACGAATTTCACTTGGCTTAAAATTATTTAATTGGACCTTGTCTATGGATGCTTAGATATAAAGCTAATCGCTTATATCGGAATCCAAGGTTATGCGAATGTTGTTATGGGGGTACAATTGTTGCACCTCCTTCATAACCTCTTCATATACCTTGGCTCTGTCAGAGGCAAAGTCCACTACTATATCAAAATTAATGTTTCCAGAACCTTGGTCAAAATAGAAGCCGTGCATCTGAAGTACCTCCGGATGGCTCATTACCTTGTTGGTAATATTGGATCTTATTTCAGAGGCTTGGTCGTTCTTGGTGTTCCTGGAATAAATACTTACTGCAGTAAGTATTACGTTGCATTCTGTATATACCTTCTGCTGGATGGCCCTGGTTAACTCGTCGATTTTATCTGCTGTATATGTATCGGGAACTTCTATATGAACGGAACCCATTAAAGTATCCGGGCCATAGCTATGCAGTATTAAATCATAGGCTCCGCTAACGTCGGGAAAAGAAGAAACTATCTCCTTTATATTTTTTGAAAGATCCGAATCTACTCTCTCTCCAATGATTTGAGATAGGGTTTCCCTTAGCATGTCATAGCCGGCTTTGATGATAACGAAGGATATAATGGCGCCTAACCAGGCCTCAAGACTAAAGCCTGTTTTAATGTAGATAAAGGCGGCCACCAAGGTAGATGCGGAAATAACTGCGTCCAATGTGGCGTCGGACCCGGATGCAATAAGTGATCCGGAATTGACCTTTTGGCCCACGGACTTAACGTATCTGCCCAGAAGTATTTTAACTATTACTGCGGCAGCCACAATGATTAAAGCTACTGTTGAGTAGTCCGGAGTATCCGGTGAAATGATTTTTTTGATGGATTCTATTAGGGATGTTATTCCGGCGTATAGAACCAGTACCGCAATTATCATGGCAGTTAAGTATTCCACTCGGCCATGACCAAGGGGATGTTTTTTGTCAGGAGCCTTTCCCGCCAGCTTTGTTCCTACAATGGTAATTACAGAGGAAAGGGCATCGCTTAGATTATTTACTGCGTCCAAAACTATTGCAATGGAATGGCTAAGGAGACCGATGGTGGCCTTAAAGCCGGCCAAGAAGATATTGGCTATAATTCCTATTATGCTTGTTCTTACGATTATTCTTTCTCTTTCCATTTATAAAACCGCCTCCCCTAGGGTTTTTAATATGAGTATTCTATCACAAATCGTAAGAATATCTAAAGAATTATATATGCAAACGTATATTATAATTTAGGCATGGAAGAGTATATGAAAGAAAACAAAAAGAGAATAACCCTGTTTCTACTGGCTGCAATAGTCTTTGTGGTATCTGCCACTTTGGTTCTGGTAGGTGGAATTGCCATGTTCAATCTAACCAGCCTTCATGTTAGTGCCACCAGCAGTATGGAATATGGTTACGATGTTTATTATATTCATGGAGCGGAAGTCCATCCTCAAGAGTATTATTCCAAACTGGAGGACTACAGCATAATGGTGGAGATGAATGAGGAGGAAGAGGAACCTATCTCCTTTGAGGATTGGGAGGCGCAAGAGGGTCTAAAGGTAGAGCATGTAGATGCAGATTTTACCTTTAATGAAGAGCTTTACTCCGATTATATGGGGAAACTATGGATAACCGTGATTATCACCGGAATCCTTATGGTTATTTCCTTGATTGTGGGATGTATATATTCAGGGAAGAAAAAAGAAGATGGCACCATAGCCGTTAATTTCTTTGATAGAGTCTTCCTGGAGATACAAATTGTTTTAGCTGCCCTATCCCTGGTGGGTTGCTATGTGGTATTCGTTCTGCTGGATTCCTGGTTCCTCAGCAGCGGTACAGTGAGAAATATTGTGTCCGATTTATTCGACAACTATTCAAAGGTTTGGAACCTGCTTTCCTGGTATTCCTTTGAAGAGTATCACGGTGTTTATTGGGCTAATTTTCTTCAGCCCTCCTGGGTGCTGCTGCTTTTGGCCTTTATAGGTGGGGGATTGGTATTTACCCTTTTGTACTTGGTTATTACATCCGTTGTAAAGAAGCTTAAGGCACGTTGCCTCCTGCGCCACACCATTCCCGGTGCCCTGGCCAGCGGAGTATCAAAGACCATGGCCAATAGTAAGAACCTTAGACTAAAGGTATATGGAGGAATAATTGGATTTGCATTTTTAGTGGCCCTAGATGTTGTCCTGGTGCTGTTAAGCCTGCTGGAAGGATCTGAATTCATCTCTATTTTGGCTATGCTGGCCGGTGGGGCGTTGCTTGTGGTTGTACTTCGTTTGGCAACAAAGCAGATTAAAAAGTTTGAATCCCTAAGGGAAGGGGTGGAAGAAGTTCAAGGAGGTAATTTCTCCTACAAGATTCCCGCCATAGAGGAAGGGGAGCTTGGCAGACTGGCGAAATCTATTAACGCCATTAGAGAGGCCCAGGAAGAGGCCATTAGAAATGAATTAAAAAGCGAGCGTCTCAGATCGGAGCTAATTTCAAACGTTTCCCACGATCTTCGAACTCCTCTTACTTCTATTATGTCCTATGTGGATCTATTAAAGAAAGAAGGACTGGATAGCCCTAAGGGAGAAGAATACTTAAACATTATCCAAGAGAAAACCAATAGGCTTCATCAACTTACCGACGATTTATTTGAAGCGGCAAAGGCTTCTAGCGGAGACCTTCCCCTGAATATTGAAACCATTGATTTGGACGCCATGGCCCGTCAGGCCATAGCGGAGATGGAGGAAAACCTGTCTCAAAATAACATAGAGATAATCTATAGTTGCAAAGCGGAGGAGTCGGAAGTTTTAGCCGACGGCAATTTGCTATGGAGAGTTATTGAAAATCTTTTTACCAACGTAGGAAAATATGCCTTGCCTAATACAAGGGCATATGTGGATATAATGGATAAGGGTGAAAGGTTGGAACTAAGTGTAAAGAATACCTCCAATGCTCCTCTGAACATCTCCAAGGAGGAGCTTATGGAGCGCTTCCAAAGGGGAGGCGCTTCCAGAAATACCGATGGAAGCGGCCTGGGGCTAGCCATTGCCAATGATCTTACGGAATTAATGCAGGGTCATTTCGACATATATATTGACGGTGATTTATTTAAGGCTACCCTGGACCTTGCCAAACCTTAGGCCAATTCAATAGAGGCGCCGGCCTGTCGCATTTCTTCAAGAATGGTTGGATTGAGTTTGGAATCTGTTATGATGGAATCCACCTCCGTAATCCCACAACTTCTGTAAAAGCTGGTTTTGCCGAACTTGGTGCTGTCGGCTAAGGCTATACATAGGTTTGACTGAGATAGGAAGGTGGATCGATAGACTTCCACTGCTGCCAGGTCGTTTGTGAAGCCTTCGTTTACAGTGACGCCATCGGTGCTTAAAAAGAATACATCCACCTTTGATACACTTTCCAGGAATTCCTTTAAAAACTCCCCGGAGGTTGTTCCTCTCTCTCCCAAAAAGCCGCCAACCAAATAGACTTTATTGGTGGGATGCTCAAACAAAGCCGTAGCCAAAAGCACATCCTTGGTGATTATCACCAGGTTGTTTTTTTTGTTTAGCTCTCGTCCCAGCATTCTGGTGGTGGAGCCTATATCCACTGCAATGGTGGCACCGTCATTAACATAAGATATGGCCTTTCTTGCAATGGCTTCCTTCTCCTCCTGATGGTCGGTGGAGGGGATATAATTAAAGAAAGAGAAGCTGCTTTCGTCGGTTTCTCGTCCCACCAAAGTGGCCCCTCCGTACATTTTTATTAGAATGCCTTGCCTTTCCAGGGCGTCAAGATCTCTTCTTATGGTTTGAGAAGAAACATCAAAATGGGCGGCCAGGGCTTCGGTAGATACAAAGCCTTCCTCATTTATTAAATCTATGATTTCTTGTTGTCTTACCTGTTTCATTTTTATTCCTCATAATATGGAAGATACACAATATTTCTTACTTTTTACCACAAAAATCAACAAAAAACAACACAGATAGCAGAAAACATTGAAAAATAGCCTGTTTTAAGGACCCTTCCCTTGCTTTTTATTTTTTTATGGGATATCATAACATATCTGTGGAGAATCAATTTCTTATTATTTCGAAAGGGAGAAGAGAAATGAAAAAATACAATATAAAAGGTATTGTGTCCCTGTTATTGATTTTGGTTATGGTTTTCTCCATGGCCGCCTGTGGAAGCAATACCAACGAAGGTGGAGGAAGCAGTCAGCCGACCAATCCCAATGGAGCTGGGGAAACGGAACCTAAGGAAATTAAGCTTACTGCAAGCCTGGGATTTGAACCGGAGACCCTGGACCCGGCTTTTAATACTGCTGTAGACGGAGCCTCCATGATAGTTCATCTGTTTTCAGGACTGGCAAAGTGGGACCAGGATGAAAATGGCGCACTTAAGGTAGTTCCGGACCTGGCTCAGGAGCTTGTTGAAGGGGTAAGCAACGACAATGGAACAGTTACATATACATATACATTAAAGGATGGAGTGAAATGGTCAGACGGTAAACCCGTTACGGCTCAGGACTTTGTTTACGCCTGGCAAAGAGCCTCCAACACCTCCACCGGTGCAGACTTTCAATATATGTTTCAGGTAATTGACGGATATAGCGAGGCGGATCCGGAGGCAAAACTAAATGCCAAGGCGGTGGATGAAAAAACCATAGAAATAACACTGGCAGCTCCCGTTTCCTATTGGAATGAGCTTTTGGCCTTCCCCACATATTTTCCTGTAAGAGAGGATGTGGTGGAGGATCCCCTGTGGGCAACAGAACCTTTGTCCCTTATTGGTAATGGCCCATATAAGATGACAGGTTGGGCTCACAATAGCATGATTACTTTAGAAAAGAATCCCAACTACCACGATCCGGACTCGGTAACCATGGAGAAGATAGAATTCTATCTTACAGATGATGCAGGGAACATGGTATCAAACTTTAGAACCGGTTCATGGAAGATAATCGATGATGTTCCGGCTAATGAAATTTCCACTTTAAAGGTGGAATATCCCGATGAATTTCAGGTGAAAGGACAAATCGGAACCTATGCCATTTGCTGGAATGTAAATAAGGAAATACTGCCGGCAAATACCCAGTTAAAGGGAGAGGAAGCGGAGAAGGCCAGAGAAGAAATAAGAAAGGCTCTTTCCTTGCTTATAGACAGAAACTATATAGTAAATGAAATAGGCCAGGCGGGACAGGTGCCGGCTTCCTCCTTTGTTGCCATGGGTATGACGGATACAGACGGAAAGGAATTTTACCAGAATGCCAATAAGGCAGCGGGAAATCCTTACCTTGGATATTTCAATACAGCTCCTTCCGCCATGGAAGGAAATATTGCTTCTGCCCTAGAGACTCTCAAGAAGTATTATGAGTTCGATGAGTCCGCAGAAATGTTTACCAATTTCCCTGAGATTACTTATCTCTATAATACTTCCCTGGGACACAAGGCCATTGGTGAATATATTCAGTCTGCCTTTGCCTTTGTTGGAATTCCCATGACTCTGGAAAATCTGGAGCATGGCAGCTTCCTGGAGGCTCGAAAAGAAGGGGATTTCTATTTAGCAAGAAACGGTTGGCTGGCGGATTATAATGATCCCATCTGTTTCCTGGAAATGTGGACCACCTTCTCCGGCAGCAATGATGCTCAGTTTGGCAGAGCAGGACATAAGGACTTAAAAATCTACAACCTGGATCTGACGGATTTGGAATATAAAACAAAGGTGGAAAATGGTACCTGGGCAGAGACCTATGATGTGCTTATTGACACCATCAACAAAGAGACAAATCCGGAGAAACGCTATGCCCTTATGCATAAGGCAGAGGATTTGCTTATGTCCACCGGTGCAGTATGCCCCATTTACTACTATACGGACATTTATATGATAAACAAAGAGGTGGAGGGCTTTTACTCCAATCCTCTGGGATATAAATACATGATGCATACAAACCTGGTGGAGGTTGTGGAGGAAGCTTCTCAGGAAGGAGAAGAAGCCCAAAACCAGGGAGATGAATCCTCGGAAGAAAGTGCTGAAGACAAGGATCAAGGCTAGAAATACTGAAGGGCCGGCATAGCCGGTCCTTTGGGTTTTGGTTGAGTTTATTCAAAAGTTCATTTACAATATAAAGGTATATTATTTTTAATCAGGAGACATATTATGAGCGAAGTAATGGCCAACAATTTTATCCATAATTTTATAGACGAGGATCTGGCGGAGGGTAAGCACAAGGAAATAATAACCAGGTTTCCACCGGAACCAAATGGTTATCTCCATGTGGGACATGCCAAGTCCATATGCCTGAATTTTGGAACAGCCATGAAATATAATGGCAAATGCAACCTAAGATATGATGATACCAATCCTGTGAAAGAGGATGTGGAATATGTTGATGCTATTGAAGACGATATCAGGTGGCTGGGCTTTACCTGGAACAAGCAGCTATGGGCTTCCGATTATTTTGAAACCATGTATGAAGCTGCCGTTGAATTGATAAAAAAGGGTTTGGCTTTTGTGGATGACTTATCTGCAGAGGAAATTAAGGAACATAGAGGAACCCTTAAGGAACCGGGCAAGGAAAGTCCCTATAGAAATAGAAGTGTGGAGGAAAACCTGGCCCTCTTTGAGGAGATGAAGGAAGGTAAATATGCCGATGGAGAGAAGGTTCTTAGAGCAAAGATAGATATGGCATCTCCCAACATCAATATGAGAGATCCTGTTATTTACAGAATTGTTCATGCTCCACATCACAATACGGGAGACAAGTGGTGCATCTATCCCATGTATGACTTTGCTCATCCGATAGAAGACGCCATTGAAGGCATAACCCATTCCCTGTGTACCATGGAATTTGAAGACCATAGACCTTTATATGACTGGGTTCTGGAAAAGGTAGGCTTCTGGCCCAATCCGCCTAGACAAATAGAATTTGCCAGACTGAACCTAACCAATACGGTAATGAGTAAGAGATATCTTAAGGCCCTTGTGGACGAGGGGAACGTTACAGGTTGGGACGATCCCAGAATGCCCACCATTGCCGGTCTTAGAAGAAGGGGATATACACCTGAGTCCATTAGGGATTTCTGCGACAGAGTGGGAATAGCAAAGGCCAACAGCATGGTAGATATTTCTTTGCTGGAGCATTGCGTGAGAGAGGACCTGCAAAACAAAGTCCAGTCCAGAAATGTGGTGGAGGATCCCATCAAAGTTATAATCACCAATTATCCGGAAGATGAATCGGAAATGATCAAGGTGGAGAATAACAAGAATGTCCCGGAGATGGGAGAAAGGGAAATACCCTTTTCAAGAGAACTCTATGTTGATGGAGCGGATTTCATGGAAGTGCCGGCTAAGAAATACTTCAGACTTTTCCCGGGAAACGAGGTTAGGTTTAAGGGAGCCTATTTTATAAAGTGCGAAGAGGTTGTAAAGAACGAGGACGGCAGCATTAAGGAACTTCTGTGCACCTACGATCCGGAAACAAAGAGCGGAGAAGGCTTTGATGGAAGAAAGGTGAAGGGCACTATTCACTTTGTGGATGCTAAGACGGCAGTTCCTGTAACCATCAGAAACTACGGATATCTAATGATTGAGGATGAGAATGGAGAGAATGTGCTTAATCCGGAATCCTTGATTGTTAAGGAAGGATTTGCAGAGCCTTCCCTGGGGGAATCAAATCCCGGAGAAAGATTCCAATTCTTCCGCCATGGGTATTATTATGCGGATCCCAAGGATCACAAGGCCAATGGAAGTAACCAGTTGGTGTTTAATCGAATCGTTGATTTAAAGAGCAGTTACAAACCCGGTAATTAATAGATATGTTAAAGGTTTATAAAGGATTAAATATTGCCTATTATATAGTTTCAAGTTTTCTTGGAGTTATTCTGGCTCTTATATTGATTTCCATAAATGTAAATGAAATCCTGGCCCTGGTTATTATAGCTCTGTGGATTATTGTTAATAGCATAGTGTTTAATGCCATAGCAAACAAACGAGGTGCAGCTTTAATTAATCTAAGGGATAGTTGCAATACCAGGTCCTTTGTTAATGAGTATGCCAAACTTCTTCCTAACCAAAAGGAAGGATCATCCTCAGATGCTTTAGTGAGACTTAATATGGCTGCGGGATATTTGGA
The DNA here is from genome assembly GCA_017941085.1 of Bacillota bacterium. Classification (GTDB taxonomy): domain Bacteria; phylum Bacillota; class Clostridia; order Peptostreptococcales; family Anaerovoracaceae; genus Eubacterium_B. The sequence goes on from JAGAXF010000020.1 coordinate 82,441, forward strand.
CCTGGGAGATGTTCAAGGGGCTATGAATATTATGAGCAGAGTAAATCTTCCTGAGGCTAAATTCAATAATTTTGCCAAGGGATTGGCAGCGGTTTATCACAGCAATTTCTGTTTGGCCTTTATTAAATCCGGGGACATACCCATGGCTGAAAAGGCTTTGGCTGCTTGCTACAATGTGGTTAATGATGAAAAGTTTCCCCCGGCAGAGCGAGGAAAATTTTTAAAGTATTGTGCTCTTCGTCAGGCTCAGATTGATATTGCAACGGGTAATCCTGAAAGAATAGATGGAGCGGAGAAGGCCTTCCTGGACTACTTTCATTCCTCGGAAACTCTCCTGGAGAAAGTTTCCGCCGGTTATTGGCTGGCAAGAATTAAATACATGCAGGGAGACAGAGAGGAAGAAAAGAAATATCTTAACTATACCTATGCCAACGGAGGAGACACCATGTATGGCATGGAAGCAAAGAGAATCCTGGAGGGCTATAAGGCTGAAGAAGCCTCCTATGGCAATTACATTGATGATATAACAGAGAGTATTCCTGAAGAAGAAGTAAGTCCGGAGAGTTTTTTAGATGAGAGCCTATAAAGATATTTATTATAAATACATAACCTTTGCCATGATAGGGGCAATCCTTATTGGGGTTTCCGCCGGTTTCACATCCATTGATAAGAGAATACTGGTGGTTGCTCTTGCTGTTTGGTTAGTGGGAAATGCCCTGTTTTGGCAATTCCTTGCAATTAAAAGAAAGAAGGATTTGGAAAAGCTTCTTGATGAATGTAAGTTGGCAGACTATGTTGACTCCTATGAGGCTCTGGATCAAAGGTTTCCCAAGTTTGGGGACATGCAGAGCAAGGCGGATATAAAGCTAAACCTGGCGGAAGGTCTTTATGCCCATGGTGAATTTACCGAAATGAAGAGAGTCCTGGATTCTATAGAACTAAGGAAGTCTACGGATTTAAAGGACCTGGTACAAAAGGTTTCCTTCCATAATCTTCTGGCTCTTTATTACATAGAAAGGGGAGAACTGGGAATGGCAGAAGCTGAACTTTCGGAATGCTATCCCCTGTTCGATTTTGTTAAGTTTAAGGAACCAAAGAGAAGTCAATGTCTGGAGTCCAGTGAAATCATTTATGCCACTTTGCAACTTAAGAGAGGAGAGCTGGAGGGACTGGATAAGAAATTCAGAACCTGGATGACAGAGGTAAGTCGCCCCCTTACTAAGGTAATATGCAGCTATAGGCTGGGGGAAGTTTATACCAACCACAATATGACAGAGGAGGCCAATCAACAGTTTAACTTTGTTGTAAAATACGGTGGAGATTCATTTTTTGCAGAGAGGGCTGAGGCAGCTTTAAAAATCAAGGGTAAACATAGGCCCATGCTTTAAGCGGTATTGACAAAATGCCCTGAAAATACCATAATATCAATGTATAAATAGAGATAATAATTCGTTTATAATAGAAGGAGTAAGACATGAAGAGAATTAAAACAATTGAAACAAGAGATCTTAACAAGAGCATGGAAATGGGCGGCTGCGGAGAATGTCAAACCAGCTGTCAGTCTGCTTGCAAGACATCTTGCGGTGTAGCAAATCAGCCCTGCGAAAACCAGGAGTATGTTGCAGAATAAGAAAGGCTTAATGTGATACATCAGTATAAACTTAACGGATACAATGTTGTTTTAGACGTTTATAGCGGTGCGATACATGTGGTGGATGATGTAGCTTATGACATCATCCGTCTTTTTTGTGAGGAAAGTAAGGAAGAAATAGTATCCAAGGTTATGGAAAACCTAAGGTCCGGAGTCTATGGAGAGCCGGGAAGGCTGGGAACCGGAGAGGATGCAGAGGTGGTAAGGGAAGAAGACATCCTGGAATGCTATGAAGATGTTAAGGCCCTTAAAGAAGCCGGAAAACTCTTTACTGAAGACAATTTCCGCATTAATGCAGGAATCCTTAAGGAAAAAAATTCGGATATAAAGGCTCTTTGCCTTCATGTGTCCCACGCCTGCGATTTAACCTGTTCCTACTGCTTTGCAGGGCAAGGACGGTTTAATGGTCCCAGCGCCCTTATGTCATTGGATGTGGGGAAAAGGGCCATAGATTTTTTAATAGAGAATTCAGGTACCAGACATAATCTGGAGGTGGATTTCTTTGGCGGGGAGCCACTCTTAAATTTTGATGTGGTTAAAGATATTGTAAAATACGCAAGAACGCGTGAAAAGGAAACCGGTAAAAACTTTAGGTTTACATTAACCACCAACGGTATGGGCATAGATGATGAGGTAATTGACTTTGCCAATAGGGAATGCCACAATGTGGTTCTTTCTCTGGACGGAAGAAGGGAAATCCACGACAGGGAAAGAAAGACTCAAGGGGGAAAGGGTAGCTATGACATTATAGTACCTAAGTTCCAGAAGTTGGTTGAAGCCAGAGTAGGAACAGGGGAGGAAGGCTCCCATATTGCTTTGGGACGAGATACCGGGAATACCAATTACTATATCAGGGGAACCTTTACCCATTACAATCCTGATTTTACCGAGGATATATTTCATATGACGGAATTGGGCTTTGATGAGCTATCCATGGAACCGGTAGTGACGGATCCCCAAAGTCCCTTTGCCCTTAAGGAAGAAGACCTTCCCGTTTTATTTAAGCAGTATGAGATATTGGCAGAGGAAATGCTGAAAAGGGAAAGGGAGTACAAAGAGAAAAGAAAAGAAGATAAGGGGTATAATCCTCCCAAGGGAAGGCAGCCCTTTACCTTTTATCACTATATGCTGGATTTGGAACATGGCCCTTGCATTCATAAGCGAATATCAGGCTGCGGTTCCGGTACGGAATACTTTGCTGTAACGCCTTCAGGAGAGCTTTATCCCTGCCACCAGTTTGTGGGGGATGAAAAATATCTTATGGGGGATATTTGGAAGGGAATCTATAAGGAGCCTCTTAAGGAAGGTGAAAGGTCCGGAGAGGAGATCCGGGGAGAGTTTAAAAAATGCAATGTTTATGCCCGTCCCCAATGTGATGACTGCTGGGCAAAGTTTTATTGTAGCGGTGGATGTGCTGCCAACTCCTATCATGCCACAGGAAGCATTTTAGGTACCTATGACTATGGATGCAAACTCTTTATGAAGAGAATGGAATGCGCCATTATGATGGAAGTGGCCAGAAGAGATTACGAGGAGAAGGAATGAGGATTAATAAATACATTGCCATGTCGGGAGTGGCCAGCAGAAGAAAGGCCGATGAACTGATAGAAAACGGCAATGTAAAGGTAAATAGTATAACTCTTAAGTCTCCCGGCTACGATGTAAAAGAGGGAGATATTGTAGAGGTAAACGGAAGAATAATAGAGGCTGAGGAGAAGAAAGTCTATCTTATGCTTAACAAGCCGGTGGGATATATTACATCGGTGAAGGACGAGCATATGAGACCAACGGTAATGGATCTGGTGACGGATATTGAAGCCAGAGTTTTTCCTGTAGGTAGGCTGGACTTTAACACCTCCGGTCTTTTGCTTCTTACCAATGATGGGGATTTTGCCTATAAGGTGGCCCATCCCAAACACAGCACAGGAAAAACCTACAGAGCAAAGGTTCAGGGAATAATCTCCAGAGAAAAGCTGGCTAAGCTAAGGAGAGGTGTTGATATTGGAGGCTTTGTAACATCTCCTGCCCAGGCGAATATAGTAAAGGAGTTGCCCAAGCATACAGTTGTGGAAATTACTATTCATGAAGGCAGATATAGACAGGTAAGAAAAATGTTTAAAGCCATCGGAAATCCGGTGGAGGAGCTGGAGAGAATAGCCATAGGATCTGTAAAGCTGGGAAGGCTTGCGGTAGGAGGCTATAGGAAGTTAACAAAGGAAGAGATAGAGGCCCTTAAATGACAGATGGCTTTGATGTAAAAATAAATAGCAAAGAAGTAACCTGTCCCAGCTGTGGCGGAGTTTTTCATATTGATGAACCTAAGTGTCCCTTCTGTGGAAGCTTTAATCCGGTGGGGGCAGAAAAGGAATACATGGAAAAACTCTATGACTTAAAGGACAGTACAGAGGAGCTTCCTGAGCTGGCCCAGGATGAAGTGGAAGAGGATCTAAAGACTAATTCCAAAGGAATACTTCGCCTGGTTGTTATAGTAGGGGTTATTGCAATTATAGTTATAATTCTTTTTAGCCGTCTGGGCCGAAGGGCAGAAGACATGGCAATGAAGGAGTATAAGGCTAGAGAGGCTTTTAGGGAGGCTCACCTGGATGAGTTTAATAGGCTTTATGAAGAAGGAAAGGATGAGGAACTTCTGGAATTATCAATAAGCCTCATGGAGGATCCCGGTTATGATGCCATTTACAGATGGGAGCATTACGGATATTTAAATGCCTACTATATCTATAATGACCTTAAGGATTGGCAGGAACTGTATAAGACGGGAGATGTGGATGACTTAACCTACGCAGTGTATGCGGCCTTGGATTTAACCAGAGGAGATAAGTATTATGAGTCCACTCTTACAGAAAGAGATTTGGAAAAGATAAAAGAGTTTGAAGCCTATGCAGAGAATTTCCTTAAGGAGAATCTAAAGATGACCAGTGAGGAATTGGATGCCTGGGTTCTGGAACTAAAGGGTGACAAGGGTTATATAGACAGAGCCAGTCTCAGAAGATATTTAAAAGAAAACATTAAGGAGGATTCTTGATGAAGTGCCCAAATTGTGGATCCCCATTGGGTTTGGAAGATAAATTCTGTCCATACTGCGGATCCCCCAATAAACTGGCAACAAAGCATCAAAGGGATATGGACCGTTTTGATGCGGAGTATCAAAGCACCAAGGATAGGGTTTTTCGTAGGACGGAAGTCCTAAGAAACCACGGAGGACTTCTCATTATCCTGGTCCTTGTTCTTATTGCCTTAATAGGGGCGGTGATTTTGAATGCCTATGCCTGGGATATTAGCTTTAGATTAAGAGACAGAAACTCAGATAAATATGCGACCCTGGATAAGGAAGTCATGGAAGAATATCTGGCGGCAGGAGAATATGGCAAATTTGTCGGCTACGTAAGCTCCAACGATGTAAGTTACGAGGTAGAGGGTGATTACTGGCCCATAAGAACTGCCTCCAGGTCCTATACTGCTCTTTTCGAGTATATTTCTGCCATAGATAATCCTTCCGATTATTTATTTACGGATAGAGAGATGTCATATGGCTGTGGTCGAATTGCAGAGGATCTTCTTACTATTTATAACGTGGAAAAAGAAAATGATAGCTATTATAAGGAATATTTCACTGAAGATAAGCTTGCATATATTAGAGATATTCAGGAAAGAACAACTTTAATTGCCAAAACCTATTTTGGTCTAACGGATGAGGAGATTGAGGAAATCCCAAATATGTCCAAAAGTAAGCTGGCGGCAATTATAGAGGAGGGACTGGGAAGATGAAGAAGAGAGTAAAAGAAAAGAAGTCCCTTCTTAGGATAATAACGAGGATACTGGTTGTAATAACGGTTATTGCCTACGTTATGGCAGCTTTTAGAATATCCAACTATTCCAATAATTATTACTATGATCAGAAAGTAAGCAACTATTTGTATGACATAGAGGCTAATCGTTTTGGCGAAGTATATACCACTGCCTTGGATGATATGAGAAGAGACATTTCATATGACAGCGATGTAATGGAGTGCAGAGCTTTGGGGTTCTACTATGAACAGGCCGTTCTTGAAAAGGCATATAGAGAAGCAGGGAATGAGGAAAAGGCTAGGGCTTTTGCAGAGAAAAAGGCTGAGTATGAAAAGGAGCTGGGGTCCATGGCATCAAAGATTAAGGATGTGGAAGCCATACTCCAGGACTAGATATATTAATCATTCTAAGGGAACGGAATGAATGGATTATTTGAAGATAAAATAAATAACGAAAAGTCCAATGGGGAGGAAAAAGAAAAATATATTCTCTTTGCTGTTTCTCAAGGAGACCAGGAGAAGACGGACAGGTCTCTGGATGAGTTGGAGGAACTTCTTGAAACGGCGGGAGGTATATGTGTTGCCAGGATGATTCAGAATCTGGACCTGCCTGACCGCTCTACCTATCTTGGAAAGGGAAAAGCGGCGGAGCTAAAGGAACTTATGGATAATCTGGAGGCAGATGCAATCCTCTGTGACGACGAACTTACTCCTGTTCAACACAGAAACTTGGCGGAGCTTTTGGATACCAAGGTGGTGGACAGGACTATGCTTATATTGGATATTTTTGCAGAGCGGGCCACCACGAGAGAAGGTAAGATTCAGGTGGAAATGGCTCAACTAAAGTATAGGGCTTCCAGACTTACGGGAAGAGGAACAGCCCTTTCCAGACTGGGAGGAGGAATCGGAACCCGTGGTCCGGGAGAAACCAAACTGGAATCCGACAGAAGAGCAATTAGGCGAAGAATGGATAGCCTTTCCGCCCAAATCAAATCCATGGAAAGGGTGAGAGAAACCACCGGAAAGAAACGAAGGGAAAGCGACACTCCGGTAATAGCAATAGTTGGATATACCAATGCGGGAAAGTCGACTTTGCTAAATAGGCTGACGGATTCAGACATTCTGGCGGAGGATAAGCTCTTTGCCACTCTGGATCCCACCACCAGGGTTTGCACTCTTCCGGGAGGTCAGGAGGTTATGATGACGGATACCGTTGGTTTTATAAACAAGCTTCCTCATCACCTGGTGGAGTCCTTTAAAAGCACTTTGGAAGAAGCAAAGAAGGGGGATATTATTCTTCATGTAATTGATGGAACCTCGGATGAGAGGGATCTTCATAGGCAGGTAGTCTATGAAACCCTTAAGTCCCTGGGGATTAAGAATAAACCTATTATTACTGCCTACAATAAGATGGATATGTTTTCAGAGAAAGAGGATGCTGTCTATCTAAGGGATGAAGAGGCTGAAGAGGTTGTGCTTATTTCCGCCCGTACAGGGGAAGGATTGGACCGACTTTTTTCCGGCCTGGAAAAGATAATTAGAAACAATCGAGAATATATTGAAGAGATTATTCCCTATTCAAATGCCAGAAGGATTTCCCTTATAAGGCGATATGGAGAACTATTGGAAGAAGAGTATTTGGAGGATGGAATAATGATTAAAGCTTATGTACCGAGGTCGATAAAATGATTACAGATTCCTTTGATAGAAGTAAACCCATCATTACTCCCGGGGATTATTACGGTGAGCAAAAGCATATACTGGATATCTGCATAATAACCTTTTCAAAGGTTATTTTCCAGGAGGTTTTGGACAATTACAGGAGTCAAAGCCTTCGAAAGGAAGGGGAAATCGTAAGCTGCGGTGGCAACATTCCAATCTACTCCTTTGAGATTGAAGACCTTAAGGGAGAGGCAATGAGAATAGGAATCCTACTAAGCAGTATTGGATCCGTTGCCGCTGGAATTAATATAACCGAGTGTAACTGGCTTACGGGAGCGACTAAATTTATCATGTTTGGTTCCGCCGGTGCTTTAAATGAACCTTTAACCAAGGGAAAATATGTGGTACCTGCCAAAGCCTATCGTGATGAAGGTATGTCTTATCACTATATGCCTCCCTCGGATTATGTGGATGTGGATATGGCAGACAGGGTTGGTGAAATCTTTGATGAAATCAAAGTGCCCTATGTGAAGGGACCCTGCTGGACCACCGACACATGGTACAGAGAAACGGTGGAGCAAATGAAGGCCAGGGTGGAAGATGGATGTTTAGCTGTAGATATGGAGGTTTCAGGAGCCCAGGCGGTTTGCAGCTTTTATGGATGGGAACTTTACTGCTTCCTGGTTACCGGGGATGTGCTGGGCGAAGAGGAGTATAGTCTAGGTGGTTTGGCTTCCGCCAATCACGATTTGGATAAACTTCATTTGGGCTTTGAGATAGCCAAGAGGATTTAATAAAGAGGCGAAGGAATAATTTCCTTCGCCTTTTATGTAAGTACTATTCTGTATCTTGGATGTTATCTAAATGTCATAGATGATCTTTATTTGCGCTTGCACTCCTTTGGTGTTACGCAGGTTCCCGTGGCTCTGGCCACTACTACAGGCTCTTCCAGGAAGTCTGCTGCAGAAGCGCTGATGTCAGGCCTTGTGGCAATAACCTTGCGAGCTTCAAAGGACATCTTTCTGGATGTATTACCGATGGTTGTTATTTCTCCATATGCTTCGATATAATCTCCTGCATATACCGGTGCCAGGAATTCGATGTTATCGTAGGCGCAGAAAAGACCTTCGTCTCCGTCGCATTTAATTAAAAGCTCTGTGGCAACATCTCCAAAGAGATGAACCATATGTGCTCCGTCTACCAAATTACCGCCGTAGTGAGCATCCTTTGCTGACATTCTAAGTCTTAATGTTGATGTGATTTTGTCGCTCATTTCTTTATCTCCTTTTTAGTTAATAGCACTCTACCTGATTGGATTGTAGCACAGCTTAACAGATATTTGAAAGTTGCAAAAGCACATATTTTAATGTATTATTTCAACAAATAATCCTGAACCGATTTCTGTTCAAATATAAATACGTGAACCAATTACAATTCGACTACAAATCCTAAGGAGACTCCCATGAAAATTCCTCCCACCATGATAGAAAGAGTGCTGGAACCCAAGCATGTACTACCTACCTCCGCCTGGAAACTAGATAACAGCAGATACCTTTTTCCCGGTGAAATGCGCATCGATGTAAAGCGCATACATATTGAAGGAACCAGCTTTAAGGAAATTTGCCTGGAGGGTGGCGAAAACGATCAGAAGATAAAGCAGAAGATCATGGATATCGTCATTAGAAGAGGCAAGCTCCATAATCCTGTAACAGATACGGGAGGTCTTCTCTTTGGTGTAATTTCTGAAATAGACAAAAAGTATCCCAATACCAAGAATTTTAAAGTGGGGGACGAGGTAATATGCAACGCCTCCCTGGCTTCTGTGCCTTTAAGCATTGACGATATAACCTCTATAGATCGCGCCTATGGACAGATATCTGTAGATGGATATGCCATTATTTCCCCGGAAATGCCGGTGCTTAAAAAGCCTAAGGATCTTCCTTTGAAACTGTTAATGTATACCCTGGATGAATCGGGAACCCTTTATAGAATCAGCACAACTGCAGTAGGTAAGAAAAGATTTCTGGTGGTAGGAAACAACCTGCTGTCCAATTTGCTCTTTGGTGTAGCTATAAGAAAGGTGGCCAGAAATGATGCAGAGGTGGTTTGCCTTTTGGACAGAAATACCACGGCGGTCTTAAAGGGAGAAAGCATCGATCGTCTTACCAAAAAAATATTTACAGAGGTTCACTATGTGGATATTCTAAGGCCCCTGGAAACCTTGGAAACAATAAAGGATGGAGGGCTTTTTGATCTCTCTGTTAACTGCGTGGATATTACAGGGGCTGAAACCATAAATATTCTGGCAACAAAGAGCGGCGGTACCGTGGTATTTGCCAATCTTATAAACAACTACAATATTGCTCTCTATATTACAGAGGCCATTTCAAGACAGCTGGATATTAGATGTGCCGATGGTTATTTGGAGGCCTACGATGCCTTCGATTTTGAAATCGTAAGAGAAATGCTTCCCTATATAGAAGGGGCGGAGGAAACCGTTACACCCATGGGAGGAGATCCCGTTCATCCCATCAGCAAAAAGAGTCAGATGATGAAAACTGCCGGTGCCAGGTTAAGTCTTATGGGTGATTTCATTTATGACAGCACCGCCATGCAAATGGTGATGGATGAAATTCTTACAGTATCCAAATACGATTGCAATGTTTTAATTACGGGAGAAAGCGGCACAGGAAAAGAAAAAATCGCCAGTATTATTTGCAAGAACAGCGACAGAAAACTGCAACCATACATAAAGGTAAATTGTGGATCCATTGCTCCAGAACTCTTTGAAAGTAAGCTCTTTGGCAAAGAAGGAGGAAGACGTGTTCCCAATGAAAAGGGATTCCTGGAACAAGCGGAAAACGGTACTGTATTCTTGGATGACATTGGAGAGATGCCGCCGGAAATGCAGATAAAGCTTCTCAGGGCAATTCAGGACGGGGAATACTTTAGACAGAATGGAGCCACGGCGGTAAAAATGAATGTAAGACTGATTTCCGCCAGTAGAAAGGATTTGGAAGAATTAATAGATAAGGATACATTTAGAAGGGATCTTTACTATCAATTGAATGTGGTAAGAATTAGAGTTCCTGCCCTTAGAGAAAGGACCGCCGATATACCCGGACTGGTAGATCATTTCCTTGAGGAATATGGAAAGAAATTCGGAATTAAGAGAACCATCAGTGAAGACGCCGTTGATTATCTATGTCAATCCGACTGGCCCGGTAATGTAAGAGAGCTGGAAAATGTGGTTCAGCGTATTATGATAGGGGCCACCAGCGAACAAATAAGCCTAATCGATGTAATGAAGGAAATGCATAGTGATGTCTTTGATGTAAGCATAGCGGGAATGTCTGAAGAGCTGGATGAAAATATTGAAGAAGTAAATATGGAAACCATGGTGGAGAATTTTGAGAAAAACATCATTAGACATGCTTTGGAAAAATACGGTTCCACCAGAAAGGCGGCCAAGGCCATAGGAGTAAGCCAGACTCAGCTGGTAAGAAAGAAAAATAAATACGGCCTTTGATAATAGTTTTAAATAGTTTTCCCGGACAGCTAAAAGTCAGCAAAATAATAGTTGAACCAATAATGGTTCAACTATTTTTGTATGTGAACCAAATTTAGCTCACTATAAATTTTTGGCAAAAATTAGCCATTTTCTAAAGCTTTGCCATAGACTAGATTTTTCCCTCATTCTATAATTTAACAAGGACAAAAAACAAATTTAGGATTTATTATTTGACTACTTTCGGGTAGAAACTAGAACTAATTAGGAGGACAAAGCTATGAAAAAGGGAGGAAATCCTTACGGAACACACAGAGTTATTTCACCAAAGGGTGTACTGCCACAGCCGGCAGACGTTATCGATAACGATATGGAAATCTATGATAACGAGATTAAGATTGATGTTAAAACCCTTAACATTGACTCCGCATCATTTACATCCATAGTAGATCACGCCTGTGGCAAGAAGCCTACCGATGATCTTAGCGATGCAGACATTCAGTCCATCAAAGATACTATGATGGGCATCGTAGAAAAGGCCGGTAAGCATAAGAATCCTTGGACAGGATCCGGCGGCATGCTTATTGGAACAGTGGAGGAAATCGGACCTGAGTGGAGGGGTGACCTTAAGGTAGGCGACAAGATTGCAACTTTGGTATCCCTTTCTTTGACACCCCTTGTAATAGATGAGATTTTGGAAATGAGACCTGCCATCGACCAGGTTGATATTAAGGGACATGCAATTCTTTTCCAGAGCGGTATCTATGCAAAGCTTCCTGATGATATGCCTGAAGGACTTGCTCTCTCCGCATTGGACGTTGCAGGTGCACCGGCCCAGGCAGCAAAGCTGGTTCAACCGGGAATGAAGGTTATGGTTATCGGTGGTGGCGGCAAGTCCGGACTTCTTTGCCTCTATGAAGCAAAGAAGAGAGCTGGTGTTACAGGTCAGGTAATCTGCGCTGCCGGTTCCCAGAAGTCTGAAGACAGAGCAAGAAATCTTAATCTGGCTGATGATTACTTCCATCACGATGCCACAGATGCTGTGGGTATGTATGAAAAGGTTATGGAACTTACCAATGGTGAGCTTTGTGACCTGGTAATTAACTGCGTAAATATCGAGAATACAGAAATGGCTTCCATTCTCTGCACAAAGGATGGAGGAAGAGTATACTTCTTCTCCATGGCTACCAGCTTCACAAAGGCTGCTCTTGGTGCTGAAGGTGTTGGCAAGGACGTAGAGATGATCGTAGGTAACGGCTATACAAAGGGTCATGCTGAAATTACACTTCAGGTTCTTAGAGAGCATGAAGGCATCAAGAAGCTCTTTGAAGAAATGTATGCATAGTACCAAAGAATAGAAGTTGCAGATAAGAATGAAGAGAACTTTTGCCATGAAAGATTTGGCATTAAGATAGGAGTATCATATGGCAACCAGAAATTGGAAAGACATCCCTTTGTTTAAGGATGTTACGGACGAACAGTGGAACGACTGGCACTGGCAAGTATCCCATAGACTATCCACAGTGGAAGAGATTGCTCAGGTTGTGAATCTAACGGATCAGGAGAAGGAAGATATCGAAAAGGTTCTTGGTGGATTCAGAGTAGGAATCACTCCCTACTATGCATCTTTGATGGACCCCGACGATCCAAGAGATCCGGTGAGAATGCAGGCAGTTCCCACATTGGCAGAAATGCATAGATCCGAGGCTGATGATGCTGATCCTCTCCACGAGGATGCAGATTCTCCGGCTCCGGGACTTACACACAGATATCCGGACAGAGTGCTTTTCCTGATTACAGATCAGTGCTCTATGTACTGCCGTCACTGTACCAGAAGAAGACTGGCAGGAGAAACTGACGGTGCCAGATCCAAGGAAGATATCGAAGCATGTCTGGAATACATTAGAAAGACACCACAGGTAAGAGACGTTCTTCTCTCCGGCGGCGATGCACTTCTTGTAGAGGATTCCACATTGGAATACATCATAAGCGAGCTTAGAAAGATTCCCCATGTGGAAATCGTAAGACTGGGATCAAGAACCCCGGTGGTTATGCCCATGAGAATAACCGATGACCTGGTTAATATGCTTAAGAAGTATCATCCTATTTGGCTCAATACTCACTTCAACCATCCAAAGGAAATGACTGAGGATGCAAAGGAAGCCTGCAGAAAGCTGGCAGATGCCGGTATTCCGCTGGGAAATCAAAGCGTACTTCTTAGAGGAGTAAACGACTGTAAATTCATAATGATGGATTTGGTTCACGAGCTTGTTATGAATCGTGTAAGACCATACTATATCTACATCTGTGATTTGTCCGTAGGTATCGAACACTTTAGAACACCGGTATCTAAGGGAATTGAAATCATTGAAGGATTAAGAGGCCATACCTCCGGCTACTGCGTGCCTACATTTGTAGTAGATGCTCCCGGTGGAGGTGGTAAGACTCCGGTAATGCCGAATTATGTAATCTCCGAAACTCCGGATAAGATTATTCTGAGAAATTATGAAGGCGTAATCACCACCTATACACAACCGAGATTACCGGCTCTGCCATGTAAGTGCGACTACTGCACCGGCAAGAAGAAATCCTTCTATCAAGGTGTTTCTGCCTTAGGTGAAGGACTGGAAATCAGATCTATGGAACCGGCAGGATTGGAAAGACACAAAAGAAACGAACATCATTAAGCAGGTGTAGATAAGGGCACATGGATTCAAATTAGAATGCTTATGGGTAGGAGCATATGATGAATCTTATGGGCTTAGGACTTGAAGATATAGGGAGGCCTAAAGGTCTCCCTATATCGGTAATTAAATAAGGAACTAAATGGGACTTCTTTCAAGGATTTTAAAAGAGCATGGCGAATACAAGGCTATTTCCATTGTGGGAATGGCAAAAAATGCAGGGAAGACTACAGCCCTGAATTTCCTTATTGAAGAAGCCTATGATGAAGGAATAATACTTGGTATAACCTCCACAGGAAGAGACGGTGAAACGGTGGACCTGGTAACAGAAACAGAGAAACCAAAGGTATATCTTTACGAGGATACAGTGGTTTCCGTTCCCCGGCAGCTCTTTGATTTGGCAGAGGCGGGACTTGAGATTCTTTCTACCACCAATTACAGAACTTCCCTGGGAGAGTTATTTCTTTGTAAGGTAAAGGACAGCGGGTATGTGCAGATTGCAGGTCCTGTTGCTTCAGCTGATACAAAGAAAATGTACGAAGAAATGCTTTCCCTTGGTGTGGATCTGGTTCTAATAGATGGAGCCATAGACAGAAAGTCCGTGGCTGCACCGGAGTCCTCCGACGGAGTAATCTTATCCACGGGAGCCGTGCTTTCCAGGGATATAAAAAAGGTGGTAAGAGAAACTTCTCATGTGGTGGAACTATATTCCCTGCCGGAAGTAGAGGATGAAAAACTAAAGGAGATAATTAGGGAGAAGCTTAGTGAGGAAAGAATCCTTACCATTAAAGAAGACATGACCTATGAGGTGTTGGATTTAAAAACCGGATTAGGCAGTGGAAGGAAAATCAACGAGGCCATCTCCCAGGAAGTGAAATATGTTTTCCTGCCGGGGGCCTTTACAGGAAGCATAATGGGGGACATTGACCCGGCCAAGTTTAAGAATGTAGAGTTTATTCTAAAGGACCCCACCAGAATATTTATGGATTCAATTCTTTGGATGCAAATGAAGAAAAGGGGCCTAAAGGTAAAGGTATTAAAAAACATAAATGTATGTGCTGTTACGGTTAATCCCTTTGCTCCTGAAGGATATTCCTTTGATAGTGAAGTGTTGAGAGATAAAATGCAGGAGGCCCTGCCTCATATTCCTGTAATAGACGTAAGGAAATAGACTTATTGATAAATCGTTAAATCATAAGAAGCAGATATAAGGAAGAAGAATGAAAAGGGGAAGCAACAGAAGACTTTCAAATATTAAAACCAGAACCGAAACGGGTTTTGATTTTGTTGCTTCCAAGTTGGATATCATATGTCCCTTAGGGAAAAAGGCTCAGAAGGATGCCAAGGTTTTCTATCCGGGAGAAGAAGAACTGCTGGAGGAAGAGCTGGGAAAGGTGGAAGCCTTAAAGGCTTTGGCTGAAAAGGATTCTTCCAGGGTTGAAAAGATCAGAGAGATTTTACATTGCCTTAAGGATGTTACCTCATCCATTGAAAGGGCAGAGAATGACACCCTTACGGTAATCGAAATATACGAGATTAAATCTCTTCTTCTGTATATGGAATCCCTGGGAAAGGTTCTTGGGGAAGGGAACTCCAATATTCCGGAGGAATTTATTGTTAGGGATGCCTCAGAAGCCTTAAATCTATTGGACCCCAAGAAGGACAGAATAAATACTTTTTATATTTACGATGACTATTCTTCGGAGCTTGCAAATCTTAGGGCAAGAAAAAAAGAACTGGATGGAGAAATAAGAAAGCTTCAGAAGATTGAAAGAGACAGGATAAAGGAAACCCACGGAATCATTTTAACTCCCAAGTTTGACATAGTTATTCCCAAGTCTTCAGATAAGGTGGAATTGGCAAAAAGCATAAAGGAGCTGGAACAAATTGCCGAGGACTACAGTTCCATAACCTTTGCTCTGGCTATGATAGAAGGAATAGAGGAACTGGCAAAGGAAAGGGAGGACCTGAACCTAAGGATAGAAGAGGAAGAATTCCGGGTGAGGAAGGAACTGTCCGGTGAAATCGGAAAGCATAAGGAACTTCTGCTGGATAACTGTGACAGAATAGGAAGACTGGACTACGTTCTTGCCAAAGCCATCTTTGCCAAGAATGAAAATTGCGTAAGGCCAATTATTACCCGGGATCATTTAATCCATATTGAAGGCGGAAGACAGCTTCAGGTTGAATGGATTTTAAAATCCAAGGGAAAGGAATATATGCCCATTACCATGGAGCTTAATCAGGGAGTAACCTGTATAACCGGAGCCAATATGGGAGGAAAGACCATCAGCTTAAAACTGGCAGGCCTAATTCCCATAATGACCCAATATGGATATTTTGTGCCATGCGAAAAAGCTGCAATAGGCCTGTCCAACTTTGTTCAGATACTTATAGGAGACAGCCAGTCTGTGGAGAGAGGTCTTTCCAGCTTCGGAAGTGAAATGGAGGAGCTTAAGGAGATTCTGGACCATGCAGATGACAGATCCCTTATTCTGGTGGACGAGATTGCCAGCGGAACTAATCCGGTGGAGGGGTTAGCTCTTACCAGGAGCATCATCGATTATCTGGTGGACAAGCCATATATAACTTTGTTAACCACCCATTACGAAACGGTTACAAATAGCGAGAAAATATGTAATATTCAAGTACGAGGGCTGGCGGAGGCGGACTTCAGAAAGCTGAACAGTGAACTTTCCAGGGCAAATAGGAGAGAGCGAATAGAGATAATCGGAAAGTACATGGACTATAGCCTGATTCCTGTGGAAACAGGTAAGGAGGTCCCCAAGGACGCCCTTAATATAGCAAGAATGCTGGGTCTTCCGGCTGAAATAATAGATAGAGCATCAGAGTATATCAAATAAGGAGAGAATTAAATGAAGAGTAAGTTGAATCTGGACCCAAAGGTAGTGGAAAGCGCTCGCAATCACGCCAGAAATATTGCTCGTGATATGCAGGACTTTATAGACAGACATACTACCGTAAGTACCGAGCGTACTATTCTGAGACTCCTGGGAGTTGACGGAGTGGACGATGTGGAAACACCTCTGCCTAATGTGGTGGTGGACCATATCAAAGAAGCAGGAGCCCTGCCCAGGGGTGTGGCCTACTGGATTGGTAATGCCATGATTCAGACGGGCCTTAGTCCCCAGGAGATAGCAGAGAAGATTGCTGTTGGTGAGCTGGATATTACCAAGCTGGATACTGCATCGCCGGAGGAAGCAAAGGAAGCCATTATGCCGGCGGTTCATGCATCCCTTCATAGAATCAAAGAGCAGACTAAAAAGCGTGAAGAATATCTGGAAAGATTAGGAGAAGGTCGTCAGCCATACCTTTATGTAATTGTAGCCACCGGTAATATCTACGAAGACGTTATTCAGGCTCAGGCTGCAGCGAGACAAGGTGCAGACATTATAGCTGTAATTAGATCTACCGCTCAATCTCTCTTGGACCACGTTCCCTACGGCCCAACCACTGAAGGCTTTGGTGGAACCTGGGCAACCCAGGAGAACTTTAAAATCATGAGAAAGGCCCTGGACGAGGTGGGAGAGGAAGTAGGCAGATACATAAGACTCTGCAACTATTCCTCCGGTATGTGTATGCCTGAAATCGCTGCCATGGGTGCCTTGGAGAGATTGGATGTAATGCTGAACGATGCCATATACGGAATTCTCTTTAGAGACATCAATATGCAAAGAACCATCGTTGATCAATATATGAGCCGTGTAATCATCGGTTACTGCGGAATCATTTTCAACTCTGGTGAGGACAACTATCTCACTACCGATGACGCCTACGAGGCAGCTCACACCGTAACGGCATCTCAGTTTATAAATGAGCAGTTTGCAGTTTTGGCAAATATTCAGGAATGGCAGATGGGATTAGGCCATGCCTTCGAAATGGATCCGGATATTGAAAACGGTTTCCTCTATGAATTGGCTCAGGCGGTAATGGCTAGAGAAATCTTCCCTAAGGCCAGCCTTAAATACATGCCTCCAACAAAGTTCATGACAGGAAATATATACAAGGGACACATCCAGGATGCTCTCTTTAATCTGGTGGCAGTTTGGTCCGGCCAAAGCCTGCAGCTCCTGGGAATGCTTACTGAGGCAGTACATACTCCCCATATGCAGGACAGATATCTATCAATAGAAAATGCCAACTATATCTTCAACAACTGCCGTGACCTGGGTGAAGAAGTTGAATTTAAGGAAGGCGGTATTATCCAGACCAGAGCTCAAACAGTTCTTAAGAAGGCTGACGAGCTGCTGGCTGAAGTTGAAAAGGATGGACTCTTTAGCACCATCGAGCAAGGTAAATTCGGCGGAGTCAAACGACCAAAGGATGGAGGCAAGGGCCTTGAGGGAGTTTGCACCAAGGACGATAAATATTTCAACCCCTTTATTCCATTGATGCTGGGAGGTGAAGAATAATGCTAGATAAGAAATTTTTAATGTCAGCATCGCCGGCAGACAATTCCGGTGGAGAAGGAACTGCAGCAGTAAACCAGGAGAGGGAAGCCTTTGAGGCAGCTGTTCCTGAAGAGGCGGGATCCTCCACCTCCAACGCCACATCGGTGGTGGATTTAACAAAGGTAAAGCCCTATGGTGATACATTAAACGACGGCATGATGCAAACCATGTTTACTCTTCCGGTGCCTTATGGTGAGGAAGCCAATGAGGCTGCTCGCCAGCTGGTTAAAAAAATGGGATGGGAAGAACCTAACGTAACCTATTCCCATGACATGGGCAACGGCTATACATATTTCGTTGTTTACGGCAAGTGCCAACATACCGTTGACTTCACCAAGATCAAAGTTGTTAAGGTGGAAGTTGATGTAATGGACCGTATCGAATGCGGTGATTACATCGGAGAAAACATAGGTCGCGACGTGGTGGTGGTTGGAGCTTCTACCGGATCCGATGCCCATACCGTTGGTATTGACGCCATCATAAACATGAAGGGCTTCCATGGTCACTTTGGTTTGGAACGTTTCAAAAATGTGGAGGCATATAATTTGGGATCTCAGGTTCCCAACGAGGAACTAATCGCCAAAGCAAAGGAAGTAAATGCGGATGCCATCCTGGTTTCTCAAACTGTAACTCAGAAGGACATTCATATTATGAACCTGACAAATATGGTGGAACTTGTTGAAGCCGAAGGCATAAGAGATAAGGTGCTGCTCCTTTGCGGAGGACCTCGTATCTCCCACGAGCTGGCCCAGGAGCTGGGATATGATGCCGGCTTTGGTCCCCATACCTATGCGGAACATGTAATGAGCTATATAGCAACTGAAATCGTAAAAAGAGGTTGGCAAAACAGACCTCCGCTAAAATAGTTATAGAGTTAAGGAACCGGACGATCATGTCCAATAGATTAAACTAATAATAAGCCATAGCAAAAATGTAATTATGCTATGGCTTATTATATATATGAAACAATCTGATTATGCTGGTTCAGGCCTTCAATTATCTGGTGGAAAAAGTTTAATGAAGGGTTTATAATAAACAAACATCAGAATGATAATTGCAAAAATAGAATCATTATTGGTTGCAGTTGTAATTATTCAAATTGAAGGTATTATGGAAAACCACATAGATAATCATTTAGATAAAAAAAATAAAATAAGCGGAGCCATGTTTCTAATTACCATAGGTATTGTCTATGGCGATATTGGAACATCCCCCATGTATGTAATGAAATCTATTCTTGAAGGGAATGGGGGAATAGCTCATATAAATCAGGAATTCATTATAGGATCATTATCCCTTATTATTTGGACAATAACCCTTCTAACAACCATCAAATATGTGATTATTGCCATGAAGGCAGATAACCACGGTGAAGGTGGTATCTTCTCCCTATATGCAATCATAAGAAATTACGGCAAGTGGCTAATTATCCCCACCATATTGGGAGGGGCGGCACTTCTTGCTGACGGCGTTCTTACTCCGGCGGTTACTGTAACCACTGCTGTGGAAGGATTAAGAAGTATTGAAAGAGTTAATCAGCTTCTAGGCCCCAGTTATCACAAGGTGATAATCATCACTTTGCTGATAATAGCTTTTTTGTTCATGGTTCAAAGGGTAGGCACCAGCAAAATCGGAAAGGCCTTTGGTCCCATTATGCTGATTTGGTTTTTGTTTCTGGGAATAAGCGGCTTAACTAAAATAGCATCCCTTCCGGTAGTGCTTACGGCTCTTAACCCCGTCCACGCCATAAAGGTTCTATTCTCCCCATACAACAAAGTTGGATTCATGATTCTAGGAAGCGTGTTCCTGGCCACCACCGGTGCAGAGGCCCTTTATTCCGACATGGGGCATGTGGGTAGAAGCAACGTTTATTTCAGCTGGCCCTTTGTTAAGGTATGCCTGGTGCTGAACTACCTAGGACAGGGTGCATGGATTATAAATAATCAGAGTAATTCAGATTTGGGAATGATGGAAGAGGTGAATCCCTTCTTTATGATGCTCCCTGAGGGCATGAGACCCTTTGCCATTCTATTGGGAGCTCTGGCGGCAGTCATTGCCTCCCAGGCTTTGATTACCGGATCCTTTACCCTGGTTTCAGAAGCCATAAACCTGGATCTTCTTCCTCACCTGGAAATCAGATATCCATCGGATACCAAGGGACAGCTTTACATAAGCACGGTTAACAGAATTCTTTGGATAGGCTGCAGCCTAGTTGTTCTATATTTCCGTTCCGGATCAAGAATCGAATCTGCCTACGGTCTTGCTATTACCCTTACCATGCTTATGACTACCGTTCTTATTTCCGTTTATTTGAGACGCGTTAGACATAAGGGGCTGGCTTCCATAATCGTATTGGTGGTCTTTGGTGTAATAGAGGGAGTATTCTTTATTTCCAGCCTAGGTAAGCTTTTGGTGGGAGGCTATGTAACGGTAATCATTACTCTCATTCTTTTAAGCCTTATGGTAACCTGGTATAGAGGAACTCAAATAGAAAACAAATACAGCACCCAATTGGCCATGAGGGACTTTATCGACAATCTGGAAAGGCTCCACGACGATGAGGAGATTCCTTTGCTGGCTAATAACCTGGTATTCCTGGATGGAAATAGGGACAACGAGTCCATTGACAGAGATATCCTTTATTCCATCTTTGATAAGGACCCCAAAAGGGCGGATGCCTACTGGTTTATTAATGTTTCAATTTTGGATAAACCAAGGGACATGTATTATACCGTGGAAACCTATGGAACAAATTATATATTTAGAGTGAAGCTATACCTTGGATTCAAGCTGAGTCCCAGGATAAATGTATATCTTAGACAAATTGTAAGAGATCTCCAGGAGTCGGGAGAACTTCCCAAACAAAATAAAAAATACTCCATATATGGAGAATCTACCGTAGGGTCCTTTAAGTTCTGCATAATCCATAAGACCCTATCTGCAAAGTCCGAGCTTTCCATGGCAGACGAAAGGCTGCTGAACTTTAAGCATGCCATCAGAACTGTGGCAGGTTCCAGAGTTTCCTGGTATGGGTTGGATACTTCTACTGTTATATCTGAAACAGTGCCCCTGATTCCAAACTTTGAGGGAAAGAACAAGAAGATTATACGAGCCAGCAAATAGCCCCCGGGGGAATACAAGGAAAGGCCCCATATTTACTGGTTTTTTAAGAAATGTTGCTTCATGTTGATTGTGTTGACTTTGTGAAAACTTAGTGGTACAATCTACTGTAGGCGTTTTGCATGTTTTTTTAATTATCTGAATTTTTACTCGCAAGAAAATGCAGAATTCCTAAGAAATTATTATATTCACCACAATATTATTCATCATAACACAGAAGGAGGAATTATGAGGAAATTTACTAACGGATGCGTTAACTTTATGAATAAGTTCCTGCCAGACGCATTCATCTTCGCTGTAATTCTTACGATCATCGTATTTATTGCAGCAATGCCTGCTGCTGGAGCAAATCCGCTTCAGATGGCTATGGCATGGGGTAGTGGTGTATGGGGACTCCTGGCATTCTCTATGCAGATGGCATTGGTAGTAGTAACAGGTACTGCTTTTGCTACCGCTCCTATCGTTAAGAGAGCATTGGAAGCAATTGCTAAACTAGCAAAGACACCTGCACAGGGTGTTATGCTGGTAGTTATCGTTTCCGGTATTGCTAACTTCCTGAACTGGGGATTTGGACTTATCGTTGGTGCACTCCTTGGTCGTGCAGTTGCTAGACAGCTTCAGGGCGTTGACTATCGTATGCTGATTGCTGCCGGTTATTCCGGATTCGTAATTTGGCACGCTGGTATGTCCGGTTCCATCCCACTAGCTCTGAACACAGCAGCTAACCTTAATCCCGAAACCGGTATGGCTAATACCGGTGGAGCAGTTACAGATCTTATCTCAACATCTGAGACAATCTTTGCTCCATGGAACTTAATCATGATCGTTCTGGTTGTAGTTCTTACTGCTGTTATCTTCGGTATTTCCCATCCAAAGGGAGATGATGTATTCGTAGTAGACCCTGCAGTTCTTGCAGACGAAGAAAGAGAATATCCTGCTCCGGTTACACCGGCAGAGAAGATCGAAAACAGCCCAATCCTTGCTTGGATTATCGGTATTGTTGGTATCGTATGGATCATAGTTAACTTCTTCGTAAAGATCGAAGTAAACGGAACAATGTTTGGTAAGGGCTTAAATGGTCTTGACCTTAACTCCGTAAACTTCATCTTCCTGATTCTCGGTCTCATTGGACACGGAACACCAATCCGCTACGTCCACGCTGTTATTGATGCAGCAAAGGGTGCAGCTGGCGTTATCCTTCAGTTCCCGTTCTATGCCGGAATCCAGGCTATGATGGTATTCGCAGCTGGATCTACAGGTACCTCTTTGGCAGCTGTAATCTCCAACTTCTTCGTATCCATCTCTAACCACGTTACATTCCCACTGTGGACATTCCTTGCCGCTGGTATCGTAAACTTCTTCGTACCATCCGGTGGTGGACAGTGGTCCGTACAGGGTCCGATCATGATGCCTGCAGGTCTCGAACTCGGTGTAAAGCCAGCTGTAACAGGTATGGCTATTGCATGGGGTGACCAGTGGACAAACATGATTCAGCCATTCTGGGCTCTGCCGGCACTTGGTGCTGCAGGTCTTGGTGCAAAGGACATCATGGGATACTGCGTACTTACACTCCTGGTAATGGGTGTAGTTGCTTGCGGAGGATTCCTCCTGGTAGGTGCATTAGGATTATCAGCAATCTAACTGATATTACGATTTATTTGGACGGTCCTTTTGGGCCGTCCTTATTTTGTAGATAAAGGAAATCCATATGGAATATGTTAAAACCTTCGTACTTCTGGCCATATTTATAATCCTAGCTGTAGGGAATGTAATCAATATAGTGCGCCATCATAAGGAGAATAAGGAGGCAAAAAAAGCTAAGAAAGAGGAGAGGAAGCGTAAGGGTTTAAAGTTCTGGCAAAGGGACAAAACCGAGAAGGAAGCGCCTCCCAGAGTTATTCGGGAATATGATGAAGACCCCGATGAATCCGAATAAAATGTAGAACGGACGGCTTCTTAAGCCGTTTTTTCTTGACACAAAACCCGGGGAGAAGTATTCTTAAACTGAAATAAATTTCACGAAAGGGAATTATTTTTGAAGAAACAGATTATTATAACTGTAATTTTTTTCTTAGTAGTGGCTGGAGCCATTAAATGGGGAGATATCGTAAATCGATACGAGATAGGCATCTTGGATTTTTTAAGATATTCTTCGCCTTTGACAGAGGAGGAGAAGGATTATCTCAGCAACAATACAGTTCTCTATGGAATTGATGTTAATGATGCTCCCTTTGCTTTTGTTGCGGAAGAAACAGGGCAAAATACAGGAATTCTGGTGGACTATTTCAACCAACTGTCAATTACCCTGGAAGGTGACTTTCAGCCTGTGGTGGCAGAGGGTATTAATGTGGCCCTTAGGTTAAAGGATGGGGACACTGACTCCGCCATTGTAAAAAAGACCAGATTAAATGAAAAGGTTTTCCTATATACCCAACCTCTATACACAGAACGTAGCAAGGTTTTGGTGGAAGGGGATTCCGACTTTGATAATCTAAAGGATTTATCTAATTTATCCATAGCAGTTATTTCCGGCAGCTCCGCCCATCACGCCGCAAATGAATTTTTCAAGGAAGCCAACAACGTGCGCCTGGTTCTTACCGCTGACCTAAATGAAAGCTTCTATCTCTTTGGTACTGATGAGGTGGACGCCATAATAGGAGATGAAGCAAAGATTTCATATTTTTTAAACAGCGGAATCAGAAGCAATAGATTTAAATTTTTGGAGGAGCCTATTTTGGAAGAGGATGTGTCAATGGCCGTAAGGCCTGACCAGACCATGCTTTTCAATATTCTAAATAAAGGCATTCTGGAAATGAAGAGAACCAATCAGTATTCTCACATTAATTCAAAGTGGTTTGGAAGCTTTATTCCGGAAATAGATGACTCCACAGAAACGGGTCGAGGGGTAAATCTATTCCTTTTGGTAATGGCAACAGTATTTGCTCTTCTTATTTGGGTGTTTACCGTTAGAAGCCAGGTAAATCAAAGGACTATGGAATTGGCGGAAAGCAGAGAGGAACTGAGAGAATTGGTGGACTCTCTAAGAGACGGCATAATTGTAACCGGCGGTGACGGTGTTATTCAGGTGTGCAATAATTCCGTTCTGGATTTTCTGGGCCTGAACAAAGATGCGGTTATAGGGAAAAAGCCGGAGGATATAAAGGAACTTATTCCCTTCCTTGAAAGGGCAGGAGGCTCCATTATTTACACAAAGGATGACAGAGACTATCTGATTTACAGAAGAAAGCTTAACCAGTCATCCAGCAACGATCTGATTTTTATAGATGACTATACGGACAGACATAGGGTGGAGAATTTAAGAAGTCAGGAATCAAAGATGATTGCCGTTGGTGAGCTTTCTGCCGGTTTAGCTCATGAAATTAGAAACCCCCTAGGTCTTATTAAAAGCTATCTGTACATATTGAAGAAGAAAATATCAGGGGAAGATGAAACCGGCACCCATGCCATTAAGGTAATGGATGATTCTGCCGACAGAATTAACAGCCTAATAGAAAACCTTCTGGGGTTTTCCAGATTATCCATGGAACATTCGGAAAACGTAAATCTAAGACAGGTGGTGGATTCGGTAATTTCCCTGGAGGAACCCAGGTTTAGAAAAAACCAGGTGAAGGTAGAGGTGAACTACGATCTGCCTAATGGAGAAATACTAAAGCTTAACAGCGATGTTCTTAAGCTTTGTCTGGTAAATCTGATAAACAATTCATTGGATGCATTAAAAGAAAGCCAGAAGGAAGAAAAGAGTATCCACATTAATATTAAAGATGCTTCAGGCAATTTAAATATAGAGTTTAGGGACAACGGAAAGGGCATAGACTCTGAGAATCTGGAAACTATTTTTAATCCCTTCTATACCACCAAGGACGACGGCACCGGCTTGGGGCTATATATACTTCAATCGGAAATGAGGAGAATAGGCGGAAGCATTTCTGCAGAAAGCAAGGAAGGAGAGTTTATGAAATTTATAATATCCCTTCCCATAGAAAAAGAGGAAAACCATGAGTAAGAATTACAACATACTGATTGTGGATGATGAAATTGAATATCAAAACGTGGTATCCTTAATTCTTTCGGAACAGGGCTATAGTACATTTAGCTGTGGAAACGGCAAGGAGGCCCTGGACTTTCTGGCAAAGAAAAATGTTGATTTGATTATCACGGATTTAAGGATGCCTGTAATGTCCGGAGACCAACTTATAGCCAAGCTTAATGAGCAGGGTTATGAGGGAGACATTTTGGTTGTTACAGCCTATGGGTCCATTGAAAGCGCTGTGGACGCCATTAGACAGGGGGCCACGGATTACTTTGTTAAATCCGGAGATATGGATGAGCTTATTTTAAAGGTGAACCGCATTGAAAAAATGCACCACATACAGCTTAAGAACCAGGTACTTATTAATAATCAAAATCGGGAGCAGTTATTTCTGGAGTCCAAGAATTCTCAATTCCAAAAGATGCTGGATATGTGCATGAGAACTGCAGATACGGATATTAACATTTTGCTCCTGGGAGAATCGGGAGTAGGTAAAGAGGTGGTGGCCAATTACATCCACGAAAACAGCCACAGAGCAACTGAGCCCTTTGTTCCCGTTAACTGTCAGGTCTTTCCTGAAGGAGTAATAGAGTCGGAGCTTTTTGGACATGAAAAGGGTGCTTTCACCGGTGCGGTGGACAGCAGAAAGGGAAAATTTGAAGAAGCCAACTACGGAACTCTTTTCCTGGATGAAATAGGGGACCTTCCCGTTACCACTCAAGGTAAACTCCTTAGGGCACTGGAAACCAAGACCATCGAAAGAGTAGGCTCCAACAAGAGGATAGACCTGGATGTAAGATTCATATCCGCCACCAACAAGGAGCTGACAAAGGCCATTGAAGAGGGAGTGTTTAGAGATGACCTGTATTACAGAATTAATACTCTCACCCTAACTATTCCACCCCTCAGGGACAGGAGAGAGGATCTACCGGGCTTAATCGAATTCTTTGCAGAAAGGACGGCTCAGGACCAAAAGAAGAAGGACATTAAGATAGATGGGGATGTGATGGAGTTTCTGCTTAAGTACGATTATCCCGGAAATGTAAGAGAGCTAAGGAACATTATAGAGAGAATGATTGCCCTTTCCAGAGATGGAGTTGTAACCATGGGAGAATTGTTTATGCCTATGGAAAGGGGAGATGGATCTTCCTTTGATGCAGAAGACATGAGTGGCACTTTAAGAGAAGCAAGGGGTGAATTTGAAAAGAAATTCATAGCCAAGTCCCTGGAGGAAAACAACTGGAATGTGGAGCATACTGCCTCTGCCTTGGGAATAACCTCCAGACAGCTTTGGAACAAAATAGGACAGTATAAAATACAGCGGCCTTAGGCATTAGACCCTGAAAAAAACTTCATAGAAATGTGATGAAAATTTCACAATTAAACTTCTTTCCAAAGGCTAGGATGCCAAAGAACCTTGAATTTTCAAGGTTCTTATTTTTTGGCATGATTATTGCTTAATATATAAATGTATCTTATAGGAATTATTATTTAGGAGAATGTTATGAAGGGTAAAGGCGAATACTACGGAACTCACAGAGTAATAGAGCCCCAGGGACTGCTTCCTCAGGCTGCAGACAAAATCGATAATACTCCGGAAATATGGAGTAATGAAATACTCATCGATGTAATTGCGCTTCAACCAACGGCAACAGCCATGCACACAATCAAGGAAAAGTGTGGAACCGATATTGAAGCCATAAAAAGAGAAATTCTTGAAATTGTAGAGGACAGAGGAAAATTCCAGGATCCCGTAACCAAATCCGGCGGCATGCTTATTGGAACAGTTAAGGAAATCGGTCCGGACATGGGGGATGCGGCAAAGGATCTTAAGGTTGGAGACAAAATTGCAACTCTGGTTTCTCTTTCTTTGACCCCCCTAAAGATATACGAAATAGAGGATGTAAATCTGGATACGGAGCAGGTATTCTGCAAGGCGGATGCGGTGCTTTTTGAGAGCGGCATATATACCAAGATTCCGGAGGACCTGGGACAGGAATTATCTCTTGCGGTAATGGATATTGCCGGAGCTCCCGCGCAGGTGGCTGTTAATGCCAAACCCGGCGACACGGTGGTTGTAATGGGAGCAGGTAAGGCAGGTCTGCTTTGCTTGGCCGCTGCCATGGATAGGGTAAAACCCGGCGGCAAAGTGGTTTGCATGGAATACATGGAATCCCAGTGCAAGCTGGTAGAGGATTTAGGACTGGCAGATGTGGTGCTTCAGGTAAACGGCCAGAAGCCTTTGGAAACCTATCAGAAGTATATGGAAGCCATGGATGGACAGCTGGCGGACTTTACCGTAAGCACGGTGAATGTTCCCAATACGGAGCTTTCCACAATTCTTGTAACCAAGGATATCGGCAAGATTTATTTCTTCTCAATGTCCACAGACTTTGTTAAGGCTTCCCTTGGTGCAGAGGGAGCAAAGAAATACGTAACCATGGTTCTGGGGGCCGGATACTATCCCGGACATGCGGACATTACCTTCGACCTGGTTAGAAAGTATGAAGGCCTTAGAAAATATCTGACAGACAGGTATTGCAACAATTAGGTATCAATTAAATTGATATAGATAAAAGTTTATTCTAAAACCCTGTGAAAAAATGGAGGAGTAAAATGAAAAAAGTATTAGCAATTGTACTCACCTTGGCACTGGTATTCAGTTTGGCAGCTTGCGGCAGCAAGACCAATGATTCCGGCTCAAGCTCCGGAGAAGCTTCCGGCGGAGAATCCAGCGGAGCAGCAAGTGAAGGTGAACAGATCGTTATTTCAATTGGACATACAGATTCTTCACAGAGATCCACAAATGTCTACGGTGAATGGCTAAACGATTATCTATCGGAAGCTACCGACGGAAGAATTACAGTTCAGATGTATCCTGATGGACAGGCCGGAGATGACCCGGATATCGCAGCAGGTGTAAAGCTGGGTACAGTAACAATGTACTTTGGTCTTGCTTCCGTTATCTCTTCCATCGTTGGTGACGAAGCCAGCTGTATCGATCTTCCTTATCTATATCCAACATATGAAGATTGGATCAAGGGAACCTTCGAAAACGGCGGACTTGAACTCTTCAACGAAACATTGGAAGGATCAGGTTATTACTGCATCGACATGCTCTACAACGGCATGAGAAACGTAATCTCCAACAAGAAGATTTATCACAATGCAGCAGATCTTAACGGACAGAAGGTTAGAATTTCTCAGAACGAACTTAACGTAGAACTTTGGAAGGCAATGGGAGCAAACCCAACACCTATGGCATGGGGCGAAGTTATTACATCCCTGTCCACAGGTGCAGTTGATGCTCTTGACCACTCTATCGGCGTATTTAACGACTTCAAGATTTACGAGATGGCTCCATATGTAACAATAACAAACCACTGCTCATCTCCGTATCCACTGGTATGCTCTCAGGAATGGCTGGACAGCCTCTCCGATGCTGACAGAGAACTAATCATCGATGGTATCCATCAGATGTGTGCACAGCAGAGAGATGCAGAAAGAGCAAACGAAATGCAGTATCTGGAAGAGTTCGAAAAGGCAGGGGCCACAGTTTACACATTGACACAGGAAGAGTCCGACGCATTCAAAGAAAGCGTACAGCCTGTTTATGATATGTGGAGAGAAAGAGTTGGCGACGAGCTTATGGACAAGTGGCTGGCAACAGTTCCTAACTAATAGGTTTAAAAGAATAAATAAGTATTAATAATCATTAGGGCAGACTCAATCTGCCCTAATGGGTTTTCCAAGTATTGCAAGTCAAAACGGAGAACGAGAAATGAAAAAGTTTTTTAAGATAGTGAACAAAACCGAAGAAGGACTCATAGTGGCTATGTTTGCTGTCATGGTAGGTATTATCTTTATACAGGTAATAATGCGTAAGCTTAATAATTCCCTTTACTGGTCTGAGGAGCTGGGTAAATTTCTCTTTGTTTGGATTTCCTGGCTGGGAATCAGTATCGGTGAAAAAAGAGGGGAGCATATTAAGATTACTATTTTGACAGACAAGTTTTCGCCAAAGGTCCAACACATCTTCAATATCATTTCCGAGCTTGTTGTAATCGCCATCTGTGCTGTTACGGTTTTCTATGCCATTCAGTTGGTAGGAAGTCAGTGGGGTACAAGATATGCGGGAATCAAAATAAGTGTAGGCTGGGGCTATCTATCTGTAGTTCTTGGTTGTTTGTTTATGATTCTCAGATCCCTTGGACTTTGCTGGGTGTCTTTGAAGGGTATTAAAACCGGTGAGCACTTAAGCGATATGATAGCAGAAAGAAATGCTCTTGAAGACGGTATTCCCTATGAACCGGAAGGGGAAGGAGGGGATGCATAATGACCAGTATGATCGTTCTTCTGGTGGTACTGTTTGTTTTGATATTCATAGGTGTTCCTGTTGGCTTTGCCATCGGTGGAGCTACCATGGTATCTATACTTACCACATCTAACCTTAGTATGGTAGTTAATGCCCAGTACTGTTATTCGGGAATATTCTCCTTTACAGTAATGGCCATTCCGTTCTTTATGCTGGCGGGTATAGTAATGTCCTCCGGCAGTATAGCAAAGAAGATAGTAAACTTTGCTGAGGCCCTAATCGGCTCCATAACAGGAGGCCTGGGGGCAGTGGCTATGGTAGCCTGTATGTTCTTCGGAGCCATTTCCGGTTCCGGTATGGCCACCACATCTGCCATCGGCTCCATGCTTATTCCTGAAATGAAGAAGAAGGGCTATCCGGCAGATTATGCAGCCACCCTGGTTTGCTTCGGAGGAATTGTAGGACCTATTATTCCGCCCAGCCTTTCCTTTGTTCTCTACGGATCCGCCACAGGTGTATCCATAGCGGATCTTTTTAAGGCAGGTATTTTCCCGGGCATTCTTCTGGGCCTAGGCTTTATGGCTGTAAACTATGTGTTCTGCAAAACCAGAGGTATGGGACAGATTGAGGCTGCAGGAAGCAGCGCTGCTATACCTGTAGAGGGAGTTGAGTTTAACTCCAATGAAGAAGCAGCCGAGTTTGCAAAGAACCAGGTGAACTCCAGACTTAAAAATCTATGGATTGCCTTTAAGGATGGATTCTGGGCACTTCTTTCACCGGCAATTATTCTTGGAGGAATTTACTCCGGTACATTTACACCTACTGAAGCTGCTTGTGTATCCGTTGTATACTCCATCATAGTCTCCATGTTTATCTATAGAGACCTGAATCTAAAGGGAGTTTATAAGGCCTTCGTAGATGCGGCGGTTCTTAACGGAATCACATCCTTCCTCTTGGGTTATTCTACAGTATTCTCCACATTTATGACCTTCGAAAGAATTCCGGATGCAATCTACAACTTCCTGGTAAGCATTTCCGACAGCAAGATTGTAGTTCTTCTCATCATAAATGCGGTACTGCTGATTTTGGGATGTTTCCTGGATACAGTTCCTGCCATCATCGTTATGGCGCCGCTTCTCCTTCCTGCTGTTAAGCAGTTCGGAGTTGACCCCATTCACTTCGGTGTCATCATGGCGGTTAACCTGGCCTTGGGACTTTGCTCACCGCCCTATGGATGTAACCTCTTTGTAGGATGCGCAGTAGCAAAGATCAAAATGCAGGACATGTTTAAGTGGCTCATACCCTTCTTTATAGTGGGTGTAATAATGGTTCTTATAATTACCTTTGTGGAACCTTTATCCTTAGTGCTGATTTAAGCTTTGAATTGTTGTATAATTAGATAATCAATTCGTATCTAAGGACTTATTTTTAAAATGAAAACGCTAGTTACATATCTGGGTGCCGCGGCTTTGGGATATCTCATAGCCTCGGTACTCAGATCTAAAAAAGACAATTTTTCATGGACGGGGAAGCTCCTTGCCCTTGTGGTTACGAGCCTTGTTTTTTCTATGGGCCTCAAGATAGGTGGTAATGAAGAGGTCATAGGCAATCTGGGACAGGTAGGACTTTATGGACTCGCCTTCTGCTACATTCCGCTGATTGTAACAATCCTTTCTCTGCATGTTGTGCGAAAGCTTATGGGTTACAACCACCAAGGGAAACGCGGGGTTGAAAACGCAGGCACCTTTGAACCCGATGATGAATCCAATTGCAATAATCAGGGGGCTTCTTCCTCCTCCTTGTCTTTTTTTAAGAGCAGTAGCTTTAGATATTTGGTTGCCGTTATACTGGGATTCCTGGTAGGCTTTTTTGGAGTAATAAAGGGGCAACTGATTTCATATGACGTTCTTAATGGAGCGCTGGGTACCTTCATAACCTGGGCTCTTCTTTTAATGGTATTCCTGGTTGGTGTGGATATGGGCTTCGATGGGAATATTCTGGGAGTATTTAAGTCCATAGGATGGAGAGTCATTGTATTTCCCCTGGTTACAGGTATTGCCACCTTGGTATCCGGTCTTATAATCGGTATTTTTATACCTCTTTCTTTCAAGGAAGTATTGGCCATAATATGCACATTTTGTTGGTATTCCCTGGCTCCTAACATAATAATGAATGCCGGCTATGTAACTGCAGGAGCCATAGCATTTCTGGCTAATTTCTTAAGGGTCCTTAGCTCCCTAATCACCATTCCTTTGGTGGCAAAGAGATTTGGTTGGCTGGAAACCGTGGGTATGCCGGTGGCGGCCTCAATGGACGTATGCATTGGAACTATCACAGAATCCACGGATAAGACCATTGCCCTTTATGCCTTTGCTTCCGGAGTGGTATATACGGTGCTGATTCCTTTAATTGTTCCAATAATTGTTGGTTAGCTTTGAAAACAAAAGAGCTTTTACCTTTGATGGTAATTTAAAGGCAAAAATAAGGGGAGAAAGTTAAAAATTTGACAGGTATTATCTTGTCATTGATTTTTTTTTGTGTTAAAATTCATGTATATTTATTTTTATTAAGAAGGGCATTTTGTAATGGACGAAACAAAAGCTGCCGCATTGGATGAATTTGATGAAGAAAGTGAAGATTTCCAGTCGGAAATTGAGCCTATAGAAAAGAAAAAAGGCCTTCGCAAATTAAACCCGAACCACAGGACAAAAGCCGAAAGGGAAGCGGAGAGGGCAGCTCTTTCAGAGCTTGAGGTTGAGGGGTATGTGCCTGAGGAACACGATCCGGTATACAACGTTCGTGTGGATAAAAAAATCTATTCAAACAATTTCGTGATGACCGCCGTACTTATACTCTTTGGAATAATTCTATTCCCCTATACCAAGGCGGCAACAGGGCTCTTGGTCTTCTATGGACTGGGAGTTGCCTGGATGGCATATAAAGGTATTAAAACCCAGGTTCACGTGGACGGAACCACCTTTACAACAGAAGGTACCAAGTATGACGGTACCTACACCTTTGATCAGGTAGATAAAATAATCTACGTATATAACAAAAAGGACCAGAGAAGATACTGGATTTACGTAGACGGAAAAAGAATATGCGAAATACCTCCGGGAGCAATTCATTCCAGATGGCTATATGATGATATGAGAGCCTATGGAGTGGAGGGAGGATGGTATAACAGACTGTAACACCTTAGATTTCTTCGCAGAATTGCAATTGGATTCTGCGTTGGAATATACAACCTGAACTGAGGAATCGGCTCAGGAATCTACCCATTATATCTTAATAGTTAAAGAGAAAGGAAAAGAACTATGTCAAGACAAATGGTTGCAATTGTAACAGGTGCTGCTAGCGGTATCGGTTTCGGCGTTGCAAAGAAGTTTGCTCAGGAAGGTGCAAAGGTCATGATGGCCGATGTAAACGAAGAGAGACTTAAAGCAGCTGCAGATGAACTGGGACAGAAGTACATCGCAGGAGATCTCAGCAAGAGAGAAACATGCAAAGCTGTTGTAGATGCTTGCGTAGCAGAATTTGGAACAGTTAACGTAGTTGTTAACGTAGCTGGTCTACAGAATGTTTGCCCAATTCCAGATTTCCCGGAAGACAAATGGGACTTCATGATTAGCCTCATGCTGACAGCTCCGTTCCTGCTCACAAAGTACAGCTGGAACTACATGAAGGATCAGGGTTGGGGAAGAATTATCAACATCAGCTCCATCCACGGTCTCGTTGCTTCTGAATTCAAGTCCGCTTACGTTTCCGCTAAGCACGGCCTCATTGGTTTCACCAAGACTGCCGGTATGGAAGGTGGCCCACTTGGAATCACATGTAACGCTATCTGCCCGGCTTATGTTATGACACCGCTGGTAGAAGGTCAGATTGCTGACCAGGCTAAGGTTCATGGCATTTCCGAAGAAGAAGTTATCAGCAACATCATGCTTGCTAAGGCAGCAATCAAGAAGATGCTTGATCCTGCTACAGTAGCTGACCTGGTATTCTTCCTTACAACAGATACAGCAGAGTCCATCACAGGCGCTGCAATTCCAATTGATGGTGGTTGGACTGCTAACTAATAGTTAGCTTTACAATAGAGGGGGACCGTTATTTTCACATCAGTTATTATTAATTAGTAGGAGGAAAGAATTATATGAGTATTATTGCTATTATTCTGTCTCTGGGACTACTGATCTACCTCGCATACAGAGGCTGGTCCGTAATCATCATTGCACCACTCCTAGCACTCTTGGCAGCACTTCTGTCAGGTCTTGCAGGAGACCCGGTACATCTATTGGCAACCTATACCCAGGAATTCATGCCATCCCTCGGTGGATACGTAACATCCAACTTCCCGATGTTCTTGCTAGGTGCTATCTTCGGTAAGGTAATGGACGACACAGGATCCGCTAAGGCTATAGCTGAATGGTTCGTAAAGACTCTTGGTAAGGGTAAAGAAATCTGGACAGTAGTACTTGCTTGCGGCGTAGTTACATACGGTGGTGTATCCCTCTTCGTAGCTGCTTTCGCTATTTATCCAATCGGTGCTGCTCTCTACAGAGAATCCAACCTTCCAAAGAGACTTCTGCCTCCGGCAATCGCACTTGGTGCTTTCACATTCACCATGACCGCTATTCCGGGAACACCGCAGATTCAGAACACAATTCCGATGAAGTACTTCGGAACTGACTCCTTCGCAGCTCCAATCCTTGGTGTAATCGCAGCTCTCATCATGTTCTTCGGCGGATGCTTCTGGCTGAAGACCAGAGAAAAAGCAGCTGTTGCAAAGGGCGAAGGCTATGGTGTTCACGCTAATGACCACGAGTTCAAGGGCGACGAAAGCAACCTGCCAAGCGCAGCTGCAGCTTTCATTCCACCAATCGCAGTTATCATTGCAAATATAATCTTCACAAAGGTTGTATTCACAGATGGGCACTATGATGGTGCATACCTTGAAACACTTAAGGAAGATATCCACAGCTCCTATGTAAATACTACATTGGCTGGAGTAAGAGGTTCCTGGTCTGTATACCTGGCACTCCTTATCGGTATCATCCTTACCATCGTACTCAACATGAAGAGATTCCCCAATGGTATTATGGAAACTCTTAAAGACGGTGTATCCGGTTCCTTCCTGGCAATCATGAACACCGCTACTGAGGTAGGTTATGGTAACGTTATCAAGACATTGGCTGGCTTCGCTGTAATCTCCAAGTTCCTCACAGAGACACTGACCAACCCACTGGTTGGTGGTACTGTTGCTGCTTCCGGTCTTGCCGGTATCACAGGTTCCGCTTCCGGTGGTATGTCCATCGCTCTCGAGGCCTTTGGTGAAACATTCATGCAGAGATGTATTGATAAGGGAATTGATCCTGCCGTACTCCACAGATGTATTTCTGTAGGTTCCGGTGGTTTCGATACACTGCCGCATAACGGTGCTGTTATTACACTTCTTAACGTAACAGGCATGACTCACAGAGAGTCCTATGTAAACATCGGTATGTGCACAGTTGTCATCCCGACAATCGCAGCTGTAGTAATCATTATCCTTGGTTCCATGGGTATTGTTTAATCATTGCGATAAAAACCAGAATAGGGGCGGTTCCTTTAAGGAACCGTCCCTTAAAAAACTTTTTTTTGACTGTTAAGTTTTGAACAATCAAAGCTTTCACAGTATATAAATGCCGTGATAGATTTCCCCAAGAAGCCGTCACGGAACGGGGCTATCCTTAATCCCCTAAGGATAGATATAATTAACACTCAAGATACGCAAAATCCTCGTGGGGCGTATATGCTATGCCTCGCAAGTTCTGGCGTACCGCGCAAGAAAGGAAGTTATCATGAGAGACGTAAAGAAAATTGTTATTGCAGGTTCCGGTACCATGGGATGCTCCATGGGTGCTATCCTTGCTCAGGCAGGATACGAGGTCACACTTTATGACATCGTGGAAGAAGCTCTTGAAAGAGCAAAGAAAGTTATTGCACTGAACTGGGAAACAGAAGTTAAGGAAGGCAAGATTAGCCAGGCTGACTCTGAGGCTCTTCAGGCAGGACTGAAATATACTACAGACAAGCAGGCCTTTGCCGATGCAGATTTTGTAGTAGAAGCTATCCTGGAAAAGATTGAAGTAAAACACAGCTTCTGGGAAGAAGTATCCAGAATCGTTGGAGACGATGTAGTTATCTGCTCCAATACCTCCGGACTTTCCATTACAAGAATCGCTGAAGTAATCAACAAGCCTGAGAGATTTGCAGGAATGCACTGGATTAATCCTCCACATCTGATTCCTTTGGTAGAAATCATTAAGGGAGAAAAGACAACTCAGGAAGCTGCTGACATAGTTAAGGAAGTAGCCCTTAAGGCAAACAGAAAGCCTGTAATAGTAGGGGATGCTCCTGGATTCGTTCTCAACAGAATCCAGCTGGCAATCTTGAGAGAGTCTCTACATATCGTAGAAGAAGGTATTGCACCTCCTGAAGCAGTTGACGATGTAATGAAATATGGTCTTGGCATCAGATATGCCTGCTTGGGACCCTTCCAGGTATGCGACCTTGGCGGACTGGATATTTTCTACAACATCGCTTCTTATCTCTTCGCAGATCTTTGCGACAAGAAGGAACCATTCGGAATGCTGGCTGACAGATTCGAAAAGGGTGAATTCGGCGTAAAGACCAAGAAGGGCTTCTATGATTACGGCGGTGGAAAGGACGAAGAGACCATCAGATATCGTGACACAATGTTCAACAAATTATCTGAGCTTCTCTTTAAAGAATAGTTTAGTTAAAAACGCAAGGGGGAGAGTCATATCTTCTCCTTGCGAAGATGCGTAGCATCATATAAGTTTTACTTTTGACAGAAAGGCGGTCAAGATATGATTGACAAAATTATCACTGCTGATCAGGCGGTTGCCGGTGTAAAAGACGGTATGACCATAATGATCGGTGGCTTCTTGGGAACAGGTACTCCCGAAATCATCATCGATGCGCTGGTAAGAAAGGGCGTCAAAGACCTTACAGTTATTGCTAACGATGGCGGACTTCCGGAAGGTGCTTACGGCGCTAAAACAGCCCGCGGTGTTGGAAAGCTTCTCGAAAAGGGAATGATTAAGCACATCATCGCTTCTCACGTAGGTATGAACCCACTTATCGGTGATGGAATGATCGCAGGCACATTGAATTGTACACTGGTACCACAGGGAACACTGGCAGAAAAGATTCGTGCAGGCAACTACAACCTGGGTGGCGTTCTTACACCTACAGGCGTAAGCACACCTATGGAACACGATGAGAACGGCAACATGGCAAAGGACGAAATGGGAAGAGAAAAGATTACTATCGAATTGGATGGTAAAAAGTATCTCCTGGAGAGACCTCTTCGTGCAGACTTCGCATTCTGCAGAGCCACAGTTGCAGACAAATTCGGAAACTTCTATTCAGCAAAAGCCACAAAGAACTTTAACTATGTAATGGCTGGTGCTGCAGACTGCACAATCATTGCAACTGAGAAATTGGTTGAGATTGATTCTGTAGATCCTGATCTCTGGGATGTTCCCGGTGTTGTAGTAAACGGTATAGTGGAAGGAGAACCAAAATGGCAGATTTAAAAGAAAGAATCGCAAGAAGATGCGCAAAAGAATTTAAAGACGGCGATTTCGTAAATCTTGGAATTGGTCTTCCCACACAGGTAGCAAACTATATTCCTGACGATATCACCGTTACACTGCATTCCGAAAATGGATTTGCAGGTCTTGCAGGTATGGCAGAAGCAGGAAAAGAAGATGTTGACATCATCAATTCCGGCGGTGCATATGTAACTGCAGTTCCTTGGGTAAAGTATTTTGATACATCCACCAGCTTCGGTATGGCAAGAGGCCATCTGGATGCTACAGTTCTCGGTGCAATGGAAGTTGCAGAGAACGGTGACTTGGCTAACTGGATTGTTCCTGGACAGAAGGTTGCAGGAATGGGCGGAGCCATGGACCTGGTAGCAGGAGCCAGAAAGGTTATCGTAGTTACTCTTCATACTCAGAAGGGTGCTCCAAAGATTTTGGAAAAATGCACACTTCCTCTTACAGCAGAGAAGTGCGTAAGCAAAATCATTACCGAAATGGGTGTTATGGAAGTAACTCCGGAAGGTATTGTTGTAACTGAGCTTCACCCTGACTTCACACAGGAAGATATTCAGGCAGCGACTGGTTGCAAGTTGATATTTAGTCCGGATCTGAAGCCCATGGAGGAAGAGTAAATTCAAGGGCTCGATTGTCCTCGAGATGAGGAAATAACATCCTAGATACTCAAAGGGTTTCGGGAGTTTCGTGAAGGTGCACGAAACTCCAACGAAACCCTTTTTTCGCATCCAGGAGTATTTCCGGTCATCTCTGCGGAGACTTCGCCCTTGATTTTACTCTTCAGCGCTATTGCTATTCTTCTGTGGAGGCAGTCCTTAGTGAGTGCTCACTCCTCTATGACAGTCATGTAGGCGGAGACTTCGCCCTTGAATATACTCTTCTACATTGTTTTGTGTTATAATCTCCAAGGATGATTAAAACGCCAGTTATTATTTGGAGGAGAGTAGATTTATGAAATTCAAAGATATGAAATATGAAAGGCCGGACATTGAGGTTGTTAAGGCTGAAATGCAAAGCCACATAGAAAGACTGGAGGTGGCTCAGGACTATAAGACTGCAAGGGAGGTCTTTCTGGAGATGGAAGGACTGGACAGTCATGTAGGCACTATGTTTACTTTGGCCAGTATTAGACACTCCATAGATACCAGGGATGAATTCTACGATAAGGAAAACGATTTTATCGACGCCAAGGGACCTGAGCTTGCAGAATACGGAGTTAAGTGGGCAGAGACCATGCTTAAGACTCCCTTTAGAAAAGAGTTTGAAGAAGAGTATGGAAACGTATCCTTCATCAATGCAGAGATTAGATCAAGATCCTTTAAGCCGGAACTTATTCCTCTTATGCAGAAGGAAAACGAACTTACCTCTCAGTACGGCAAGCTTATAGCGTCGGCGCAGATACCCTTTAAGGATGGAGTTTATACATTATCTCAACTTTCTCCCTTCAAGACAGACGCCGATGATGCTATGCGCCTGGAGGCCTGGAAGGCAGAAGGTAATTGGTATAAGGAGCATCAAGAAGAACTTGATGATATTTACGACAAGCTGGTTCATATAAGAGATGAAGCAGGTAAGACCTTGGGATACGAAAACTACATTCCTCTTGGCTACGACAGAATGCAGAGAAACTGCTATGACAAGAATGATGTTGAGAAGTTCAGAGCTGCAGTGGTTAAGTATCTCGTGCCGGTTGCTGAGAAGATTTACAAAAGACAAGCAGAGCGCTTAGGAAAAGATTATCCAATGAGCTTTGCCGACAATGCCCTGGAGTTTAGAAGCGGCAATCCAAGACCTGCAGGAGATGCAGAATACATCTTAAAAGAGGGAGATAAATTCTACGACGACTTAAGCCCTGAAACCAGCGAATTCTTTAGAACCATGAGAGAAGGGGAACTATTGGATGTGCTTTCCACAGAAGGAAAGCAGGGAGGAGGATACTGCACAGGAATTCAGGACTACGAAGTTCCCTTCATATTTGCTAACTTCAATGGAACCCAGCATGACATCGAGGTGGTAACCCATGAAGCCGGTCACGCCTTTGCCTATTGGATGAACAGAGAAAGAATTCCATCGGACTGCATCTGGCCCGGCATGGAAGGGGCAGAGGTTCACAGTATGTCCATGGAGTTCTTTGGTGAGCATTGGGCAGATGGATTCTTTGGTAAAGACGCCAAGAAATTCCTCTATAGCCACCTGGCTTCAGCTATAACCTTCATCCCCTATGGAACAATGGTAGACCACTTCCAGCATTTGGTTTACGAAAAGCCTGAAATGACTCCAAGAGAACGGCATGACACCTGGAAGGAACTATTGGGAACCTATATGCCTTGGATGAGATTAGACAATGAAATCCCCTTCTATGCCGACGGAGAAGGCTGGCAGAGACAGAGCCATATATACGAAAGACCCTTCTACTACATAGATTATTGCCTGGCTCAAACCGTTGCCCTGGGATTCTGGGCCATGATTCAAGAGGATAGAGCAAAGGCTTGGGAACACTATATGGCATATACCAAGCAGGGAGGAAGCAGAGTGTTTACTGAGCTTCTTGCCAATGCAGGACTTAAGAGCCCCTTTGAGGAAGAGACCCTTAGAGGCGTTTGCGAAAAGGCTGCAAAATACCTAGAGGGATTCGATCTTACAGGAATCAGCTAAGGAACCAAATAGGTCAAGAGCATTTATGGCAAAGAAATATTGGAATGACCACTTAAGTAATTTTAAACTAGAGGACTCCGGAGAGTATAACTACCGGGGTTCTTTCTATGCTCTCGATTCTGTGGGAGATTATCAAAGGGATAGTATGGGCAGGGACTTTATTTCCAGAAGGTTTTTAATAGTCCTGTGGCCATATATTATTATCTCTCTGGCTGCCTCCTTATTGGCGGGTATGTTTCCTGCCACAGGAGCCATGAATACCTGGTATGTAATATTGCCCTTTGGCCTAACAATAGCCATGGGCTTCCTACTGGTCTATCATTTGGCCAAACTTACAAAGGGTCTATTTACAGGGGATCAAAGAGGAATGGTGAGAGAATACATCTTTGATAAAACCTGGAATAGAATAGGGGCATTTACAAAGGTTATGCTGGTTACTTCGGCTTTGACTATTGTTTTGGAGGTATTTCACCTTGTGATAAAGGGGAAGGGAGACCATTTTTCAGGAGCAATTATACTCCTGATTTGCATGGCTTTAACGGCCCTTTCGGGAGGGTTGTTACTGCACCACTACACTAGGGTAAAGTGGCAGAAAATAGCCGAAAAACAGAGTTGACAATTTTTTGACAATTCAGTGTTTTTCATTGACATTGGAGCTCTAAAAGTATATCATAAAATAGATGCGAAATCATTGTAGTTATATTTGGTTTCAATTTGTAATCGTTAATTTGTTGAAGGAGGAATTATTACATGAAAAAGGCAAAAGTGTTATTAGCTTTGCTCCTCACTTTGGTGATGGTGTTCTCTGTAGCACTGACAGGCTGCAGCAACAACAGCAACAGCAATAACGACAACGAATCAGAAGCAGAAGAACCTGCTGACGAAGGCGAAGCCGAAGGCGAAACTGTAGAAAGAGAAGACGGAATCTTGGTAGTTGGTTATACCAACTTCAACAGCAAGTTCTCTCCATTCTTCTCCGAGACAGCATATGACACAGATGTATATTCAATGACACAGATTGGTCTTCTTACATCTGACCGTCAGGGTGCAGTTGTTGAAAAGGGTATTGAAGGTGAAACCCGTGAGTACAATGGTACTGACTACACCTACAAGGGCCCAGCAGATCTAACCATCACAGAAAATTCCGATGGAACAGTAGACTACAACTTCAAGCTGAGAGACGATCTCGTATTCTCTGATGGCGAAAAGCTTACAGCAGATGACGTTATCTTCTCAATGTATGTTCTTGCTGACCCAACTTACGATGGTTCCAGCACATTCTTCGCACTTCCAATCGAAGGTATGGCAGAATATCGTTCCGGTATGGCAGCTCTCGGTAATGCAATTATCGAAGCTGGTAAGGACAACACAAACTTTGACAATTGGGACGAAGCAACTCAGAAAGAGTTCTGGACAGCCCTTGATGGCGCTGGCGACAAGTTCGTTCAGGAAATCCTAGACTACATCGTAGCAGCTGGATATAACGAAGAAGGTGACACCATCGATAAGAAGATGGCTAACTGGGGATTCGAAGTTCCTGCAGATGCTACAAACCAGGATGTATTCTATCAGATGCTTGAAGCATATGATAACAAGCTGGGTGACCTTATTTCCACAGAGAGCGCTGGCTCCACACTGGACGACCTGATTCCTGACTATGCTAACAAGTATGGTAAGGGTATTGAAACAGGAACATCCGCACCTAACATTACAGGTATCACCAAGATAAGCGATACAGAACTCAATGTTAAGCTTACAGAAGTAGATGCAACAGCTATTTATCAGCTGGGCGTATCCATCGCTCCAATGCACTACTATGGTGAGAAAGACAAATATGACTATGACAACAACAAGTTCGGATTCGACAAGGGTGACCTTTCCCACGTTCGTTCCGTAACAACAAAGCCAATGGGTGCTGGCCCATACAAGTTCGTAGGCTTTGAAAACGGTGTTGTAAGCTTTGATGCTAACGAATCCTATTTCAAGGGAGCTCCAAAGATTGCACATGTACAGTTCAGAGAAACAGCTGATCCTGATAAGGTAAATGCTATCATCACAGGAACTATCGACGTATCCGATCCTTCCTTCTCCGATGATAAGATTAAGGAAATCACCGATGCAAACGGTGGCGAACTTACAGGCAGCGTAATCACAACTATTACAAACGATACACTTGGTTATGGATATGTTGGTATCGGTGCTGACCAGGTTAACGTAAACGGTGAAAGAGGATCCGATGCATCCAAGAATCTCAGAAAGGGATTTGCTACAATCTTCTCCGTATATCGTGACGTAACTGTAAACTCCTACTATGGAGACAGAGCTGCAGTTATCAACTATCCAATCTCTAACACATCCTGGGCTGCTCCTCAGAAGACAGATGCTGACTATGAGGTAGCATTCTCCAAGAAGTTAGATGGAACAGATATCTACACATCCGACATGGATGACGAAGCTCGTTATGCAGCAGCAAAGGCAGCAGCTCTCGAATACTTCGAAGCAGCTGGATGCACAGTAGCTGACGGTAAGGTAACAGCTGGTCCGGACGGCAAGCCACTGGAATACGAAGTAGGTATCGGCGGATCCGGTTCCGGTGACCACCCATCATTCATGATGCTGACCCTTTCCAAGGAAGCTCTTGCTGAAATGGGAATCAACCTGATTATCGGCGACTATGCTGACTGGTCCGAGATGCAGAATAAGCAGAAATCCCGTCAGCTCCCAATGTGGTGTATGGCATGGTCTGCAACTGTTGACCCGGATATGTATCAGATTTATTACTCCGACATCGCTAATGGCGGAGCAAACGCAGGTGGATCCAACGCATCCGCCTATGCTATCCAGGATGAAGAGCTTGACCAGCTCATCATGGATGCACGTAAATCTCTCGATCAGAGCTATAGAAAACGTCTTTACAAGGCAGCTCTCGATATCGTTGTTGACTGGGCTGTAGAAGTACCTGTATATCAGAGACAGGACTGCACAACCATCAGCACTGAACGTGTAAACATCGACACAGTAACACCTGACATCACAACCTTCTATAGATGGATGGCAGAAATCGAGAACACAGAACTCAAATAATTATTGGGTTAAAGTATGTTTTCACGAAGAATGCGGGGGCTAACCCCTCCGCATTCTTCTGCGTTATGAGACTATATACCCTGCTAAAGCGATAGAGTGATATAAGGAGCAGGGATGGACAATGTCTCGTACTCACAAGCTTTGAAAGGAGTACAGATAGATGCGGAATTACATAATCAAGCGTCTTATAATATCTTTTGTACTGCTGTTTTTTGTAGCATTTCTTATTTATTTTGTTATCAGACTTCTTCCCACCAGCTATGTTGAAATGCTGGCTATTCAGAAGTCACAAATCCCTGGATCAAAATCATATGAAGAATGGTTAGCTCAGCTTTCCGCAGCCTATGGTATGGACAAAGGCATAGTTGCGGGCTTCTTTGCATGGCTTGGAAGCGCCATTCGTCTCGACTTTGGTGATTCATGGTACTATACGGTTCCTGTAACTGAGCAATTTAACAAGGTCGTTTGGTTATCCTTTGTAATGGGACTTATTGTATTGATTTTAGAACTTATTATAGCCATTCCTTTGGGAATACTGGCCGCAAGAAAGCAGTACAGCAAAACAGACTATACAGTTACAGTAATTGCTTTGGCGGGTATATCGCTGCCAACCTTCTTCTTGGCATCCCTGCTGAAATACATTTTTGCAGTTAAGCTGGGATGGTTCGATATATCCGGTTTGATAAGCAGAGACTATGCTTTGATGGATGGTTTTCACCAATTCCTGGATAAAGCCCATCACTTAGTCTTGCCAATAGCAACTCTGGTCATCATCTCCATAGGTAGTTTGATGCGTTATACCAGAACAAATATGTTGGAAGTATTAAACGCAGACTATATCAGAACGGCCAGAGCAAAAGGGTTAGATGAAAGAAAGGTGGTTTATCACCACGCTTTTAGAAATACACTTATTCCTTTGGTAACCATAGTAGGAGGATCTCTGCCGGGACTCTTTTCCGGAGCCCTTATTACGGAGACCTTGTACTCGCTACCGGGAATAGGATTTACAAGTTATCAGGCCATGGTAGGTGGTGACATACCCTTCACCATGTTCTACATGGTATTCATGGCTATACTCACTTTGGCGGGCAACCTGATTACAGATATTCTGTATGCGGTTGTAGACCCAAGAGTAAGATTCTCGTAGGAAGGGAGGTATGATCATGAGTGAAGAAATGAAAAAGAATACTTCCTTAGAAGAGAATTTACAAGAGAATACCGAGGATGTAAAAAAGGCAGTAAATGCAGTTCAGAATGAAGCAGAAGCTAACAATGACACCCTTCCTGAAGGAGTGGAATACGATCTCAGCGACGATCGTCGTGTTAAGGTTCTGTCCCCGGGAAGACTGGTTCTTCAGCGCTTCCTGAGAAATAGGGTTGCTGTAGCCGGCCTTATTATCCTCATTATGATGTTCCTCTTCTCCTTTGTTGGAGGAGCACTGACTCCCTATGGGGAAGCTCAGGTATTCTATCGCTATGACCAGCAGAATCAGGTTTACGCAGCTGCCACTGAGAACAAAGAATTCAGATTCGAAGCTAATGATAGTTCCTTTAGTTCCGGTGCACAGGCTCAGATGTTCCTTGCCATAAGTACAGGAAAAACGGAGTTTGAGTATCGCGGCGATAGCTTTACCTTGGAAAAAATAAGCGATGATTATTATACATGCTCCAAGGACGGACAAATAATTGGTAATGCCCATATGGACATTATGAATTACGTAAATGCCGGGGACAATCTTGGTTTTGATTTTGAAAATGAAGCATTCAAGGCCTATGTAAACAATACTCCCAGTTTCACCGTAGAAGGGAAAAACTATACTATTGATGAAGAG
The DNA here is from genome assembly GCA_017941085.1 of Bacillota bacterium. Lineage (GTDB taxonomy): Bacteria > Bacillota > Clostridia > Peptostreptococcales > Anaerovoracaceae > Eubacterium_B. Next base: position 126,909 of record JAGAXF010000020.1, read on the forward strand.
GGCACAATTTCCGAGGGAGGAAATCCAGTTGCCTTCTTAAACAAGTATATTGTTCGTCCTCTTATGTCTGACCAATTCCTAACCCGTGAATGGCAGGAAGAACTGGTAGAGGCAATAGAAGCTGACGAAGAAGCATTTACCTTCACCGGTGAAGATGGAGTTGAATATGAATACTCTATAGTCCATGACCCAAGAACCAACTCTTGGAATATCAACCAGCAAAAGGATACCAGAGTATTCGATACCTACGCTGCTCCAAGCAAAGATCACTGGCTGGGTACCGACAAATATGGTATGGACATGCTTACCCGTCTCATGTACGGCGGCAGAATTTCTCTTATCATAGGCTTCGTAGTTGAATTAATCGCCATGATACTGGGAATCATAATGGGTGGTATAGCAGGTTACTTTGGTGGCTGGATAGATATGTTCGTAATGAGACTTTGCGAAATATTCTTCTGCGTACCATCAACACCGCTTCTCATCATGCTGGGTGCAGCAATGGATACCATGCACGTAGATCCCACAAAGCGAATGTTCTATTTGATGCTTATTTTGGGCTTCCTCGGTTGGGCAGGTATGGCCTACTTGGTAAGAGGACAGATACTATCCCTCCGAGAGCAGGAATATATGGCTGCAACCGAGGCTACAGGACTCAGCGTCAGAAGAAGAATCCTTCAGCACCTTGTACCTAATGTAATGCCGCAGATAATCGTATCCGTAACCATGGGTATAGGTGGTGTTATCATTACAGAGTCCACACTTTCCTTCTTGGGATTGGGTGTTAAATTCCCATTTGCATCCTGGGGAAATATCATAAGCTCAATAAACGAAATCTATGTATTTATTAACTATTGGTGGTGCTGGATACCTGCAGGTTCTTTGATTCTGTTAACAGTACTTGCCTACAACCTTGTTGGTGATGGCATGAGAGATGCCTTCGACCCGAGAATGAAGAGATAGGAGGGATTCAAATGGCAAAGGCTAAAAAAGACGGTTATTTGTCCGGCAAAGAATCCCGCAGGATCTCTAAGGAAAATAGGCGAATAACCAATGAATACGAAAAGAGACACAAGAGAAGATCAGTAGATGAATCGGAATACCTTACAACCATGAGGGATCCGAAAAATGCTGTAGAGTTTGATGATTTAAGAACCTACTTCTTTACAGACGTAGGTATAGCAAAAGCGGTGGACGGAGTTTCCTTTGATGTTCCCATCGGAAAGACCGTTGGCGTGGTAGGTGAGTCCGGCTGCGGCAAATCCGTAACCAGCCTTTCCCTTATGAGACTCCTTCAGAGGCCCCAGGGTCAGACTGTAGGTGGCTCTATTCGTCTCAATTTGGGAGACAAGGCCTATGACGTTACAAAGGCACCGGATACTGTAATGCAGACAATCCGTGGAAACGTGGTGTCCATGATATTCCAGGAGCCTATGACGGCTCTTAATCCTGTGTTTAAAATCGGTGATCAGCTGGATGAAGTTATCAAACTCCACGATGAGGAAGGAAAGACCGACGAGCAGGTAAAGGAACATAGCATCAATATGCTGGAGCTGGTTGGTATAGCCAACTCAGAGGGTGTATATAAGATGTATCCCCATGAGTTATCCGGCGGTATGCGTCAGCGTGTAATGATAGCCATGGCCCTTTCTTGTAACCCGAGACTGATTATAGCCGATGAACCGACAACGGCTTTGGATGTAACCATTCAGGCTCAGATACTGGATCTTTTGAGAAACCTTAAGGATAAGATTAATTCCTCCATTATGTTCATTACCCATGACCTGGGAGTTATTGCAGAAATGGCTGACTACGTGGTGGTAATGTACGCGGGAAGAATTATTGAAAAGGGTACTGCTGAAGAAATCTTTGGTGACCCAAGACATCCTTATACAATAGGCCTTATGGCATCAAAGCCGGTAGTAGGAAAGAAGGTGGATTCCCTTTATTCCATTCCCGGTAAGGTTCCAAACCCAATTAATATGCCGAACTATTGTTATTTCAGAGATCGTTGCGAGATGAGACTTCCGGAATGTGATGGAGAATACCCATGCATGGTAAAAATCTCGGATACCCATATGGTTTCTTGTTACAAATATTACGGACAAGGGGATATGGAAGTTCCGCCGAAAAAAATCGATGCGGCCCAAATCCTGGAGGCAGCCAAAACAGGTGGAGTAGGTACATCCGACGAAGTAGTTAAGGCTGCTGATGTTGCTGGCAGCGTCAAGGCATTTGAAGTAGGAGGTGATAAATAATGGCTGATAATACTAATCCAAACATTATAGTTGACACTTCCTATACACCGGTTACATATGACCCCCAGTATATTTTGATGGTAAACAACTTGAAGAAATACTTCCCCATCAAGGGCGGTCTCATTAGTCGTATTCAGGGCTACGTCAGAGCTGTTGACGGTGTAACCTTTAACATCAAACGTGGTACAACCATGGGTCTGGTAGGGGAATCCGGATGCGGAAAAACAACAACCGGTCGTACGATTCTTCGTCTGGCAGGAGATAAAACTGCAGGCCAGGTTCTCTTTAACGGTCAGGAAGTTTATGATTTCACCAGTGCCGAAATGAAGCAAAAGAGAACGGAAATGCAGATCATCTTCCAGGATCCATTTTCATCCCTGCAGCCTAGAATGCCTGTTGGTGAAATTATCGGAGAGGCTGTTCGTGAGCACAGACTGGTTCCGGCCAATGAATACAACGACTATATAGATAAGGTAATGGATGACTGCGGACTTCAGTCCTTCCAGAAGGACCGTTATCCTCATGAGTTCTCCGGTGGACAGAGACAACGTATCTGTATTGCCAGAGCCCTTGCCCTAGCACCGGAATTTGTGGTTTGTGACGAACCGGTATCGGCCCTTGACGTATCCATTCAGGCTCAAATCATAAACCTTCTGAATGATCTACAGGAAAGCCGTGAACTGACATATCTCTTTATTTCCCATGATTTGTCAGTAGTAGAACATATCTCAGACTCTGTGGGAGTAATGTATCTGGGAGGTCTGGTGGAATACGGTGAGACCCAGGATATCTTTGATAATCCTCTACATCCGTATACGGAGGCATTGTTCTCCGCCATACCTATTCCGGATCCAACAGCAAAGATGAAGAGAATAGTTCTTGAGGGAACAATTCCATCTCCGGCCAATCCGCCATCGGGATGTAAATTCCACACTCGTTGCTCCCGCTGCATGGATATATGCAAGGAGGTTGTTCCGGAGCAGAAGGAAGTTGAACCCGGCCATTTCGTAGTATGTCATCTATATGATGAAATGAAAAGCGTAGTGGAAGGTGCAACAGAAAATAAATAGGAACTAATAAGAATTAAAAAGGCAGCTTTAAATAGCTGCTTTTTTTGCGTTTTTTGGTGTTCTGCCCTGTAGGCCAAGAGCCATTTTAGTTGAAATTTAGCCCTAATTAAACCCTTGCAGGTCAGGTGGCGATGTGTTATACTTATGTTACTTAAAGAAATATATATAAATAAAAGAAAAAAAGAATTCTATTTGCTATGATATATGAAATATAGCCATCTTTAAAGGCGAGGGAGGTTTACCAAAAAATGAAAGGTAACAAAGGATTATTAAAAAAAGCCATGGCGTTCTTGCTTACTTTGACGCTGGTAATAGGTCTGATTCCTGTTATGAGTATGACAGCCTATGCAGACGGCGTTCAGTATGTGGAAAGAAGCTGGAATGGCAGCGAGGTTGTGCAGACAATAAAGACTGCTGACTGCACACCCATTTCAAATTGCGGCGAGGAACTTACAAGTGGTTGGTACTACGTGAATACCGACAAGGAGTATGGTAGCTCGGATAGACTCTATATCACAGGAACGGTAAACCTTGTGTTAATGGATGGAAAAACTCTTACTTGTAATGATGGTATTAACGTTGGCCCGGACAGTACACTTAACATCTTCCCTCAGGTAAACGGTACCGGCAAGCTGATAGCTAAAGGAGATACCAACAATTGTGCTGCCATAGGCGGGGAAGACGGTCAGAACTGTGGTAATGTCACTATTCACGGCGGCTATATCACCGCTGACGGCTACAACGACAACGAAGGTGAAGACGGTGCAGGAATCGGTGGCGGCGACAGTGGCTCCGGTGGACATATAACAATCTATGGTGGTGTAATTGAAGCAACCGGTTCCAATAACGGCGCAGGTATCGGTGGCGGCACCAGGGGATCCGGCGGCACCATAGATATCTATGGTGGCTTTATTAAAGCAAAAGGCGGCGAAGACTCCGCAGGTATTGGTGGCGGCGACAAAGGTTATAGCGGCACAATTAGTATCTACGGCGGCGAAGAAATAGAGGCTACCGGTGCTAAATATGCGGCAGGCATCGGTGGCGGCGATGTGGGAAATTATAATACGATTAATATTAGCGGCGGCAAAATCATCGCCAAGGGTGGTGACTATGCTGCCGGCATTGGTAGTGGTGATGATAGTGGATCCGAGGGAGGTATCATCAAAATCAGCGGCACTGCTTATATAGAAGCAACAGGCGGAATAGATGCTGCTGGTATCGGTGGCGGAGAAGCCTGCACCGGCGGAAATATTACCATTTCCGGAGGCACAATAAAAGCCTATGGTGGATCCAATACCAGCGCAGACCCGGATACCGGCGGAGCAGGTATAGGTGGTGGCGATGGAGCAAGCAGTGGTAATATCACCATCACCGGAGGCACCATTAGCGAAGCAAAAGGCGGCACCCATTCAGCAGGAATAGGTGGCGGCGATGGTGGTCTCTGGAACAAGATTGTCATTAGCGGCGGTACAGTAAATGCAAAAGGCGGCGACTACGGCGCAGGAATCGGTGGTGGTGACAAGAATTCATCAACTAAAAGCAGCGGAGAGATAATCATTACCGGCGGTACCGTCAACGCAAATGGCGGCGGAGACGGCGCAGGAATCGGTGGTGGCGAATGGACCACCGGCGGAACCATTACCATTAGTGGCGGCACCATCAAGGCCAACGGCGGAACCATGAAGGATGACGGTTTGACCAGTGGCACAGGCGGTGCAGGTATCGGCGGCGGTGACGGCGGAGCCGGCGGCGATATAACCATTAGCGGCGGAGTTATAGAAGCAAAAGGCGGCGAAGGGGCAGCCGGTATTGGCAATGGAGAAAGCGGAAACGGAAATAAGACCAATATCACCCTAAAGTACAGCGAAGACACATACAATATCAGCATCAAATCCAGTTCCTATCGATACAACGATGAGGACACCACAGTCACTCTAAAGATGGAAAATGACTTTAAGGATAAGACCACCGGAGATTTATTCTTGGCAAAAGACTATACCGGTAGTGATCTTAACTCCCTAAAGGATAAGACTTTGGTACGTGCCAACACCCATGATGTAAAGGTGGCCGAGATGCAGAATGGCAGCATTACTGCGGACAAAACCCGTGCATCAAAGGGAGATACTATAACACTTACTGTGACACCTAATGCCGGAGGTTATGAACTAAAGGAGGACTCCCTTAAGGCTACCTTTGGTGAGACCCAGCTTAGCCTTACCCAGGATTCAAGCGATGCTTCCAAGTATACCTTCACCATGCCTGATGGTGACGTAGAGGTGACGGCTGAGTTTAAGAGATACGATAATGATCTTTATCAACCCATGTATCAAAGGATAGACATTGTTTCCTTTAACGGGCACAAGTGGTTCATCATAGAAAACAATTCTGAGAGTGCCACAACAGGATCTTTGAAATTGCTTGCAGCAGATAATAGTTTTGGATCCTCTGCCTTTGCTGCTTCGAATAATACGGAGTATCTTACTTCCACTATAAAGGCTTACCTGGATCAAATTATAGCGGGCACCGCAGGAGAGGGAAAACCTGATTTCTCCGGAGTTGCTGACGCTCTTATAATGAATAAAGAAGTTAACAGCAAACTATACCTTCTGAAGAGGTACGAAGCAGACGCACTTCTTAACCGTTGGCAAGGTTTTGGAAAACAATTTAACAGATGGTGGTTATACTCCAAAGCCAGCGATAACTCTGTTTACCTAGTTGTTAAATCAGCTTTTAGCGAAAGGTGGGGGACTGCACTTAATCATGCTTATTCATCCTCGGATGTGCTGGGAGTTGTGCCTGCATTGCAACTGGACTTAAGCAAGGTGGTGTTCGATTCCGACACAAGGACATTTAAGCTTAAGGTTCCTGCAGAGAGTATCTCCCTGAACAAGACGTCAACTACCATATATGTGGACAATAGCGAAACCCTGGTGGCTACCATCTTACCTGAAGCCACAGATTCCACTTCCGCTGATAAGACTGTCCTTTGGACAAGCAGTGACGAAGGCGTTGCCACGGTAGATAACACCGGAAAAGTGGTTGCCCTTGCTTCAGGTACAGCCACCATTACTGCAACAGCCACCAGCGGAACACCGGATGCTGCAGACGACCAAACTGCAACATGCGAGGTGACAGTGGTTAAATATGATTCGGATGCTACAGCACCTATTGCCACTAATCCTACATATAACGGAGCACCACAGGCTCTGGTTAATGCAGGGGCTGTAACCGGAGGCACCATGGAGTATGCCCTGGGTATGGATAATGAAACAGCGCCTACAGAGGGTTGGAGCACAGCTATTCCTACAGATGTAGACGCAGGATCCTATTATGTATGGTATAGAGTTAAGGGAGACGATAAACACAATGACGCAGAGGCTGTACCGGTGAATGCATCCATTGTTAAGAGAAGTGTAACCTTAACTTCAGCCTCGGACAGCAAAGACTACGATGGCAGAGCCCTTTCAAATAGCCAGGTGGATGTCAGCGGAGAAGGCTTTGCTGAAGGGGATGGTGCAAGCTATGAGGTAACCGGAAGTCAGACTTTGCCGGGAAGCTCTGCAAATGTATTCACATATACTCTTAATGAAGGCACAAAGGAGGATAACTACAATATCACCAAGGTAGAGGGTACACTGACCATTGCAGACCGTGAAGCCAAGTACGAAATCGTGCCAGAGGCAAATAGCGGAAATGCAATGTACGATGGATCGGAGCACAGTGTCACCGGCATCAAAACAGATACCTTCCAGGTGGATGGAAATACCTATACTGTATCCGGCCTTACAGCAGAAGGCAAGGGAACCAATGCAGGAACCTATGAAGTTTCATTCAGCGGAGCTGCAGTTGTAAAAGACAGCCAAGGCAATGACGTGACAAAGGAGTTCAGCGTCCGTCCAAAGAGCGGTATCCTTACCATTGAAAAGCGCAGCATAACTCTGAACTCTGCTACAGATTCCAAGATATATGACGGAGATGCACTGACAAATAATAAGGTTACGGTTACAGGAGACGGCTTTGCTCAGGGTGAAGGTGCCACCTATAAATTTACGGGATCAAGAACGACTCCGGGTACCACAGAAAACGCCTTTACTTATACCTTGAAGGATAATACCCTGGCAGACAACTATAACATCTCCAAACAAACAGGTACTCTAACAGTAAACCATAGAGATACAAAATATAATATTACGCTTACGGCTAACAGTAGTACCTTCAAATACGATGGCAAGAATAAGGATTTATCCGGTTTCACTGTGGATGCCAATGGAGACGGCAAGCCGGACGCCAGCTCCGGCAGTGGAGAAGGGGGCGTTACCTTCACCGCTGAGAATGGAAAGAATTATACCCTGAAAGGCATGAGTGCTGAGGCCGCAGCTGTAAATGCGGGAGTATACTTTATAAACGTAAAAGGAACTCCTGTAATCCTGGATGAGGAAGGATTTGATGAAACAGCTGAGTTCACAGTATCCGTGGAGAGAGGACTCCTTACCATTGAAAAAAGAAAGGTAATCCTCACTTCCTCAGCGGACAGCAAGTCCTACGATGGAAAAGCTCTCACCAACAGCGAAGTAACTGTAGGTGGCGAGGGCTTCGTAGAAGGTGAAGGTGCAAGTTATACTGTTAACGGTACCCAGACCCTGCCGGGATCATCAGAAAACTTCTTCTCTTACAAATTAAATGAAGGGACCAAAGCAAATAACTATGATATCGGAACCACATATGGTCTTCTTACAGTTATAAAAGCTGATGCTACAAAGGTAAGGAATCCCATTGGAAATGAACTTACCTATAACGGTGAGGAGCAGCAGCTTGCTTTACCGGGAGAAACCTATGACGGCCAGATGCAGTATGTCCTTGGAGAGAATGAGAATGTTGCACCTACCTCCGGCTGGAGTACATCTATACCAAGTGCCACAAAGGCAGGAACATATTATGTTTGGTATAAGGTAGTGGGAGATGACAATCACAATGATGATGAACCGGCTTGCGTAATAGCCACCATTGCCCACGACTTCACAGAAGTGACCGGAACACCTGCAACTTGCCATGAAGACGGTGTGGCAAAGCATTGGAAGGATGAGAACGGTACACTCTATAAGGACGCCCAAGGAAAAGAAGAAGTAAAAGAAGCTGACCTTGTAATAAAGGCTACAGGACATGACTGGAGTGAGCCCACCTATGCGTGGTCAGAGGATAATAGCTCTGTAACTGCAACCCGCACCTGTAAGAATGATCCGGACCATGTGGAAACAGAGACAGTAAATTCAACCTCTGAAGTAATAAAGGAAGCTACAGAAACCTTAGAAGGTGAAGTGTCTTATACCGCTGCCTTCACTAATCCGGCATTCAAGGCTCAAACAAAGACTGTAATCACAGATAAGAAAGAACATGTTCACAGCCTTGTAAAGACAGAGCCCAAGGAAGCCACCTGCGAAGAAGATGGTAATATAGCTTATTGGACCTGCTCATCCTGCGGCAAAATATTTAAGGATGCAGAGGGCAAGGAAGAAATATCCATCGATGATACAATTACCAAAGCCACCGGTCATAACTTCGGAGACTGGATAGTTACAAAACCTGCCACAGAAATTGAAGAGGGTCAGGAGATTCGCATCTGCAAGAACGATCCATCTCACACAGAGACGCGTATTATTCCCAGCTTGAATCATGTTCATAGACTAACAAAGGTTAAAGCTGTAGATGCAACATGTGAGAAAGATGGAAACAAGGAATACTGGATCTGTGACGGCGGAGAAAGTCCCTGCAAGCGTTATTTCATAGATGGAGAAGGCATATTTGAAATCAATATTGAAAATCTGGTAATTAAGGCCACAGGACATAATTGGAATGAGCCTACCTATCAGTGGTCTGAGGACAATAGTTCTGTAACTGCAACCAGAATCTGCGAGAATGATCCGGACCATGTGGAAACAGAGACAGTAAGTGCCACATCCCAGGTCACTAGGGAAGCTACAGAAACCTATGAAGGTGAAAGAACCTTTAAAGCTGCTTTCACAAATCCTGCCTTCCAGGTTCAGACCAGGACTGAGACCATCGAGAAAAAGGAACACGTCCACAACCTTGTAAAGACAGAGGCCAAGGAAGGGACTTGCGAAGAAGATGGTAATATTGAATTCTGGAGTTGTTCATCCTGCGGCAAGATATTTAAGGATGCAGAGGGCAAGGAAGAAGTATCCCAGGAGGATACAGTCATCAAGGCAACAGGCCATGACTGGAATGAGCCTGCCTATCAGTGGTCTGAGGACAATAGTTCTGTAACTGCAACCCGCACTTGCAAGAATGATCCGGACCATGTGGAAACAGAGACAGTAAGTGCCACATCTCAGGTAACAAAGGAGGCTACTGAAAGAGAGGAAGGTGAAAAAACTTATACAGCTAACTTCACCAACCCAGACTTTGCATCTCAAAGATCCACAGAGGTTATTCCAAAGCTTGAACCTGCTGATGACCCAACCACAGATCCAACTGACGATCCAACGACAGATCCTACCGACGATCCAACCACAGATCCAACTGACGATCCAACGGTAGATCCTACCGACGATCCAACGGTAGATCCCACTGACGATCCAACGGATCAGCCGGAGGAGATATTCTACAGCAATACAGAAGGGGACGGCAGCCAGTGGATAGAAGGAAGCAATACAACTGCTGACTTCACCTTTAACAGGTCCAAGGATGACGAGGAAACATTCTCCCACTTTACCGGCATTCAGGTAGATGGAAAGGATGTTGATGAGGCTGACTACACAGCGGAATCCGGCAGCGTCATTATAAAGCTTAAACCTGAATACCTTGAAAGTTTATCAGTGGGTGAGCATACAATTACAGCAAAGTTTGATGATGGAGGGGAGTCAAGTGCCAAGTTTACTATTGTAAAGAACACCTCCGATACAGAAGAATCCACACCAAAGGATACGGAAAAGAAGGACGAAAATAAAGACCAGACTTCCCAGGGAAATAAACCTGCTTCATCAAATGCAGGAAGCAGCAAAACTACTGCTCCAAAAACCGGAGATACCAGCAATATTCTCTTGTGGATTGTATTAATCAGTGCTACAATTCTGTCATTGTATAGGATTATTAGACGCCGGTTTATGGTATAATAACCCCAGGACATTGCTTAACTAGAAAGGGTTTATATGGATGGCAGAAGAGAGGAAATTTACGGTAAACAAGAGTAATAATGCCAAAAGGGATAAATCTCTTCTGCCTGTTTTGGTGATATTAATTGCTGTTGCCATGATTGGCATATTGCCTATGGTATACTACTCCCAAAACACATATAAGTTTAATTCTTTTCTTGATGATGCCAGAGAGTCCTTTGTAAACGCCCAGAAGTTTAATGGCTTTACTGCCACATATCAGAATGAAACCCGCCAAATAGATAATGACAGTGGTAGCTGGATATTTACCGTATTAAGCATGATTGGGCGAGGCATTGGATGTGATGAGGAGGAAGCTATTAATCCCTTTGTCTTGGACTTTGGTGACGGAACCACCATGCTACTCAGCGAATCTGAAATGAAGGGGAGATATCAAAATACCGTTGGAGCACTTTACGTGGAATACACGTATTCCAACGGTAAAAAGTATTGCTATAAAACAGATGAAACATCATTTAACTATTTGTTGGAATCCATTATTAAATACTATTTTCCTCATGAATAAGTTTTCATAGGAGAGATAATCAAGCAAAGGATTCTTATGGAAAAGATAAACGAGAATATGGAAAATATGGAGAATAACAATAGGTTTAATGATGCCAAAAATCTGAAGGTGCCCGTTAACAATAAGCCTATTGACGACGAAGACGATATGGTGGTTGCGGACATGAGCCTGGTTCGCAAGCGCAGCGTCTTTCTTCCTGAGCGTATTCGACATGAGGGAAGACTAGGTGGTGCAGGTGATGGCACCTCTCCATATGGTGGAGTTGATCCCTTGGGCAGAGGAGCTATATGGTCTCAAAATCAAAATCAAAGTACATACAATCCGCTGTCTCCCTCCGGAGGGGAACTAACAAAGGAAGAAACCAAGTGGGCCATATTAGGATCCCTAAAGGCGGCAGTCCTTATTGGATCAGCCTATGCAATAGGTTTGGGAGCGGTGGTTCTTCTTATGTTTTTGGCTTTTAAATATTTTGCATAGATAAGGTAAACACATAATGAAATTAAGTGAACTAGCCGTGGGGCAGGAAGGAGTAATTCGTTCCGTAGGCGGCCAAGGCGCATTAAGGCAACACATCCTGGACATGGGGGTAATACCCGGTGTCCATGTTTATGTGGAGAAATTGGCCCCCATGGGAGATCCTATGGAAATCAGAATCCATGGATACGAACTAACCCTTAGACTGGCAGATGCGGGAAACATTCAGGTGGACAGAATCCTAGCCTCCGCATATACAGAGAAAAAAGATGCCTCTAATGAGGAAATAAATATTCCTGCTATTCCCTCCGGAGGTAAACACCATCCTGGACTGGGAGAAGCAGGTAAGTACCACGATAAGAGTTCTGAGAATCCTTTGCCAAAGGATGAAATCCTTACCTTTGGTCTTCTGGGGAATCAGAACAGCGGAAAGACCACTCTTTTTAATCAGCTAACAGGATCAAATCAGCACGTGGGTAATTTCCCGGGAGTTACTGTAGACAGAAAGGAAGGATCCATAAAGGGATATCCCAATACAAGGATTACTGATTTACCGGGGATTTATTCCATGTCCCCCTATAGCAGCGAAGAATTGGTTTCCCGTAACTTTGTTTTTGAAGAGAGACCCAAGGCCATAATAAATATTGTAGATGCCACCAATATAGAGAGAAATCTGTATCTTACCATGCAGCTTCTGGAAATGGATATTCCTGTGGTAGTGGCCTTAAATATGATGGATGAGCTTACGGGCAACGGCGGCTCCATAGATATAAATGCCATGGAGGAGATTTTGGGCACTCCGGTGGTTCCTATATCCGCTGCCAAAAACCAAGGGGTGGATGAGCTTATAGAGCACGCCATCCACATTGCCAGATACCAGGAGAAACCTCTTAGACAGGATTTCTGTGATGACCGGGATCACGGCGGAGCGGTTCATAGATGCATACATGCGGTGGTGCATTTAATTGAAGACCATGCCAAGGCTGCAGATATACCCCTTAGATTTGCTGCGGACAAAGCCATAGAAGGGGATAACCTGGTTATTGAGAAACTTAATCTGGATCAAAATGAGAAGGAACTTCTGGAGCACATTACCATTCAAATGGAAAATGAGCGAGGATTGGACAGAAGTGCGGCCATAGCGGATATGCGCTTTGCCTTTATTGAAAAGGTTTGCAAGGCCGTTGTCCATAAACCAAAGGAAAGCAAAGAGCATATAAGAAGCCGAAAGCTGGACCAGGTACTGACGGGAAAATATACTGCCATTCCTCTTTTTGTCCTCATTATGATAGCTGTTTTCTATCTCACCTTTAACATAATAGGAGCTTATTTCCAAGGTCTTTTGGAACTGGGAATAGGTGCCCTAACGGAAAGGGTGGATTCCCTAATGACAGAGGCGGGGGTAAATGAAGTCATCCATGGATTGATAATCGATGGAATCTTTGAAGGCTTAGGTAGTGTTCTTAGCTTCATTCCCATTATAGTTGTTTTGTTTTTCTTCCTGTCAATTTTGGAGGATAGTGGATATATTGCCAGAGTGGCCTTTTTCATGGACAAACTTCTGAGAAAGATTGGCCTTTCGGGACGAAGTATAGTTCCCATGCTAATTGGCTTTGGCTGCACCGTACCTGCAGTTATGGCCACACGAACTCTTCCCAGTGAAAGAGACAGACGTATGACCATACTTCTTACTCCCTTTATGAGCTGTTCAGCAAAGCTGCCAATTTACGGCTTTTTCGTCAATGCCTTCTTTGTTCAAAATAAGGCCTGGATTATGTCGGGTCTGTATTTCCTGGGAATAGTAGTAGGCATTGTGGCGGCCCTAATATATAACAGGACCATGTTTAAAGGAGATGCAGTTCCCTTTGTTATGGAACTTCCCAATTACAGAATGCCCAGTGGAGCCAATGTTGTAAGGCTTCTTTGGGAAAAGGCAAAGGACTTCCTTCAAAGGGCCTTTTCGGTAATTCTGGTGGCCACCATAGTGGTGTGGTTCCTCAAGAGCTTTGACAGTCATTTAAGTCTGGTGGATAACCCTGAAAACAGCATTTTGGCAGGGGTTTCAGGCCTTATAGCCCCTATATTCAAGCCCCTTGGCCTAGGGGATTGGAGAATCTGTACCTCCCTTATTACAGGCTTTATGGCAAAGGAAAGTGTGGTTTCCACCATGGAGATTCTTTTCAACCCTGCAGGAGGAGTGGGGGCAATAGTTTCCCCCTTGGCGGCAGGAACTCTGTTGGTATTCAGCCTCCTTTATACACCCTGCGTTGCAGCCATTGCTGCCATTAAAAGAGAGCTGGGATGGAAGTGGGCCCTGGGGGTGGTTCTATGGACCTGCATGGTGGCTTGGGTTGTAGCTTTTATAGCCAAAACAGTCTTAATTTTTATGGGAGTAATGTAGCCTGGATAGTAGCCTTCCTGGTCCACCTATTGTTTTAATTTCAACTGGGGACGGTTCTAATTTGATAAAACATCGAGAAAGGTAGGTAAAACCATGAGCGGAGTGCTATACGGTATAGGGGTAGGACCCGGGGATCCGGAGCTAATGACCCTAAAGGCCATAAAAACCTTAAAGGAGGCCCATATTATTGCCGCTCCCGGAGAGAAGGTAGAAGAGACTTTGGCCTTTAAAATTGCATCAAAGGCCCTGCCTGAGCTTATTAACAAGGAACTCCTTCCAATCCCTATGCCTATGGTGATGGACCGAGATATAATCAAGGAAAACCATGTTAAGGGAGCAGAGCTTATCAAGGAAAAACTGGGAGAAGGAAATAAGGTTGCCTTCATAACCCTGGGAGACCCCACTATTTACTCCACCTTTACCTATATAGAGAAACTGATTAAGGAAATGGGCTTTGAAACAGTATATATTAGCGGCATCCCTTCCTTTTGCGCAGCCGCAGCTGCTTTAGGGATTCCCCTTGCGGAATGGGAAGAACCTCTTCACATCCTCCCCGGTGTCCATAACCCGGATAAGGACCTTAGTGAGGAGGGGAACTATGTAATAATGAAAAGTGGGAGAAAACTTGCCGAAATCAAAGAAAAATTGATAGATTGTTCACGAGATGCCCATATGATAGAGAATTGCGGCATGGAGGATGAACAAAGATATGACAGCATAAATAAATTTCCTGAAAAAGCGGGATATTTTACTTTGATAATATCCAAAGAAAATGGCAGAAATTAGGGCTTTAAAGCCCTTTTTTCTTTTTCTGCTCAATTTGACTAAAATCATTGAAAAAAGTATAATATCTGTGTATGTGAAAAATTATTTATCTTTAGAGACTAAGAGATAATTACGATAAATAATTCGCAAGATGATATAGACATCAAAGAAGCAGAAACTGGAAAACAATAGGTTTTCCAGGCTAATAAGACTTTGAGAAAGATGTCAAGGAAGGAGTACTCTCTTATGAGAAAATTAAAAACAATGGACGGTAATACCGCAGCAGCCCATGTGGCATATGCTTTTACAGAAGTTGCGGCAATTTATCCCATCACACCGTCATCTCCAATGGCAGAAAGTATTGATGAGTGGACCTCTGACGACAGAAGAAATATCTTCGGTGAGCAGGTTAAGGTAGTTGAGCTTCAGTCCGAGGGTGGTGCAGCAGGTGCGGTGCATGGATCAGTAGTGGCTGGTGCCTATACCTCCACATTTACAGCTTCACAGGGACTTCTTTTGATGATCCCCAACATGTATAAGCTGGCAGGGGAACATACTCCTGCAGTATTCCATGTTTCAGCAAGAGCTCTTGCCGCCCACGCACTTTCCATCTTTGGTGACCATGCAGACGTAATGGCAGTTAGACAGACAGGTTTCGTAATGCTGGCTTCAAACAGCGTTCAGCAGGTAATGGACCTGGCTGCAGTTGCTCATCTTTCCGCAATTGGCGGAACTCTTCCGGTTCTCCATTTCTTCGATGGATTTAGAACTTCCCACGAACAGCAGAAAATCGAAATGTGGGATTATGAGGATCTTAAGTCCATGGTGGACTGGGATGCAGTTAAGAGATTCAGAGACAATGCCAATCACTTCAACCATCCAAAGAGCATGGGTCCTGCAGAACAGCCGGAATCATATTTCCAGCACAGAGAGGCATCCAATAAGAACTATCTGGATACACCGGCCATCGTTGCCAAGTATATGGACATGGTTAACGAAAAAATCGGTACAGACTATAAGCCCTTTAATTACTATGGAGCACCTGATGCAACAGATATCATAATCGCCATGGGTTCAGTCTGCGACGCTGCAGAGGAACTTATCGATTACATGATGGCCCAGGGCAAGAAGGTTGGTATGGTGGAAGTTCACCTATATAGACCTTTCTCCACAGAATACATGCTTAAGGTTATGCCGGATACAGTTAAGAAGATTGCAGTTCTTGACAGAACAAAGGAACCCGGTTCCCTGGGTGAGCCACTCTATCTGGACGTAGTTGCTGCTCTTAACGGAACAAAGTTCCAGGATGCGGAAATGTTCAGAGGTCGTTACGGTCTTGGTTCCAAGGACGTACAGCCCGGCGACATTCTTGCTGCTTTTGAAAACATGGAAGCCGGCGGAAAGAAGGAATTTACTCTTTCCATAATCGACGATGTAACAGACCTTTCCATAGTTCCTTCCCACTATCCGGACACAGCTCCTGAGGGAACAAAGGCTTGCAAATTCTGGGGTCTGGGAGCTGACGGTACAGTAGGTGCCAACAAGAACTCCGTAAAGATTATCGGTGACCACACAGACAAGAAGGTACAGGCATACTTCCAGTATGACTCCAAGAAGTCCGGTGGTGTAACTATTTCTCACCTTCGTTTTGGTGACAAGCCAATTAAGTCAACATACTATGTAAAGCAGGCTGACTTTGTTGCATGCCATAATGAAGCATATGTAAATCTCTACAAGATGGTAGAGGATGTAAAACCCGGCGGATATTTCCTTCTGAACTGCACATGGAGCGATGAAGAGCTGGACGCAAAACTTCCTGCCACCATGAAGAGATATATTGCCAACAACGACGTTCAGTTCTATACCTGTAACGCTGTTGAAATAGCAAAGGAAGTTGGCCTTGGTGCTCGTAGAACCAACTCCGTTCTCCAGGCTGCCTTCTTTAAGCTGGCTAACATCATTCCAATCGACGAAGCTGTTGGATACATGAAGGATGCAGTTAAGGCAACCTATGGAAGAAAGGGTGAAAACATTGTTAATATGAACCTGGCAGCCATTGACCAAGGTATCGAAAAGATTCATAAGGTTGTGGTTCCTGAGTCCTGGAAGAACGCACCGGATGATCCGGCACCTGAAAAATTCGTAGGTCGCGATCAACTTACAACAGACTATCTCAATAACATTCTTTATAAATACGGAAGACTGGATGGAGATTCCATTCCTGTATCTGACTTCCTTGATACAGCAACAGGTATGGTTCCCAACGGTTTGGCAGCATATGAAAAGCGCGGTATAGCTACAGATATTCCTGTATGGGATAAGGACAAGTGCATTCAGTGTAACCAGTGCGCCTATGTATGCCCCCACGCTGTAATCAGACCTTTCGTTATTGATGAAGCACAGTGCAAGGAAATCGGCGGAGACGCTGCACCTTTAAAGGGAATTAAGGACAAGGCCGACAAGTTCTTCTCCATGGGTATCTCCGGATTGGACTGCACAGGCTGCGGCGCCTGCGCTTCCATCTGTCCGGCAAAGGAAAAGGCTCTTACCATGGTTCCTGTTGACGGAGAAGTATTTGACTCTTCCCAGAAGAAATTCAATTACCTCTTTGAAAATGCCACAGAACAGAAGGAACTGGGAGCATCCAACAATGTTAAGAATTCACAGTTCCTCCAGCCACTCCTTGAGTTCTCCGGCGCTTGCCCGGGTTGCGGGGAAACACCATATGCCAAGCTGGTAACCCAGCTCTTTGGTGATCGTATGATAGTTGCCAATGCTACAGGATGTTCCTCCATTTGGGGTAACTCTCTGCCCAGCACACCATACACCATCAATTCAGAGGGTAGAGGACCTGCATGGGCCAATTCACTCTTTGAAGACAACGCTGAGTTCGGTTATGGTATGGCCATCTCCCTAAAGGCTCGTCGTAACGAAATGAAGTCTGCCGTTGAAAGACTTGTTTCTCAGCTTGGAGATACTGCTCAGGCATGGCTTGATGGCATGAACGATGCAGAAGCTTCAGAAACCGCAGGAAAGGCTCTTCTGGAGGCCTGTGAAAAGGCAGCAAGTTCCAATGCAGACGCCAAATACGTAGTGGATAACAAGGACATGCTTATTAAGCCATCCATTTGGATCTTTGGTGGTGACGGATGGGCATATGATATCGGTTACGGCGGATTGGACCACGTTCTTGCCTCCGGTGAAAACGTAAACGTACTGGTATTCGATACAGAGGTTTACTCCAATACAGGTGGACAATCCTCCAAGGCTACACCTCTTGGTGCTGTTGCCAAATTCGCTTCCGGCGGTAAGGCTGTTAAGAAGAAGGATCTTGTACAAATCGCCATGGCTTATGGTTACATATATGTGGCACAGATTGCCATGGGTGCCAGCCAGGCTCAGACCCTTCAGGCAATCCGTGAGGCCGAGGCCTATGATGGTCCATCCCTCATTATCGCCTATGCACCTTGCATCAACCACGGTATGAAGGCCGGAATGAACAACGCTCAGGAAGAAACCAAGAAGGCTGTAGAAGCCGGATATTGGAACATGCTGCGCTTCAATCCGGATCTGGCAAAGAAGGGCGAGAATCCTCTTATCATTGACAGCAAGGAAGCCACAGGAAGCTATAGAGACTTCCTCATGGGTGAGGTGCGTTACAACTCATTGACCCAGAGATTCCCTGAAAAGGCAGAAGCTCTGTTCACAGAAGCTGAAAAGCTGGCCAAGGAACGTTTCGAACACCTGAATGCCCTAAAGGAAAGCTACGACAAACAGTAGGCTAATGTTTAAAGAGGACGGTTCATTTATTGAACCGTCCTCAATTAAAAGTATTGGGTTTTGGTTAGATAATATGTGGAGGAGAGTATGGCAGGTTTAACACCATTTCTGTTGATTGTAATTATGGCTGTGACCTTTGCTCAGATAGCAGGTAACAACAAAAGAGCCAAGGACAAATTTGACAAGGAAGAAAAGGCTAAAAGAGAAAATGCCCGATATAAATTGATGGAGAGAAAAGACAATGCCTCATCTAAGGTAAGTGAGGAAGCTAACGCTCCCAGTTTTGAAGCAGATAATTCCATTAAGGACCAGGGTGTTATTTCCGACAACAACAATCCATTCGAGGCTAAATAATAAAAGATATATTAAGCTGCAGAAGAATATTTGAATTGCTTGTTATAAGTAAAACTAAAATTGAATTCTACTCTCCGCGGCAAGGCTTGCGGAGATTTTTATAAAGGAAGATGAAATTATGATTACAGTTTTAAAATCAAATGCAACAGATGAACAAAGGAACCAACTAATTAAATGGTTTGAAGAGCAGGGCGTTAAGGTCCATGTTTCCGTGGGAGAATTCCAGACGGTACTGGGGCTGGTGGGAGACACCAGTGAAATAGATATGGACATGCTTAAGCTGCTGGATATAGTTTCCGATGTTAAGAGGATATCGGAACCATATAAAAAATCCAACAGAAGGTTCCATCCTGAGGACACCATCATTAAGGTGCCTACCAAATGTGAGGAAGAGGTAGAGCCCGGCAATGTGAAGGATGGCTTTGCTCTCTGCGGAGGAGGAAACTTTGCTGTTATTGCAGGACCTTGCTCCGTGGAGTCGGAGGAGCAGATTGTGGAGGTGGCAAAAAGAGTTAAGGCTGTAGGTGCCACCATGCTTAGAGGCGGCGCCTTTAAACCCAGAACATCACCCTATGCCTTCCAGGGTATGAAGGCGGATGGTCTGGAGCTATTATCCATAGCAAAGAAAGAAACGGGCCTTCCCATAGTTAGTGAAATAATGAACGAGAACCACATTGACCTTTTTGAGGATGTGGATGTGATCCAGGTGGGAGCCAGAAATATGCAGAACTTCGAACTGCTAAAGGCTCTTGGTCATACCAAGAAAACAATTCTTTTAAAGAGAGGCCTTGCAAATACATTGGAAGAACTCCTAATGAGTGCAGAATATATTATGGCAGGAGGAAACGAGGACATTATTCTTTGTGAACGAGGAATAAGAACCTTTGAACAGCATACTAGAAATACGTTGGATATTTCTGCTGTTCCGGCCCTTCATGAGATGACACATCTTCCCGTTATAATAGATCCAAGCCATTCCACAGGAAAAGCCAGTTACGTGCGGCCTATGGCTTTGGCGGCGGCAGCCTGCGGAGCCGATGGTGTAATGATAGAAGTACACAATGATCCTCCCAGAGCTTTAAGCGATGGGGCTCAGTCTCTTACACCGGATCAATTTGATGAGGTTATGTCTGAAATTGCCAAGGTTAGAGAGGCCTTGAAATAGCAAAGGAAAACTTATGGATATAGGAATAGTAGGTCTGGGCTTAATCGGCGGTTCTTTGGCCGGTGCCTTTAAAAAGGCAGGTCATAAAGTCTATGGAACGGACACGGAAAAAAGAATTATGGATTTTGCCCTAATGGCAGGAAGTGTGGATGAGGAATTATCCCAGGATAATTTATCCCTGTGCGAAGCTGTTTTTCTTGCTGTGTCCCCGTCCTCATCAATAGATTGGCTAAGGTCCAACTTCAAAAGTATTACTGAAGGTGCCATGGTAATAGATTGCTGCGGAACCAAGAGAAAAATATGCAGAGAAGGCTTTTCTCTGGCAAAGGAAGGTGGATTTCACTTTGTTGGTGGACATCCCATGGCGGGGAAGCAGGTGGGCGGTTATAGGAACAGCAGCCCGGAGCTTTTTAAAGGAGCCCTCTTTGCCATAGTTCCGGACAAGAATAGTGAGGACCAAGGCGACGTGGTTCTTATGATGGAAATACAGAAACTCTTGAAGGATGCAGGCTTCACCAGATTTGCCGTAATGACACCTGAGGAGCATGATGAAATAATAGCCTTCACATCTCAAATGGCCCACCTTATTTCCAATGCATATATAAAAAGCCCCATGGCAGAGATTGGGGTGGGAACCGAGTTGTCCGGTGGTGCCTTTAGGGATATGACCAGGGTAGCATATTTGGATGAGAATATGTGGACAGAGCTCTTTATGGACAACAAGGATAATCTTCTAAGTGAGCTTACAGGATTCATAGGAGAGTTGGAGAAATATAAAGAGGCATTGGAAAGGGAGGACAGCAATAAGCTGACAGAGCTTCTCCTGGAAGGAAAGAAAAGAAAAGAAGAAATATGAAAACACATGATTCAATAATTAAATATGGATCATTGGAGGACCTGGGGAAAGAAATAAAAAACCATAAGCCTTCAGGCAAAATGGCAATTATAACCGATGAAAATGTTGGAGGCCTTCTCCTGGATAGGGTAAAATCATCCCTTGCTGCTGAGGGCTTTGATTACCTTGAAGTAATTATTCCTCCTGGAGAGGAGAGCAAGAATGGTGATACATATCTGGACATTTTAAACAAGCTGGCAGAGGCTGAGCTTACAAGGTCCGATGGAATAATTGCCCTGGGTGGTGGTGTGGTTGGAGATTTGGCAGGCTTTGCTGCCGCCACATATTTAAGAGGCGTGGATTATTATCAGGTCCCCACAACCCTTCTTGCCATGGTGGATTCCTCCATTGGAGGCAAGACGGGAATTGACCTGGACTACGGGAAAAACCTGGCAGGAGCCTTTTACTTTCCCGGATTCGTGTTCACCGACATTACCCTTTTAAAAACCTTGCCTTTTATCGAAATGAAAAACGGCATGGCGGAGATTATTAAATATGGCATCATAGAGGGGGGCAGCCTTTGGAAGGATATAAATGAAAACTGGGACACTAAATTAAAGGACATTATTGTAAGATGCCAGGAAATAAAAACGCGTATAGTAAAAAATGATCCTCTGGACAAGGGGGAGAGAAAGCTTCTTAATTTGGGGCATACCTTGGGACACGGAATAGAAAAGCTATCCAATTACGAAGTAAAGCATGGCCTTGCCGTTGCCATGGGTATTTATGAAATTACAGCCATTGCATCAAAGAAGAATTGGTGCAGCCAGGAAAGGGCAGAAGAAATAATTAAATGCCTTGAGAAGAGACCTTTTAAATATGAAAAAAATACGGCATACAGCAAGGACAGTCTCTACGAGGCCATTAAGACAGATAAAAAGAGAAGGGGAGATTCTATAGATATAATAGTCCCCGTGGAAATAGGTAAATGTGAAATCAAAACCATCAGTATGGATGAGTTAAAAGAATTATTAAATGAGTAAACCAACAGAAGGGAAAACAATAAGAGCGATACCATCTAAATCAGATGCTCATAGGGCTTATATTTGCGCTGCCATAGCCGGAGGAGAAACGGCTATCAACTGCAGTGAGACTTCTTTGGATATTGAGGCCACCAGGGAATGTATGGAGGCTCTAATGAACTCTAAAGAGGATAGAGCCGGTGTAGATTTGTATTGCAGAGAAAGTGGCTCCACTCTTCGATTCCTACTTCCTTTGGTGGGAGCCTTGGGTAAAAGAGGAATATTTCATCCCATGGGAAGACTGTCCAAAAGGCCTCTATCTCCTCTCTATGAGGAACTTCAAAAAAAGGGAATGATAATATCCGCCCCCGGCAGTGTGCCTTTAATTGCAGAGGGGAAACTTCAAAGTGGAGACTTTGTTATTCCCGGTAATATTTCATCACAATTCGTAAGCGGCCTGCTTTTTGCTTTGCCCCTGCTGGAAGGAGACAGCAGAATAATTGTAACCGGTGATTTTCAATCCCGAGGGTACAGTAATATGACCTTAAGAACCCTTGAGGAATTTGGCATAAGGGCCTATGAAGAAAAGGATGGGGATAATCTTATTATAAATATCCCCGGAAGTCAGAAATACAATTCCGTTAAAGAATACAATGTGGAAGGGGATTGGTCCAACAGCGCCTTCTGGTTTGCTGCCGGTCTTTTAGGTGACAGTCCTATAAAGGTTACGGGATTGGACATGAACTCTCCACAAGGGGATAAGGAAATCCTTAGGGTAATTCAGGATCTGGGAGGAAAAATCCAGGTGGAGGATGAGGGAATCACCGTTTATCCCGGCAAGAATCTTAAGGGAATTACCTTTGATGCCGGCCAAACTCCGGACATGATTCCTGTGGTGGCCCTTATGGCAACCAGATGCAAAACACCTACGAGAATTGTAAATGCCCTGAGATTAAGAACCAAGGAAAGCGATAGGCTTCACTCCATTTCCGGGACCCTAAGGGCTCTGGGAGCAGATGTGGAGGAATTGGAGGAAGGGCTAATTATAAACAGCAAAAGAAAGGTGGAAGCCCTTAAGGGCGGAACCGTAGAAAGCTTTGACGATCATAGAATAGCCATGATGGCTTCCATAGCCTCTATAATATGTGAAGGCAAAGTAGGCCTAATAGGCTGGGAAGCAGTTAATAAATCCTATCCTTCTTTTTTCGAACATTTAAGAGAACTGGATTTGGATGGGAATCTTGAAAGGATGTAATTATGTCATCGACCTTTGGAAAGAACCTTAAAATATCTATTTTTGGTCAGTCCCATTCCCCTGCCATCGGCGTGGTGGTGGATGGATTTCCTGCCGGATTTGAAGTGGACATGGAGGAACTGGAGTCTTTTCTGGAAAGACGAGCCCCCGGTAGATCCAAAATTTCAACCCAGAGGAAGGAAGCTGATAAACCTGAATTCTTAAGCGGACTGGTAAACAATACTACCTGTGGAGCGCCTCTTTCGGCAATCATCAGAAATGAGGATGTAAGATCAAAGGACTATGATGAAATGGCTTCGGTTCCCAGGCCGGGCCACGGTGACCTAACTGCCCAAATAAAATATGAAGGAGCCCAGGACTACAGAGGAGGCGGCCATTTCTCCGGAAGACTAACGGCACCCCTTTGCATTGCCGGAGGCATAGCTCTTCAGATGCTGGCTGAAGAGGATATCCATATTTCTGCCAGGATTTTGGAAATAGGAGGAGAGCAGGCTTTCTCCCGGGAAGATGTGGAAAAAATAATATCAAGAGCACGAGAAGAGGGAGATTCCGTTGGAGGAATCTGCGAATGCAGAATTACGGGACTACCTGCCGGCTTGGGGGATCCCATGTTTGACGGTATGGAGAATCTAATAGCCAAAGCGGTATTTGGGATTCCCGGCATAAAGGGCATAGAATTTGGTGCAGGATTCCAGGCGGCAAAAATGAAGGGAAGCGAAAACAATGATCAATACTATGTGGCGCCTTCGTCGGATTTAGAAGAAGATGGTTTTGATCCCAGGAGGATAAAAACAAAAACCAACAATGCAGGAGGCATCCTTGGGGGTATAACCAACGGAGAGGATCTTGTTTTTAGAGTTGCAGTTAAGCCCACCCCTTCCATAGCAAAGCCGCAACAATCGGTGAATATGAATACAGGAGAAGAAAGGGTTCTGGAAATAAAGGGAAGACACGACCCATGTATCGCTCCGAGAGTTCTTCCCTGTCTGGAGGCGGCATCCGCCTTGGTAATACTGGATTTAATGCTTTGATTGGTAGGTTAAAATGAAAATAGAGGATTATAGAAAAGAAATAGATTCCCTGGACAAGGAAATAATTGAAAGTCTGGAAAAGCGTATGAATCTTGCAGAAGCCATAGGCAGACTTAAGAAGGAAAAGGCTTTGGAGATTTTGGATTCTTCCAGGGAAGAAGAAGTTTTAGAGGGCATTAAACAGAAAGCATCACCGGAATTGGCTAAGCACATTCTCAAAATCTATGGAACGATTTTGGAAGAAAGTAAGGCCCGTCAGCAGATTATTCAGGATGAGATGAAGTAGAAAAAAAGAGCAGAAGGAAGAATAATGGCAAAGAGAATTTTAGTTATTAACGGTCCTAATATAAATATGCTGGGGAAAAGAGAACCTGAAATCTATGGTAAAGAAACCTACCAGGATTTAATGGAGATAACCAGAGCAAAGGCGAGAGAAATCTCCGAAAGAAATTACCTGGAAGGAAAGGAACCAATTTTGGTATCCTTTATTCAGTCCAATTACGAAGGGGATATTGTTACGGCTATTCAAAATGCAAGTGAGGAGTATCAGGGATTAATCATTAATCCTGCGGCATATACGCACACAAGTATTGCAATATTGGATGCCCTTAAGGCAGTAAGCATTCCTGCTGTTGAGGTTCATATTTCTGACCTAAGCAAAAGGGAGGACTTTAGGCAGGTTTCATATATCAGAGAGGCATGTATTGCTACCATCATGGGAGAAGGTATTTCGGGATATGGCCACGGGCTGGAAATATTACAAGAAAGAATCTAGCAAGTTCAGATTAAGGATTTTGCTGTCAGCAGTATTGCTGGCTTTCTTGTTTTTGGTCTTTATAATGGGGAAAGGATATCTGGACAGCAAGAGGCCTTCGGATTATTGGAATCCCGCCATGCCGGAAAATCTTTTGGAAGCAAAGGTGGCATGGGTAAGCGATGGAGATACTGTAATCTGTAACCTTGTAAGCAAGGATTCCCTTATTCCCGGAAGCGACATGAAGATAGAGCTAAATGAATCAAATGAGTTTACCCTTAGATTAATAGGTTTGGACGCTCCGGAATCTGTCCATCCCGATGAAGAGAAAAATACTGAGGAAGGTAAAGCTGCTTCAGCCTTTGTTAGAGAAAAGCTTCAGGGAAAGAAGGTGTATCTGGAATTCGACAACCAAATCAAGGATAAGTACGGCAGATATTTGGCCTATGTTTGGATTGAGGGAGAGCTATTTAACAAACGAATTCTGGAGGAGGGTCATGGGGAGCTATTGATCATTCCTCCCAACGATAAATATGAAGAAATCCTGGAAATGGCCTACGAAGACAGAAAAGGGGCCTAAAGGAGTAAATAATAGGCCTTAAGGGATGTAATAGGCTCTTTAAGGGGTATGTAAATAGTGGATAAGCATTGTAATAGAGTGGTATAATAAGGCATGAATAATTTTGAGACTATAGTAATAATATTGGTTGCAGCATCAGCCATAATGTCCCTGGTGGCTCTTATTTTGGTTGCCACCGGCAGGAAGAAAACAGTAAATGAAATTAATGACAGCGCAGACAGACGCATGGGAGAAATGGCCAGATTCCAGGAGCAGCAAACCGATGACCTTAGAGAAACCCTAAGGAACGATATAGCAAGCTCCCAAAGAGACACAGTTTCTCATATTGGTAACTCCTTTAAGAACTACGGAGAATTGGTTACAGGAAGTCAAGAGGCGCAGGCCAGGCAACAAAGCGAAAAGCTGGCTGAAATCAATAAAACCTTGGCGGACTATACCCTGGGCAGTGAGCAAAAACTGGAGAATATTAGGCAGTCTGTTACTAAGCAGCTGGGAGATTTGACCCAGGAGAATAGCAGGCAGCTGGAGCAAATGAGAAATACTGTGGATGAAAAACTCCAAAAGACCTTGGAGGATCGTATAGGACAGTCCTTCCAACTAGTTAACGAGAGACTTGAACAGGTTTACAAAGGCCTGGGAGAGATGCAAAATCTCGCTTCCGGAGTAGGTGACCTTAAGAAGGTTTTGTCTAATGTAAAGACCCGTGGAATCCTGGGAGAGGTGCAGTTGGGAAGTATACTGGAGCAGATTTTGGCACCGGAACAGTATGAAGTTAATATTGCCACCAGACCCGGTCATTCTGAAAGAGTTGAATTTGCCGTTAGACTTCCGGGAGGAGATGACAGCGATAGACCTGTATATCTTCCCATCGATGCCAAGTTTCCGGGAGATGCCTATGGTCATTTAAGGGAAGCCTACGAAAACGGTGACCAAAACGAAATAAATGCAGCGGCTAAACAGTTGGAGACCGCAATAAAGACAGCAGCAAAGGACATAAAAGAAAAATACGTGGAGCCTCCATATACAACGGACTTTGGTATTATGTTCCTTCCCTTTGAAGGACTTTATGCAGAGGTGGTAAATAGAGGCATGCTGGAGGTTCTCCAAAGGGATTACAGGATTAATATTGCAGGCCCCACCACCATGGCGGCTCTATTAAACAGCCTGCAGATGGGCTTTAGAACCCTGGCAATTCAGAAACATTCCAGCGAAGTTTGGGATACTCTGGGAGCAGTAAAAACGGAATTTGAAAAATTCGAAGGAGTCCTTCAAAAGGCTCAAAAGAATCTGACGGATGCAGGTAAAAATCTGGATACCCTCATTGGAACCAGAAGCAGATTAATAAGAAGTAAGCTTAAGAAGGTGGAGAGTTTAGAGGATGCAAAGGCCGTGAATATATTGGGCACAGCGGATTTGGACGAGGCCATGTACACATTGGAGGATGACGAGGACTAAACTCATATGAATATATTTGCCATAGGTGATGTTCACCTATCACTAGACGAGAGAATAGAAAAACCCATGGACGTCTTTGGACCCAGGTGGCAGGATCACGACAAAAGGCTTCGTGAAAACTGGATTAACCTGGTGAGTCAGGAGGACTTGGTCATAATTTGTGGCGACATCTCCTGGGGCCTGAGACTGGAAGAGGCCATGGAGGATTTGTTGTTTTTGGACTCTCTCCCGGGAAGGAAGGTACTAACCAAGGGAAACCACGACCTTTGGTGGAACTCTGTAAGCAAATTAAACAAAATCAGTGAAAATATGACCTTCCTGCAGAATACTGCCTTCCTATTGGAAGATGGAACTGCCATTTGTGGAACCAGAGGTTGGATATGTCCCGGTACTGATGGCTTTGATAGCCACGACCAGAAGATTTACGACAGGGAAATTCTTAGACTTAGAATGTCCCTGGATGACGCAGTAAGCAAGGGAGCAAAGAGAATAATAGCTTCGCTTCATTACCCGCCCACCAACGATAAATTCCAGGAATCCGGTTTTACAAGTACCCTGGAGGAGTATGGTGTAAGCCAGTGCGTGTATGGTCATTTGCATGGTAAGGATGCCTTTAAAAATGGGTATAAGGGAATATGGAACGGTGTGGAATATAAATTGGTTTCCCTGGACTATGTGGAAGCCAAGCCTGAAAAAATATTGTAATAGAAAGACTTATGATACATTCAATTCATGATACATTTACTGGAGGAATAAAATGGACAAAAGAAGAGCAATCTTAATTATTTTAGACAGCATGGGGACCGGTTTTCTTTCCGATGCAGCCAATTATGGAGATGAAGGATCGGATACCTTGGGTCATATTCAAAGCTGGTTTAAGGCTCACCAGGGGGAGACCAGCGAAAAATACAGTGACCTGGGAGATGGAAAGGTTCCTGAATTTAAAATTCCGCAGCTGGCCAAACTGGGCTTAGGAAATATTGAAGGAGCATTAAACGGAGAATTTAAGGTTGATAATCCTCAAGGTGCCTTCGGTAAACTAAGAGAGCTTTCCAAGGGGAAGGATACCATAACAGGACATTGGGAAATTTGCGGTATCGAAACTCCCACACCCTTTAAAACCTATCCCGATGGTTTTCCTGAGGAGTTCATTAAGGTTTTTGAAGAGAAAATCGGAACTGAAGTCTTGGGAAATTACCCGGAATCCGGCACCGTAATAATCGACAAACTGGGACCTGAGCATGAGGCCACGGGAAAACCCATTGTGTATACCTCCAGTGACAGCGTTTTTCAAATTGCTGCAAATACTGCAGTGATTCCTTTGGAAAGGCTTTATGAAATCTGTGAAATTGCAAGAGAGCTTCTTCAGGGGGAATGGGCCTGCGGAAGAGTAATTGCGAGACCTTACATCATCAATGAGAAGGGCGAGAGAGAAAGAACCAGCGATAGACACGATTATGCAGTTAGTCCTACAGAGGAAACCCTTTTGGATAAGGTTAAGGCCGCAGGGAAAACCGTTTACTGTGTTGGCAAAATCAAAGACATCTTTAATAATTGCGGCGTGACGGATTCCGTTCATACAGATGACAATATGGATGGAGTCAATAAAACCCTTGAGGCCATGGACAAGGTAGAAGAAGGTTTCATCTTTACCAACCTTGTTGACTTTGATTCTAAATATGGACACAGAAGAGATCCTGAAGGTTATGGTAGAGCCATAATGGAATTCGACGAAAGACTGCCGGAAATAAAGGCTGCCATGAGACCCGGGGACATACTCATCATTACCGCTGATCACGGAAACGATCCTACCTGGACCGGCTTTGATCATACACGAGAACATATTCCTGCAGTCTTCTACGGAGAGCCCATAAAACCGGGAACAGAATTTAAAACAGGAAATACCTTTGCCAATATAGGAGCAACCATTCAGGATTATTTGGGGGTTGAAAAGCTATCCATTGGTGAAAGTATGCTGTATGAGATAAAAAAATATGCCGTTGGTATACCACATTTGTCAAAGTGGAGGATATAAACCAGCCAAATAGGAGAATCAATATGAGTCTTAATATGAACAGCATAATAGCAAAGAAGAGAGACGGCGGAAAACTAACGGAAGAAGAAATCAGATATTTCGTTGAGGGCTATACTAAAGGAGACATTCCCGACTATCAAGCCTCTGCCCTTCTAATGGCCATATATCTGAAGGAAATGGATGAAGAGGAAACCTTTATACTGACCTCCGCCATGAGAGATTCCGGTGACATAATAGACCTTTCAGCCATCAAAGGCATAAAGGTGGATAAACACTCCACCGGAGGAATAGGGGACAAAATAACCTTGGTGGCAGGCCCCTTGGCTGCAGCCTGTGGCGTGCCTATTGCAAAAATGAGCGGAAGAGGGCTGGGATTTACAGGGGGTACCATTGATAAGCTGGAATCCATTCCCGGCTTCCAAACCACTTTGGAACCGGAAGACTTTTATAAGCAGGTGGAGGAAATAGGCATTTCCCTTATTGGCCAAAGCGGACACATTGCACCGGCTGACAAGAAGATTTATGCCTTAAGAGATGTAACAGCCACAGTGGGAAACCTAAGCCTTATTTCTTCATCTATTATGAGCAAGAAGCTGGCTGCCGGATCAGATGCAATAGTATTGGATGTTAAATGCGGCAAAGGCGCCTTTATGGAAAATGAAGAGGAGGCAGTTAAGCTGGCTGAAACCATGTGCAAAATCGGAAACTCTGCAGGTAAAAAAACTGTGGCAGTTTTGACAGATATGAATCAGCCTTTGGGCCATGCTGTGGGAAATGCTTTGGAAGTTATAGAAGCAATTGATTGCCTTAAAGGAACGGGGCCAAAGGATGTAACAGATCTTGCCCTATACCTGTCAGGATTAATGGTTTATTTAGGCGGTAAAGCCTCTTCTCCTGAAGAAGGACATGAAAAGGTAGAAGAAGCTCTTAGCTCCGGAAGGGCGCTGGAGGTTCTGAGAAAACTTATAGTGGCTCAAGGAGGAAATGGAGATGTGGTTTCCGACTATGATATTTTGCCAAAGGCTCAGCATAGTGTGGATTTAATTCTGAATGAGGAAATGCTTAAATCTTCAGGTATAGAAGGGGCCAAGGAGGTCTATGTTTCTGAAATGGAAAACCGTCTTATTGGTATTGCATCTCAGCTTACAGGTGCCGGACGAGCGGTAAAGGAAGACGAAATAGATCCTTCTGCCGGCGTTATAGTTCATAAGAAAATTGGAGATCAGGTAAAGCTCGGAGAGGTGCTGGCTACCTTTTATGGAAATGACGAGAAAAAGGTTACTAACGCCATAAAAGAGGCTGCATCTATTTATACTTTCTCCATGGAACCAACAGAAGCGCCGGTTCTTATAAAAAGGACTATAATGTAAAAGAAAATGTGATTGTATTAAGAAAGGAGAAAATATGGACGATAAAGCATTAAGAAATCTAAGCTATGGGCTCTTTGTTTTAACAGCAAAGGAAGGGGATAAGGACAACGGTTGTATTATCAATACAGTAACCCAGGTGGCAAATACTCCCGACAGAATATCCATAGCAGTAAACAAGAATAACTATACCCATGACATGATTCTTGCCACCGGTGAATTCAACGTTTCTATTTTGTCTCAGGATACTCCCTTTGATACCTTTAAACACTTTGGTTTCCAAAGCGGAAGAGATGTGGACAAAACCGTGGGTATTAACTTCAGTAGATCAGAAAATGGCCTGATATATATAACAGACACAGCCAATGCTTATCTATCCGGCAAGGTGATTCAGACAGTGGATGTGGGTAGCCACACCATGTTTATTGCGGATTTGGTGGATGGTGCTGTGCTTTCGGACAAGGAATCCGTAACCTATGCATATTATTTCAGCAACATCAAGCCTGCTCCCGGAGAGACGGAGAAAAAGAAGGGTTGGGTATGTAAAATATGTGGATACATATATGAAGGTGATGAACTTCCTGAGGATTTCATCTGTCCTATATGCAAACATCCTGCCTCTGACTTTGAAAGGTTAAAGTAATATCCTTACTATATTCATAGTGGGGTTAAATACCAATTGTCCATTTGGACATATTTGAAACAATGAGTAAAAAGAGACTTGTAAGAATAGGCATAATAATTGGAGTCTTGATTCTGGCGGAACTTCTTTTAATAGGAGTTCCCAGAATCAAGTTTTATTTTGACCAAAGAGGGGAAATCCTGGAAGGCGATACCCAGGATGCTTCCTCTTCAGGGGAAGCTGGGGAAGAGGGAACTGAGGCTACAGAAGCTTCTTCCGAAGATGAAGGCGGCACCTCGGACTTTAATCCCGGGGACTATCCTGACTCAGACCATCTTACCCTGGGATTAAGAGGGACAAATCCAACTTTGGTGAAAGAAGGGGATCCTTATATCGAATCAGGTGCCTTTTGTATTGACGATAGGTCAGGTGCGGTAAAGACCCTTTCCACAGAAGGAACGGTAGATACGTCCAAGGCCGGTGACTATAAGGTTAAGTATACCTTCGAGTCAGAAAATGCTATGGGGGTAATCGAAAGAACCGTTCGAGTTGTTCCTGCTGAGGAGTTCCAAGAGAAGGAAGACGGTCTTGCGGTTTTCATGTATCACTATGTTTATACAGAAGAGGACATGCCCGATGAGATTAATTCAAACTATATTCTGGATAGTGAGCTGGAAAAACAATTAGCTTGGTTAAGGGACAACCAATTCTATTTCCCCAGCTTTGCTGAGGTAAGGGCCTTTGTGGAGGGAAGGCTGTCTCTTCCCAAAAACAGCTGTGTTCTTACTTTTGATGATGGGCAGAGGGGATTCCTGGAGTATGGAATTCCGCTACTTGAGAAATATGAAATACCGGCGGTATCCTTCTTGATAGTAAGCTATGATGCAGAGGGAATAATGAAGAATTATGCCAGCCCCTATATAGCCTTTGAATCTCATTCCTATGACATGCATAGAGCCGGCGGCTATATTGGCCACGGAGGAGTTATAAGCGCTCTAACAAAAGAGGAAATTCAGGAGGATTTAAAAAAAGCGGCAGATATTTTAGGAACTTCTGCAGCCTTTGCCTATCCCTATGGTGATTATACCGATGAAGCAAGAGAGGCGGTTATGAATGTTGGAATCCTTTGCTCATTTACCACGGAATGGGAGTGGGTAAGGGTAGGAGACGACCCCTCCATGCTGCCCAGAGTAAGGATTATAGGTGATGCGGGATTGGACGCCTTCATAGGTTCAATGTAGGCCATAGTTCCTTGTGGATTATATCTATTTGATATATAATTATGTGGAATGCGGGCGTAGTTCAATGGTAGAACACGAGCTTCCCAAGCTCGGAGCGAGGGTTCGATTCCCTTCGCCCGCTCCACGCCAGGGCCTAAAACGTTGAAAAACGGTTAGGCCTTTTAATTTCAACAAATATGGCTTAAAGCAAGTAGTATCAACAGCTTCAGCCATTTTTTTATAGGTGCACATAGGGGTCGTACAAGTGCATACAAGACCCCACTTCCCAATAAAAAACTTGGGAAGTTTGCGGTTCTGGTCCAAGGGATCGGAGCGAACTTTTCACACATTTGTTTTGGGTAGTCTGAGTAATGTATTATCTATTTAACGGAGGTGATAAGAATGTTTGGCAATAAAACGAGAATTTCCTTTACGGATGATGATATAAAAATCTTAATATACGCTCTTAATGAATTGAGGAACAGGCTCATATCAGAAGAACGATATACGGATGCCGTAGATGAGATAATGATTAAACTGGCATCATAGGGATGCCTCTACATGCCCGCCGCCAGGCGGGTTTTTTGTTTGTAGAAAGAGGAGGTGACTATATGTCAGAAAGAAGATTAGAAGAGATTCCAATCAATATGATTGATCCTTTTCCAGACCATCCCTTTAAGGTGCAGGATGATGAAGATATGGATGATCTGATTGAAAGCATCCGATCAAAGGGAGTTCTGATGCCCTGTATCGTAAGGCCTAAGAAAGACGGTAGATATGAGCTGATTGCAGGCCATAGGAGAAAGTATGCTTGTGAGCAGCTTGGAATCGAGAACCTTTGGTGTGAGGTTATGGAACTTACGGGACCGCAGGCTACAATCTTAATGGTTGAGTCCAATTTCCAAAGGGATAGGATACTTCCTAGTGAGAAGGCTTTTGCCTACAAGATGAGGCTTGAAGCCATGAAGAAGCATATCTCTAGGTTGGTTCAAAACCAGAAAGGCGGATTCACATTTGCGGGAGGTTCCGTAGAAGAGGAACTAGATGAGGCTAGAAGGCACCTTGCAGCTTCTTACGGGATGTCTCAGGCCAAGGTTGATAGGATAGGGACGCCTGAAGGAAGGCTGAGGAAGGAGCCAGTGAATCCGCAAGGTGTCCCAGTGGGACACCTTCACGAAAAGATGAAGTCTAGAGATCGATTAGCCGCTATAACAGGAGAAAGTCAAACGCAAATACAGAGATATATTCGCCTGACAGCCCTGATACCTGAAATCTTAGATCTTGTAGATGAAGGCAAGATAGCCATGAGGCCTGCTGTTGAACTCTCATATTTGAAGGAAGACCAGCAGAAAGACCTATATGATTGCATACTCAAGGAGCAGTGCACCCCATCGTTTTCACAGGCTGTACGCATGAGAAAAATGTTAAAAGATGGAAATTTGACTAAGGAAGCAATTATGGCAATCATGATGGAGGAGAAGCCCAATCAGAAAGAAAGAATCTCTTTGGACTCGGAAAGAGTTAATAAGTATTTCCCCAAGAGACTTCCGGCGCACAGAAGGGTTGAGTATATAGAGAAAGCCCTCGAATTCTACGGAAGATATCTTGAGCGAAGAGAACGCGACCAAGAAAGATAAGCTAGCAGCGGGACAGACAATTAAATATGTTTTAGAGAGCATCGAGGGCGCTTTATAGGAGCGCCCTCTTGCTGTTTATCGCAGTTGAAAAGTGGTATTATTGTAGTACGAATGACGTAATCCCAATAATATGCGAAAAGAGTAGATATGTCCAAGGATATCAAAGAAATAATAATCAAACCATCGATTCAATATCGCGCAGTAAATGCTACGCTAGATTTTGCAAACCATAAGTTAAATGGAATTGTTAAGCGGTATATGTGGAAACGAATGCAGCCACAGAAGGAACACCTTGCTTTTTATGCGAGATATAATAAGCGAGTCGATATTATTCCTGACGTTTTTAAAGGGAGGCCGGTCTATACCTTGCTTCCCAAGGGAAAGATTGTTTCTGACAGAGAGATTGTTTTTATTCATGGAGGCGGAGGCGTTATGCCGCCAACAACGCTTCATATGGATATGGCGGTTTCTATTGTAGAGAGGACAGGGATTCCTCTTAATTTCTTGATGTATCCTTTGGCACCGAAGGCGAACTGCGGAGAAGCGGTTTCTTGGATAGAAAATTGGTATGAAGAGAAAAGAAAACTCTCGCCACACAAGACTTTTCACGTAATTGGAGATAGTGCAGGAGCGGGCCTTTCCGCAGCGCTCTGTCATGGCGGAAGAGAGCAAGTTGAGGGAGTGGTTCTAATCTCGCCTGCGGCGGCTTTAGATGAAAAAGAAAGGTATATGGCGCCTTATGAAGAGCATGACATATTGCTTTCTATGGATCTGATGGATACCATCTCTCAGCAATGGGGAAAGGGAATGGATATTACCGATTGGAAAATCAACTCTGCCTATGTCGATTACAGTGGCTTTCCTAAAACCATGATAATCTATGGCGGAAAGGAAATGTTTGCGGGAACGATTCCTTTGATGGTGAACAGAATGCAAGAAGCCGGTGTTGATTTAAGTATATACAAAGGTGAAATACATTGTCACGATTGGGCACTTGTTCAATTGCTGCCGGAAGCAAAAGAAGTATTAAAACGGATTTGTGAATTTGTAACATAAGCAAATGCCCCACTTACTGAGTGGGGCATTCATGTAAAATGAAATATAGAGATATTATGAATGGGCGTATATCAAAACTACCCAAGCATAGAGCCTAAGGCGTTGCAATCAGATAAACCATTGTCGTCTGGTGTCTCATTTATCATAAGGGCCTCGGAGATGAGCTTGGCACCTGCGGCGTTGCAGCGGTCTACCCAGTCTCTCATCCACTGTCCGTCGCCCCAACCATACGAACCGAAGAGGGCGATTCTTTTTCCGCCGAGTACGGTTTCTACATCTGTGAACATTGGCTCGAACTCCGATTCTTCCAATACCTCAGCGCCCATAGCAGGGCAGCCAAATGCGATCGCATCAAAGTCTGCAACCATTCCTGCATTGAATTCGGACGGGCCGAATACAGAAACCTCAGCGCCTCTTTCTTTGGCGCCTTCAACTACTGCATTAGCCATAGCCTCAGTATTACCTGTGCCGCTCCAATAAACTACTGCTACTTTACTCATTTAGTAAACCTCCTAATTGTTATATTTACCTGGCTCAGAAACGATTAACTGATCCAGTGACTTACCTTTACTGTACTCACTCAAATATATTCTTTTACATTTATCGTATTTAGTGAAAGTCTTTTCAGCAGCTTCACTGTCTCCATACACCTTCCAGTAACCAATTTTCTTGGGAATTGACTTATTGAGCATAAATTCCTTGACGTCATAAGGTGGATACCCCAAGAACAAGCCTATTTCGTGAGGAAAATCCACCTGACTGGCGAGCCTTTTCATAAGGCATGCCAGACATTTGGAAACATTGCCTTCAGGATAACCGTTAGAGCAGAGGATTTCCTGTGCCTCAGGACAGTTGAGCTCCTTGGCCAATCGCTCCGGCCTAAATACATAGAACAAGTATCGGCCCGTTTTCTTTCTGAGGGGAATAGCCCTAAGCCCCTTTTTTACAAGGAGCGCATTAAATTTTTTGAAGGCTGCCACCATTTCCTTGTGAGTATCAAATTCTACTGGAAACATGCTTCCTGTCTTTAGGCCTGCCAAAGTAGGGGAGCAGTACTTTATAAGCAAATCTTCAGACATAACGTATAAAACCTCGTCTTTTTGTATATGGTTAGACATAACTAACTGACTAAGAGGTAATATACCCCTATTATCAGGAGCAAAACACAGTATGTGTCAATAACCAGGGAAAATGTCACCCATAGATAGAGTTAATTATTCAGGGAAAATGTCACCCTCTTTGAGGCGCCTTAATAAGGCGCCTCAAGTATTTCG
>JAGAXF010000021.1 GCA_017941085.1 Bacillota bacterium
CATTCACCATAAATCAGGCCACAACCAATGAGGTGACTGCATCCATCGAAGGCTGGACCTACGGAGACAACCCGAAGGCTCCAAGCGCCACAGCTACCTATGGGCAGGATACGGTTACCTTCGCATACAGCGATTCCAAGGATGGCGACTATAAGACTGACGTTCCGAAGAATGCCGGCACATGGTATGTAAAGGCTACTGTCCCTGGAACAACGAACTATGTCGAAGGAGTCAGCAAGCCTGTAGAGTTCACAATCGCACAGAAAGAAGTCGGTCTTGAATGGAGCGACACAGATTTCACATATAACGGTAAAGCTCAGAAGCCGAAAGCGACTGCAACGGATCTGGTAGATGGAGACGAATGCGATGTGACTGTAGCCGGCGCGCAGATAGATGCCAACGCCAAAACAGGAACAGACGATTACACGGCGACGGCGACAGGCCTCAGTAACGACAA
Source organism: Bacillota bacterium (assembly GCA_017941085.1). Lineage (GTDB taxonomy): Bacteria > Bacillota > Clostridia > Peptostreptococcales > Anaerovoracaceae > Eubacterium_B. The sequence continues at coordinate 458 of JAGAXF010000021.1, forward strand.
CTATAAGTTGCCGGATAGCAAAACTACGAAGTTCACCATCGCACCGAAGGAGATAACGATCACAGGCATCACAGCCGCTGACAAGACCTACGACGGAAATGCAACGGCAACACTCACATTCACCGGAGCATCATTTGATGAGATGATTGATGGTGATGATCTTTCCGTAAAGGGAAGGGATAGTCAGGACGGAACCTTCGATAACAAGAACGTCGGAAACGGTAAGAATGTCACACTGCCTGAACTCGAGCTCGGTGGAGCAGATGCAGGTAATTACACGATTAAAACAGACAGCCAGACGACAACCACTGCAGCAATCACTGCGAAGGAGGTTAGTGTAACAGCCGAAGATAAGTCCAAGACATACGGCGAGGATGACCCTGCGCTTACATATACTGCAGACGAACTCGTAACAGGGGACAGCTTCACCGGAACTCTTGAGAGAGCCGAGGGAGAAGCCGCCGGCACCTACGATATCAATCAGGGAACTCTGAGCGCAGGAGACAACTACACAATCAACTATACGAAGGGAACGCTCACCATAAACAAGGCGACGACCAACAGCGTAACTGCAGCCATCGAAGGCTGGACCTACGGAGACAGTCCGAAGGCTCCAAGCGCCACAGCTACCTATGGGCAGGATACGGTTACCTTCGTATACAGCGATTCCAAGGATGGCGACTATAAGACTGACGTTCCGAAGAATGCCGGCACATGGTACGTAAAGGCGACAGTTCCGGAAACGGATAACTACGCCGGTGCGGTTAGCACTCCTGTAGAATTCACGATTGCACAGAAAGAAGTCGGTCTTGAATGGAGCGACACAGATTTCACATATAACGGTAAAGCTCAGAAGCCGAAAGTGACTGCAACGGGTCTGGTGGATGGAGACGAATGCGATGTGATTGTAGTCGGCGCACAGACGGATGCCAATGCCAAGAGCGGCACGGAGGTCTATGAGGCTGCAGCAACAGCGCTGAGCAACCCTAACTACAAACTTCCCGATAGCAAAACTACGGAGTTCACCATAGCACAGAAGGAGGTAAAGGTCACAGGCATCAAAGCTGATGACAAGACCTACGACGGAAACGCAGATGCTGCATTAGACTATAGCTCTGTGGATTATTCCGGCAAGGTGGGAAGCGATGATGTTTCCGTTACGGCGAAAGGTCAGTTTGACAACAAAAATGTAGGAACAGATAAGACTGTAGCAATTTCGGATATTGTGCTCGGTGGTGAAGCAAAAGATAATTACGTTTTAGCCAAGCAGGGTCAGCAAGAAACTGCGACAGCAAATATCAATAAAAAGGAGATCGCAGTAACAGCCGAAGATAAGTCCAAGACATACGGCGAGGATGACCCTGCGCTTACATACACGGCAGACGAACTCGTAGCAGGGGACAGCTTTACCGGAGCTCTTGAGAGAGCAAAGGGAGAAGCCGCCGGCACCTACGATATCAATCAGGGTACACTGAGCGCAGGAGACAACTACACAATCAACTATACGAAGGGAACATTCACCATAAATCAGGCCACAACCAATGAGGTGATTGCATCCATCGAAGGCTGGACCTACGGAGACAACCCGAAAACTCCAAGCGCCACGGCTACCTATGGGCAGGATACGGTTACCTTCGCATACTGCAACACCGAGGATGGCGACTATAAGACTGACGTTCCGAAGAATGCCGGCACATGGTATGTAAAGGCGACGGTTCCGGAAACGGATAACTACGCCGGTGCGGTTAGCACTCCCGTAGAATTCACGATCGCACAGAAGGAGATAACGATCACAGGCATCACAGCCGCTGACAAGACCTACGACGGAAACACAGATGCTGCATTAGACTATAGCTCTGTGGATTATTCCGGCAAGGTGGGAAGCGATGATGTTTCCGTTACGGCGAAAGGTCAGTTTGACAACAAAAATGCAGGAACAGATAAGACTGTAGCAATCTCGGATATTGTGCTCGGTGGTGAAGCAAAAGATAATTACGTTTTAGCCAAGCAGGGTCAGCAGGAAACGGCGACAGCTAATATCAATAAAAAGGAGATCGCAGTAACGGCCGAAGATAAGTCCAAGACATACGGCGGGGATGACCCTGCGCTTACATACACTGCAGAAGAACTCGTAACAGGGGACAGCTTCACCGGAGCTCTTGAGAGAGCGAAGGGAGAAGCCGCCGGCACCTACGATATCAATCAGGGTACACTGAGCGCAGGAGACAACTACACAATCAACTATACGAAGGGAATATTCACCATAAATCAGGCCACAACCAATGAGGTGACTGCATCCATCGAAGGCTGGACCTACGGAGACAGCCCGAAGGATCCAAGCGCCACAGCTACCTATGGGCAGGATACGGTTACCTTCGCATACAGCAACACCGAGGACGGCGAGTACGAAGCTGAAGTTCCCACCGATGCCGGCACATGGTACGTAAAGGCGACGGTTCCGGAAACGGCCAACTACGCCGGCGGAGTAAGTGAGCCGGCAGAGTTCACCATCGAAAAGAAAGAAGTCGGTCTTGAATGGGCGGATACAGAGTTCACATATAACGGCAAAGCTCAGAAACCGGCAGCGACTGCAACGGATCTGGTGGATGGAGACGAATGCGATGTGATTGTAGCCGGCGCACAGACGGATACCAATGCCAAGAGCGGCACAGACAGCTACACGGCCACGGCCACGGGCCTCAGTAACGACAACTATAAGTTGCCCGATAGCAAAACTACAGAGTTCACCATCGATCCTAAGAATCTGGCACAGTCCATGCTCAGCCTTGATAACGATGTAATTAAGTCCGACGGTACAAAGCAGGGCCCAGTAGTTACGATGACAGACGAAGACATCAAAGAAGGCGATAATCCTAAGAAGATGGCAGAGGGTGACGACTACACTCTGAGCGGAAATGTTACATCATCTGAGCTTGGCACCCATTTCTTCAAGATTGAAGGCAAGGGCAACTACACCGGTTCTTTTGAGACAAGCTGGGTTTTAGTCAAAGAAGAGAGCAATGCGGATACAGAAAAGGGCGTAGATGGTGCAGGCGATGTAAAAATCTTTGTAAGTATTGAAAACAATACGGAACCTATTACGGTAGATAACTTCACCATGGACTTCGTCAAATCACTTCTGACAGAAGAGGAACTGGCCAGACTCGATGCGGGTGAAGATATTACCATCTACGTTGAGACTATTGAAGAGCCTAAGAGCGATGCGTCTTTGCTTGACCGCACGGAACTGGAGGCACAGTTTAAGCTGAAGTCTGCAAAGGATATCCGCTGGTTCGACATCAAGGTGTGGAAGAAGATCGGAACGGAGGCTGCAACGCCCGTACACGAGCTTAAAACACCTCTTAAGATGAGTTTCAGCGTTCCTGATGAATATGAGAATGCTCCTGCTGATCACACGAGAACATTCTTCTTCGGAAGAGCTCACAGTGGGCTCGCTTCAATCATCAGCGAAACCACTGCGACTACCGTGACCGTATATTCTGATAAGTTCTCAACATACGCGCTTGCATACACAGACACCGAGAACCCGAAAGACACAGATGATAATGGCGACAACGAAAGCAACGGTAGCAACAACGGAAGTAATGGCAGTGACAATGGAAGCAGCTCTTCGAAGGGTGCCGCCAAGACCGGAGACTCAAATGATATCGCAGGACTGATGGCACTGATGTTCACATCGGCCGGAGCTCTCGGAGCGACAGTATACAGACGCAGAAGAGAAACGGGTAAGTAAGAATATCTTTTTTCCAAAGACTGAAAAAGGAAACGGATTAAAACTGTGGTGATACATGACCGAGGCAATAACGCCTCGGTTTTTTTGTAAAGCAAAACCCCGCGTTGGTCGAAAGGTATTTTATCAACAAAAGAGAGTAGCGGTAGGCAAAATACTGAGGCAGCTATGTGAATGGAAGGGCGTGAATCTGCTGGAAGCAGAGGCATGCCCGGATCATATCCATATACTTGTCGAAATACCACCATAGATTGCAGTATCGTCATTTATGGGATGCGGTGCACATCAAACTATCGGATGGAATGGCGTCCAATAATCGGAATAAATCTTGAATCAGTTCACTTTTGATGGCAAAATAGTGAAAAACAGTGGAATTTTGCGAAATTAAAAGTTAATCTAAAATTAATCATTTATCAAAGATAGATTAAGATTACCCCGGTATCATTAGGTCAAGCATTAAGGAGCGGGCCAAATGTCCGGGAAAGGAATCGAAATGGATAATTTTGAAAAAATCGAAAAGTTGGTAGAGAAAACAGGAATTAGCTACGGGGACGCAAAGAGAGTTTTGGAGCAAGCGAATGGCGATCTATTGGATGCCATGATTATATTGGAAAGAGAAGGAAAAGCTCAGGCACCCAGAAGCAGCACCTATTCCACGCAGTACGAAGAACAAACTCAGTATGTATCGGTCCCCATGCAAGTCGAAAGCGCCATGGAGGATGACAGCGTAAGAGTTAGACTGAAAAGAGTGATAAAAAAGGTTTGGCATTTCCTAAGAACAAATTCCGTTATTGCAAGGAACAAAGCGGGTGAAGTTGTTTTCAATCTACCTTTGTGGGGTGCAGCGATACTTCTTCTTATGTTCTGGTGGATAACGGTAATATTGTTGGTCGTTTCACTATTCGTTGGTTTCAAATATGAATTTGTGGGCGAGGCGGATCTGGAAAAAGTAAACCAGATAATAGACAAAGCAAGTAGTGCTGCTGATAAAGTAAAGGACGAGTACAATAAACTATGACTCCAATCAAAATATTAGTCGTGGAGGATGAAGAAAGTCTAGCTCGTTTTATTGAGCTGGAGCTGATTCACGAAGGATATGAAGTAGAAAAAGCAGGAGATGGAAGGCGAGCGCTCGAGCTCGCTCTTTCTGCTGATTTTGATCTTATTCTTTTGGACATCATGATTCCGGAGTTGAACGGTCTGGAAGTTTTAAGGAGATTGCAAAAGGAGAAGGATACTCCGGTTATTCTTCTAACCGCAAGAGATTCTGTAATGGACAAGGTGGCGGGACTTGATGCGGGTGCAGTGGATTACATAACCAAGCCTTTCGCCATCGAGGAATTGCTGGCGCGCATCAGGGTCGCAACAAAGTATAGGCTTATCGAGGACAAAGCTGAAGACCGTAGCAGCTCCGAGAACAAAGGAAGCACACACCAATCTCGCGATGACGTCCTATCCATAGGCAAACTGGTTCTCGATGAAAAGAAGCGTCGTGTCACATACGATGGACATGAAATAAGCCTTGTGAACAGAGAATTTCTAATGCTGAAAACTTTGATGGAAAACAAGGACATAGTTCTGTCACGGGATACATTGCTCGAGAAAGTATGCGGCTTTGATTATGTAGGAGAAACGAATATAGTTGATGTCTACGTTCGCCACCTGAGATCAAAGATCGACGAGGCGTATGGCATTAAACTTATTCACACTGTGAGGGGTGCGGGCTATGTCATCAAATAGAATCACATCCAGCAGAATGAACTCAATAACAAGGAGGCTTGTTGCTTCGTATACTACCAGAGAGATTTGGGGAATAGTAGTAAGCAGCCTTCTTATTTGCGTTTTGGCGATAGTGATATTCATGATTGCAACCGAGCACTCTGCATTAGGCTTCTTTAGTATAAGCACCCAGCGATCATTTGATATAAATAAGAATTCATCCGGGAAAATAGCAGAGATAATATATAAGCTTTCGACGGAAAGTGGACTGTCCGAGGAGGTAGAAGTAAGTCGACCGCTGAAAATAATTATAGGGATATGCAGCGGAGTCTTTGTTCTTAGACTTTTGCTCCTTTTTGCGATTGGGATACCGCTTCAAAATCGTAAGATCAAGAAGATGCTTAGCCCGCTTAACGAGCTTGCCCTCAGGGCGGATGAACTATCGAGGATTGAATTCGGAGAAGACAAATACCAACTCATTGAGGACGCAATATCTCATTTAGATGGCGATGAGAATTCGTCTTTGTCCTTGGGGGATAGAGACCTTCTTGGAGTAGAAGCCGCGATAAATAATTTGCTCGTCAGGGTGCGAGAAAGCAATATGCAGCAAGCGAGATTTGTAAATGATGCTTCTCATGAACTTAGGACACCAATCGCTGTTATAAGCGGATATGCGGATATGCTTTCCCGGTGGGGGAAGGATGATGAGAAGGTTTTGGAGGAGTCAATTGACGCTATCAAAAAAGAGTCAACAAGGATGAGTCATCTTGTGGAGCAGCTCTTGTTCCTGGCGCGTGGAGATAGCGGAAGGACCGCTCTTCAACTCGAAAAAACAAATCTCACTGAATTGATTCAGGAAGCCTACGAAGAGTCGGTGATGATCGATGAAACTCATGTGTACAGGCTCATCCTTCCGGAATACGATATGCCAAGCATTCAGGCTGATCCGGGACTTCTGAAGCAAGCGGTGAGAATTCTAATAGATAATGCTGCCAAATACACAAAGGAACACGACGAAATAATACTGAGCGCAGGATTATCGGGAGGACACCCGTTTTTGCAGGTTCAGGATAGTGGGATAGGTATGGCGGAAGCTGACGTCTCCCATATGTTTGAAAGATTCTATAGAGCAGATGAAGCGAGAAGTTTCGAGGGAAGGGGACTTGGATTATCGATTGCCAAGTGGATAGTCGACAAGCACGGCGGTCACTTTGAAATACTCTCTCGTCCCGACTTGGGAACTCGCATAAAGATAGTCTTATAGGTATTCCTATTGCAGGCTGTTCAGCAGAAGGATTTGAAGTATAATGAAAGCATACTATTAATACTAGAGAAAAGGACGGAAGGTTATATCGAAGGTTTTTAGAGGAACTCACCTGTGCTGGCATACCTTGGGAAGAAATTGAGACTGTACCAACACCGCCAATGCCGCGTCCGTTATAACAAAGGAAGAGGTTGTCAAGAGAAGCGCGGAAGGAGAATGTTCAAATGAAATTAAAGAAAGTAAATGCAATTCTAGGCTTGCTTTCCATACTGTTTATTTTGCTACACCTTTGCTACAGTGTTTTTTGCTATTTAACATTTTATTATAATCCGCTATTGAAAAACATTTTTGCCTATCCATTCCTTGTGCTGGTTTGCCTCCATGCAGTATGCGGAATGCTCACTGTTTTTATGCAGGATGATGGCGGCAGAATGGATTTATATCCAAAGCAAAATATTCGTACGATACTTCAGCGGGCAAGTGCAGCCCTTATACTTCCGCTTCTTATTATCCACATAAAATCCTTTGAGTGGATGAGCGGTGCGGCAGAAATAGGTAAACCTATTTTCGTCTGGCTTCTAATTCTTGCAGGAGTGCTTTTCTTTGCAGTTGTTCTAACTCACGTGGCCACATCTTTTACAAAAGGATTCATAACCTTGGGGCTGTTGTCTTCAGAAAAGACAATGAAGCAAATAGATAGGTTCTGCTACGTGGTTTGCGGTGCCCTATTTATTGTTGCCGTTTATTCTATAACTAAGGGACAAATTGCCATGTTCCTTGGCTGATGGATGAGGGACTGCAGTTTATGATAAATAATACAATGAATGAAAAAAACAAACAGCAAAATGAAAACTTTGATTCCAATCAAAAGGGAATTCGGGCTGTTGTAATAGGCAGCGGTATTTCAGGAATGACTGCGGCAGTTAAACTTGCCCAGGCAGGAGCTTTTGTTACCCTGGTTTCACCCTTTCCGTCGGAACGTTCCCAGTCGGTTATGGCGGCAGGAGGAATAAATGCGGTGCTTAAAAGCTGCGATGTCGGAGACTCGGTGGAGAGTCATATCGAAGATACTCTAAAGGGAGGGGCCTATCTGGCGGGAGAAAAAGCAGTAAAGGGTCTTTGCAGTAGCGCTGAAAAGGTAATTGAATTTTTGGAGCAGGTGGGGACAGTCTTTACTGTGGACGAGAAGGGCCAGCCTGAGAAGCGAGTTTTTGGAGGACAATCCCATAAGAGAACCTGCTTCTCCGGTTCATCAACGGGAAAGCAAATTGTTTCCGGTCTGGTGATGGAAACCAGAAGGTACGAAGCAAAGGGATTGATCAAACGAATGCTCTGGAGTTGCTTCCATTCGGCTCTTATTAAAGATGGTGTTTGCTATGGAGTGATAGTCTTTAATGAAACCACCGGAAGCCTTGAAGAAATATATGGAGATGCAGTCATAATCGCAACCGGCGGACAGAATTCTTTGTTTGGAAAAACCACCGGATCTACTCAGTGCGACGGATATACGGCGGGCAAGCTCTTTATGCAGGGGGCCACTTTAAAAAATCTTGAATTCATTCAGTATCATCCTACGACTTTGGAAACAACGCAGAAGAAGATGCTGATTTCGGAAGCTGTGAGAGGAGAAGGGGGAAGGCTCTTTTATCTGGAAAATGGCAAAAGAGTATATTTCCTGGAGGATAAATATGGACCGAAGGGAAACCTTCTCACGAGAGATGTTCTAAGCAGAGAAATCGAGGCCTGCGGAAGGGAAGTTTTTCTCGACATATCTTTTCTTGAACCAAAGGAGATAGAAAAACGCATTCCGGAGGTAAAGGAGGTTTGTCAAAAGTATAGGGGAATAGATATATGTAAGGAGCCAATTCCGGTGTCACCTTCTGTTCATTTCTTTATGGGAGGATTGGCTGTGCATCTCAATCACGAGACCAACATAAAAAATCTATTTGCCATAGGAGAATGTGCTTCGATTTATCATGGGGCGAATCGTCTAGGCGGCAACTCTCTTCTTTCGGCGGTATATAGCGGAATGATTGCATCGGAAGAAATCATTGCCCGGGGACCTTCCTCCGGAGAGCATCCGGATTTTTCAGAGGCACTTCAGGAGGCCCAAAACAATCTGCGAATTAATACAAGTGAAGAAAGCAAGTTTCCCGCTGCATACATCAAAGATATGGTTTCTGAAACCATTAGTAAAAATCTTGGCATTGTGAGAAGGGAAGAATCCCTTAAGGAAGGCATTTCCGATATAGACTATTATCTATCCGTGGCGGATAAAATCTCCTATGACAACAGTGTCATGATTTACGAAGTCTATTCCCTGAAGGGAATTCTAGCTTTGGCAAAGGCTGTACTTACCTGCGCCCTTGCCCGCTGCGAAAGCAGGGGAGCCCACTTCCGTGAGGATTTCCCGGAATCGAAGGATGAATTAAAATATGCCTCCATAATTATGTATGACGAGGGGGATTACAGAGTGAATCTAGACAGGGAGATGCAATATGAAAATTAAAATCTTAAGACAGGTTGCACCCTTCACAGAAGCATATTGGGAAACCTTCTCGGCGGAAGTTCCGGAAGAGATGTCGGTGGCGGGGCTTATTAGTCACCTTAATTATAATGATGATATTACAACCATCGAGGGAAAGAAGACCACGAGAATCGGATGGGAATGCTCCTGCCTTCAAGGGGTCTGCGGTGGATGCGCCATGGTTATTTGTGGGGTGCCCGCCCTTGCTTGCGAAACCTTTGTTAGAGATTTGGTGAAGAAGCCGGATGATGTAATAACAATAGAGCCCCTAAAGAAGTTCCCGGTTATCCACGATCTTGTTGTGGACCGAACCGGAATCCAAGAGAATCTAAAGAAATCAAATATATATATTGGCGAATATACTCAGCAGGAGGAAAAGGAATTCTCTCATCAGTACGCCGCCGCCAAATGTTTAAAATGCGGACTATGTCTTGAAGTTTGCCCAAATTATGCCAGAGGAGAGCATTTCTATGGTGCCCTCTTTGCCAATGATTGCTATTTGGTTGCCACCAGAAGCAAAGAAAAATCTCCCCATATAAAGGAAGTCTATAAGGAGCATTTTGGAAGAAGCTGTTCAAAATCCCTTTCTTGTATGGACGTATGTCCAATGAATATTCCAACAATAGCGTCAATAGCAAAGATGAATAGAGGCTAAGGACAAGAACTGGAAATATATACCAATGCATGTGACTTTTGCAACAGGTATATGGCTCAGGCCATGGTAGAATTACCTGGGTATTTTAGTGCTTTATGGGTAACACTTTTTCAACAAAATGGTAGCATTTCAGTAGAATTATCTATATTAGAATGCCTTTAATAAATTTGTATTCAAATTTATGTTTTACAAGTTTGTTTACATATTGCATATAGCACATTGAAATTAGAATAAGAGGGGAGAGAGTTTTCTGAAAGGATTAAGGAAAGCTGTTAGTGAATGCTAATCAGAAGTAGCAATGAACCATATGAGTCATTGTTACGTTTTTGTGTGTCTATAGTAAATGTTAAACATAGATTATTAGTATATTGAAAGGGTAGAACAAAGAAGAAGGTTCATCTGCAAGTAGCCGAAACTAAAGGACCTTCTGGAAAAGGAGACGTAGAAATGGGTAGAAGAAACACAGGACTAAGGCGTAGCTTAGCGATTATCATCGCACTGGTTATGGTTCTGACAAGCGGAGTTGCTCCGCTTACTCAGTTCGCCGGTGTTGCCTACGCCGCATCCCAGGACGAAAATAACCCTACAGAGGTTAAGGACTGGGCAGGGCTTAGAGAGGCAGTCAAGGATGGTGGTTACATTAAAATCACTCAGGACCTTGTTGCAGAGGGAAGCTCAATTGACATCACTAAGGATGTTCATATTGTAGGCGATAACGCAACAATCTGGAGAAAGGACGGCGATGCCAATTTCCCCGTATTTAATGTTAAAGACGGCGGTAAATTGGAGTTGGGTAAAGGCCTTACTTTGACCGGTCTAACAGGAACCTGCACTGGTGGAGAATCCGTTCCTGGAGAAAACGTATTTAAGGTGATCTGGGATAACGGTGTAAGCGGTGATGGGCATAAGGCTACAGAACCAGAAGTGGTTGCAGCTGGAACAAAGTTATCTAAGAAGCCGGATGATAGCTGGAAACCGGGCGACGGTTACTACTTTACTGGATGGAGAGTTCAGTATGGTGAAAAATATACTAATCCTGATGATGGACAAGAATATGAGAACTGGAATTATAACTACACCGATAAAGAGGGTTCTACTAACTTTGTTGTTCCATCTGGAGTTTCCGGAACACTTACTTTAGTTGCCATGTGGGCAAAAGATGAGGTGACTCCTGGCGATGGCGGGGGATGGTCTATCTACGATGGAAATCCAAATTACCTATCACGCATCACTAATGGTGAAACCTTCGGAATTGCGCTAACAGGAACAGATGCCAATGGGAAAAAAGGTATCTGGGTAATGCCTAACGATTCTAGCAATATAGTTGAATTGCAGCTGATTACAGATGTAGATCAGATGTGGAATAACTATAATGCAAATAAAGGGAAATGGATTGTCAAAAGAATTTCGTCTACAAACCATGACTATACATCAGCAAGTGGAAATCATCCTATCGAATACAGGAATGCAGCTTATTACGGAAATACCGGCAGTATAAACGGCCAGTATGTATTTGTTCCTGGATGGGGAAGAGGCGGAACTGATACAAGTAAGTATTATGGTGGTAAACTTGATTCCAATGGCAATGTTGATGGATGGTCACAAGCAGGTTATTGGTACTCAGAGGAGCCTGTTAATCCACGTGGAAAGGAAATGGGAGCAGCCTATTTCTCTAGTTGGACGGATGTTTATAATTGGGCAACCGGTGCAACCTCTGGTGGAACAACTAACACAGTTAAGTACAATGAAAAAGGATATGCAGATCCTGCTTCTTGGTGGAAAAAAGATGAAACACCTACAACAACTGGTGAACAAACTTGCGATGGTGACGGTGGATGCAAAGAATACACCACATCTGATTTCGCTAGCGGTACAGGAGATAAATATAGAGGTTTCTTTATTGAGGTAGCTGCTAACAGCTCAGCAACTCTTAATGGTGCAACTTTAGAGAATTTCGTAACTAAAGCCAATAGCGTTGTTAAGTTCGCATCCCCGGTTGTAGCACAGGGGGAAAACGCTCGCTTTGATATTAAGGATGGTACTATTAAGTGCAACAATGTTGGTTACACAGCTGTTAATAGTAAGTCTCAGGAAAGCGCGGACAAAATAAAGAGCTATATAGAGAATACCCTTGAACTTTCAGACACAGCAGGTGCAGTAACCTACCGTGCAGGAGCAAAGGGTGACATTACCGGCGGTACAATCACAACCAACCGTGCTGATGCCGGTGCTATTGCTGTTCGTGGCGCCAATACAGAAGTATACATGACCGACGGTACAATTACTAAAAACGTAGGCGTTCACTACGGTGGTGCTGCGTATGTATACAACGGCGGATTCCTTAGCATGGGCGGCGGTACCATGAGCAATAACTACGCTTGGAACAAGGGTGGTGCCGTATACGTAAGTGATGAAGAATATGGTTCAACAAAGTGGATGCAGCCAAACAGCACCAAGAAAGTTGGAAAGTCACTGTTCTCCTTTGACGGTGGTACCCTTACAGGAAACTTTGCTGTAAACCGTGGTGGTGCCATCTACGTTGAATCTGATGGTGTTGCCCTATTAAGCGGTAATATTACAAACAACTACTCCCGTTCCTTGGGCGGCGCTGTATATGTTGCCGGAGATGGCATACAGCGTATGTACCAGCTCTATGTTTCCAATGGATGTATTACCGGAAACACAGCTGTAAAGTCAGCACCGGAACTAAATAAGTATCTGGCAGGAGAAACCCTTCAGTGTAATATAAAGAACAACTGGATGGGCGACAAATCCCTTGCTGGCGACAACAAGGATTACGCCGGTTACGCCGGTTACGGCGGCGGTCTATGGCTCTGTGCCTTTGGTGGTAATGCTACCTTTGGTTATGACCTTGATCAGCCGGACAAAATAGTTATCATCGATGGAAATACTGCTGAAACTCAGGGTGACGATATTAAGCTTCGTCCTACACGTCCCGGAGAAGGTAGTGGTATCAATATTGTAGGAAACATCGACGCAGATAATAATAAGTGGATAAACGAAAACACAAAGAAGCCAATTGAGCCTAACACAACCTATTCAGGTCCTCTGCCAATTAGAAACGACCGTGATAAAGAAGGTTGCGACAGTGCTCTCACAATTTCCGGAAACATCGCTCGCGTAGGTGGTGCTATCGCCGCAAACGGTACCGTTGTATTTGGTCCGGAAAATGAGGCATACAGATTGCATACAGCTCTCTCCGTAAAGAAGCACTGGGGAGAAGGTGTAGAGAGAGAGAATATAACTCTTGCTCTTTCATTTAAAGATGAAGATGGAAAAGAGTATCCTTTGGAAGGCTATTCATATACCTTAACAGGAACTGCCACACCTAAGGATCAGATAACAGAAAACACAAAGAGCTGGGAAGAAGAGGAATGGACAGTTGGCTTTGGTCTTCCTCTCACATACATTGATTCAAACGGAAATGTAAAACCGGTATTCACATTTACAGATCCGGATAACGGCAAGGAACTGGATCCTTCCAGTACGGAAAAGGAAACCGGTGTTGCTAGAATCTATGAGCTTGCTAAGGCAAATAGACTTACAGGCGCAAAGCTTAACGCAAATCTGGTTATTACAGAAACCGTTAATGGTGCAGAACCAACGCAATATGAGTTCTCTTCTGAGGACATTACACTGAACGAAACATCCTACAAGGAAGAGACTCATACATACTATGATAAGGCAAAGGCTGAAGTTGGTAAGGTTACCACTAAGGCTGCAGTTCTTAATTTCGGTCAGAACGTAAGCAATACCAAACCGGAAGAAGAAAAGCCTGAAGTAGAAAAATATATAAACAACAAGGTGCACGTAAATCTTGAAAACTTTGATGAAGTATTCGAATACTCCATCATGGGATTTGTTCCGGCAGATGCTACAGAAATCACAATAACCGATGAGCTTGTTCCTGATCTTCGCTTTGTTGATGCTGACGGAAACATTCAGGGAGTTGATGCCGGATTTGATCCACAAAATGTTGTAGTGAACAAGAGTGGATTCCACGGTTTGGTGATTGAAGGTGCTACAAACAACCATAATGCCAACGGAAGCGGCACAGTTACAGGCCACAATAAAGCTTGGTTTGATAATAACCCGGGTCGCATGCTTTCAGATATGCTGGACAAGGTTAAGGTTGAAGACAATAAGATTTCAATCACAATCGACAAGGACATGATGGATGCCCATGCTGATGCGAAATATGATAAGGGCACCACGGATAATGACCTAAGAGGAAAGAATATCATCCTATCATATAAGGCTGTTATTAATCCTGAAAGCTATGAGAAGGTCCTTAAGCAGATTGCAGCGGGCGAAAAGGAAAGTGCAGATTCCAGCCTTGGACTGAAGTGGGAGAAGATTACAAGCAATGACTCTTCCATCGATGTTTCTGTTGATGGAGATGGTGAATCTCACTCCAAGGTATTCAACGGCAAGGATGTTGAATCCGACGGAAGCCATGCCGGTATCATCAATAAGGCAAACTTCAAAGTTACAATTAACGATGATGGAACCTTTAATTACGATACAAATACCGTAACAGTTAAGCCTAAGACTCAGGAATTGGAAGTTGAAAAGACATGGGCCGGTACTGACGGTAATAAATGGCCTGAGGAAGTTTCTTCTGTAACCTTTGGTCTATTCAAGACTAAAGAAGGAGTAGAAAAACCTGAACCTGTAAAGGGAAGTGTAGATGAAGAAGGTAAGTATACAACGGGAACTGATGACGCAGTTGCAGTTATTGAGCTTACCAGTGAAAAGACCAAGGTAAAGGTAACTGGACTTCCTAAGCTTGAAGGTGTTACATATTCTGCTCGCGAAATAAAAGTTGGTGACGACGAAGTAGCTTATAATGACACCAATACCGCTGGTGTATTAAAGCAGGGTGATGTTGTTAAGTACATCGTTAAGATGATTAGAGAAAAACTTGCAGGATCAAAGATTGACAACAAGTTTATAGCGACCAACTCCGCTCCTGCTATTGAAAAGTATGTAAATCAGAAAGTACATGCTGAGCTTGAAGCGTTCGATACAGAGTTCACATATGACATCATGGCATATGTACCTGCAGGCTCAACCAAGATTACAATCTCCGATGAACTTAAGCCACAGCTAGTTCTTAAGTCAACAAAGGCTGAGATTGAGGAAAGCGTAGTATCCAAGGAAAAGAACGACCATAAGGTTGAAAGTTCAGTAAAGCAGAGCGGAACCGCTATAAAAGAAGGTGTAACCGCCACAATCGATTCCAAAAATCCAAACAAGGTAGACATCGAAGTTATAAACAGTGATGGTGCCCTTGATGGAATGTGGATACAGGCTACTCTTAAGGCAGAGATCTCATCTGGCGCTTATGAAGATGTGCTTAAGCAGCTTGAGAAGGATGATCCGACAGAAGCTAATGAGGCTATCAACTGGGCTAGGATTACGGAGAACGCCCCTGTAATTGATGGAGAGAAATCTCACTCAGGTCTTGTAAACAAGGCATCATACAAGATTGAAGTTGGAAATCAGTCCTCAAGTGTCTATGAGTCCAATGAGGTAACGGTTGTTCCAAATACCGTAAGCTATGCGGGTGAAAAAGCATGGACCGGACTCGAAGGTGATGAGACATGGCCGAAAGATGTAACTGTAAAATTCAATCTTGTAAAGGTAAGCACAAATGAAGTCGGCGAAACAGCAAGAGAAATAGTTGCTTCTGTAGAGCTCAAGAAGGGCGAAGAAACAAAGGATTTCCCGAAGCAGCCTAAGCTTGAGGGCGTAACCTATGAGGTTGAGGAAGAAACAGTCGCAGGTTACATGATTACAAATGAAGAGACCAAGACTGAAGATGGTAAGACAACCGTAACGATTACGAACAAGCCCGAGAAGCCAGAGATTGAGAAATACATTAACAAGAATGTACATAAGTTTATCAATCTTGAAGAGACATTCACCTATGACATCATTGGCTATATAACCCAGGATGCAATTGAGGTTGGATTTATAGAAAGATTAAACGAAAACCTGCAGTTCAAGAATGGAGGAGATGTTAAGGTCACAGTTACAGATCTTGGTACAGATGTTGATCACAAGCCAAATGGCAGCGTATCCAAGAAGGGAAAAGACATAACCAAAGCAGAGATTGAAGTCGGTGTTGAGACTAGATCTTTGACCGTCAGATTGGATGAGGCGACTTCGAAGTCAGTAAGAGGTCACTGGGTAAGGGTAACCTTCGATGCTGAACTCAATTCCGATTTGGTAGAAGCCCTCAAGAATGGAACAAAGACTATCGATGACCTCAATCAGGTTGAAGTAATAAACGGTAAGACTTTACAGGAAGATGTAGAGAAGAGACCTGCTGAGAATACCGGAAACCTTCCTGTGATTACGGATGAGAATCACAAGGGTATACCTAATACATCTGAATATATCATCAGAACTGAAGGCGATGGTTTGTACTGGGATAAGTCAAATACCGTAACCGTGGTGCCGGAGAAACCGGAAATCGAAAAATACATCAACCAGAATGTCCATCAGTTTATCGGCCTTGATGACACATTCACATATGACATCATTGCATATGTAACTAAGGATGCTGACCAGGTAGAAATTACAGATACTTTGGTTAATGACCTTGAATTCGTATCACAGGCAGGAGACATTGTAGTAAGAGATCTTGGTGAGACTGTAGACCATACACCTTATGGAAGCGTATCCGAAAACGGAGAACCGGTTAAGTCCAGCGCCAAGATAGATGGCAAGACTCTTACTATAACCATCGGCAATGCCGAACCTCATCGTGGAAATTGGGTAAAGGCAACCTTTGTTGCCAAGCTGGACCAGAGTGTGGTAGATGCAATCAATGCCGGAGAAAAACAGATTTCCGATCTTGAGAACAAAGAAATCAAGAAGGATGCAGTTCTAACGGAGGATGAAGGTCGTGCTGAAACCAAGAAGGGCAACCTGCCTGTAATTACAGAAGAAGAGCATGATGGTGTACCAAATACATCCAGCTACAGGATTAAGGTAGGAAACGAATACAAGTACAACGACAAGTCCAATACAGTAACTGTAAAACCTGAAAAGCCGGAACTTGAAAAGTACATCAACAAGAATGTACATGAATTTGTAGCTCTTGATGAGGTATTCACATATGACATTATTGCATATGTACCTAATGATGCAGACAAATTAACCATTACAGATGACCTGAATAAGCAGCTCCAGTTTGCTAAGGCTGGCGCCAATGTTAAGGTCTTTGATATTGGAACCACCAACAATCATAAGACCGGAGACAAGGCGACAGAAGACAAAGTAGATGCCAGTGTAAACAACAGCGAAAATAATATAACTGAAACTGGGGATGCAACCATAACGGCAACCGACGGAAAACTTAAGGTTGTAATCGCTAACACGATTTCCAACATCGACAACAATACTGGCGTAATAACCTACAGCGAGGAGAAACTTTCTAAGTACCGCGGTCACTACATCAGGGTACAGTTCGATGCACAGCTGGCGGATGATGTTGATATCAACAATCTTACAACTGTGGAAATTACAGAAAATGAACCTCTGGATGTAACAGATGACCAGAAGGACCACGACGGAATTGAGAACAAGTCCAGTTATACTGTTAAAGTAGGAAACGACGGAAAGTATGAAACCGAGTCCAATACCGTAACGGTAACTCCGGAAGAGCCTAGCATAGAGAAGTACGTCAACAATGATGTCCACTGGGATATGTCTGAATTTGACAGACTTATCAAGTACGATATCTTGGTATTTGTACCGCATGATGCTGATAAGTTGCAGATTAGTGACACCCTGGTTAATGCCCTTGAGTTTGCCAACGGCAAGGGCGATGCGGAAAAACCTGCAGTAGCCAGCAGCAATAAAGATGAAGTTGTAACAAGCATCGTGGCAAAACCGGAAAACAACCATAAGGTAAAAGGTACAGTAAGCGAGACAGGTGGCGACCCATTAGGCGATAAGGCTAAAGTTACAATTGATAAACAGAATCTCTTAATAGAGATTGATGACGCCAAGCCATATCACGGATCCTATATCCAGGTAACCTTCTGGGCCAAGTATACAGATAAGATTATCGAGGCCGTAAAGATTGAAGATACTGACACCATTACAGGTAATGGTGCAGTTTTGGAAGGCGTAGAAGAACACTATGGTACAACCAATGATGCTACATACAAGTTGTTCGTTAACAACGAGTGGTCCAGTGACTACGAATCCAACACCGTAACCGTTGAACCTAAGACTGTAGTTCTGGAAGTAGAAAAGAAGTGGCAGGATATTGCCGGTGAGGAAATGAGCTGGCCGGATGAAGTTGAAGAGGTTGTAATCAACATCATTAATACCAAGAATAACAATAAGGTTGTGGACACCATCGTTCTTAACTCCCTGGAGACCAAGAAGTCCAAGGAACTTCCGAAGCTGGTTGGTGTTGAATACGCACTGGAAGAGGTTTCCGTACCGGGATATCTCACAACTACAGAGGATGGAAAGCTATTCGTAAACAAGAAGAATACAATCCTGATTCCTGTAATCAAGACCTGGGACGATAATGCAGACTTTGATGGAAGAAGAACAATCAGTGTTGTTATGAACCTGCTGCAGGATGGAGAAATCTTCAGAAGCCTGACTATTACAAACGCTGCTGCTGACAGTGCTAATCCGGATGTATGGTATGGTGCATTTACAGATGTTCCATATATGGATGAAGCGGGACACGTATATGAATACACTGTTGAGGAAGTGCCTGTGGCATACTACCTCACAGAATACTCCGGTTCTATTGATACAGAGTTCAAAGTAACCAATATCCATAGACCGTGGTTCCCGGAAATCCCAGAGACACCTGGTGAAGAAGCATCCTTCGTAATCAAGAAGGAAACAACAGGTGCTGCTGAAACAGATAAGGTATACAATGTTGAGATTTCTCTCACATTCCCGCCTGAATATGTTGCAGAGGGAGAAGAGGCTACATATACCTACACTATGGAACTTAAACCGGGTGAAGAGTATACGGTAGATAAGCTTCCGGCTAAGACTCAGGTAACCATCAAGGAGACCAGCGAGTCCTCCAAGGGATACGAAGTAAGCTATCTCCTCAACGGCAAGGATTGCAAGACTGTATCCTTCGAGGCTGATACTTCTGTAGTTAACCGCGTAGTAGTTATTAACTACAAGGCTCCGGAAAAACCCGAAAAACCGGATAAGCCAAAGGAAGAAACACCAAAGACAGGTGACGAAAGCAACATGATGATGTGGATTTCCTTGGCTGGCCTGGCAGGAGCAACTACAGTTGTTATGGCAACCAGGAGAAGAAGAAACTACAAGTAATTCTTCCCGTTGATGGCGAAAAGCCACATTCAAAATAACTAAGGACAGGGGTCGACATCGACCCCTGTTTTTCAAGGAAGGAACAAATGGCAAAGTCGAGTAAAAAAG
The DNA here is from genome assembly GCA_017941085.1 of Bacillota bacterium. GTDB lineage: Bacteria > Bacillota > Clostridia > Peptostreptococcales > Anaerovoracaceae > Eubacterium_B. The sequence goes on from JAGAXF010000021.1 coordinate 19,839, forward strand.
GTAAGACAGTATTCGTTTGTCAGGAATGCGGATATGAAAGCCCCAAGTGGCTGGGTCAGTGTATTTGCGGCGCGTGGAATTCCTTTGTGGAGGAAAAGGTGCCGGACCTGGATCTAAATGACACCAGAAGAAGAACCTCTTCTAAAGGAGGGGAAGGAAAGGTGGGATCCAACAACCCATCTCCTTTGGCTCAGGTTGGAACCGGAGGCTATAGCCGAGTGGACACTGAAATAGGCGAACTTAACCGAGTTCTCGGCGGAGGCCTGGTGAAGGGCTCCTTAACCCTTATTTCCGGTGAGCCGGGCATAGGCAAGTCCACCATAATAATCCAGGCAGCTGCAAATATAGCAAATAGAGGAGAGAAGGTTCTCTATGTAACGGGAGAGGAATCGGAAGAACAGATCAAAATGCGGGCCGACAGAGTTTGTAGGGATATTCCTCCTACTTTGTTCATATTGGCGGAAACCAATATGGAAAACGTAATGGCGGTTTGTGAAAATCTGAATCCTGCCTTTGTTATTATTGACTCCATTCAGACCATGTATACCGAGGAGATTGAATCTGTTCCCGGCAGTGTATCCCAGGTAAGAGCCTGTGGAAATATCCTTATGAAAATAGGAAAGACCATGGATATTCCCGTATTCATAGTCGCTCACGTCACCAAAAGTGGAGAGCTGGCAGGCCCAAAGATTGTAGAACACCTGGTGGATTGCGTTCTGAGCTTTACCGGGGAAAGGGACCAGGACCTTAGAGTTTTAAGGGCATATAAGAATAGATTTGGAACCACCAATGAAATCGGCGCCTTTAAAATGGAAGAGGCGGGACTGATTGAAATTGATGACTTATCGGCCACCTTCCTGGATAGCAATGGACCAAAGCCTGAGGGCTCCGTGGTTTCTGCCATATATGAAGGCAGCAGACCGGTGCTTCTGGAGATTCAAGCCCTTACAGCTCCGGCAAATGTGGGCTTTGCCAGAAGGACCTCTGTAGGCATAGATAATTCCAGACTTTCCATGATTTTGGCAGTGCTAGAAAAGAAATGCGGTCTCACCATGATAAACCAGGACGTTTATGTAAACGTGGTTGGAGGCTTAAGGCCGGACAGCACCTCTGTGGATTTGGCCGTTGCCTTGGCAGTTTATTCCTCCATGAGGGGCGTAACCTCTCCCAGGTCGGTAATTGCCATAGGTGAAATAGGCCTAACGGGAGAGATAAGATCCATAAGAAATATAGATAAAATAGCGGCTGAGGCAGCCAGAATGGGCTATGAAAAGATACTGGTGCCCTTAAGGAATGCCGAATCCCTTAAAAGTACCGACAAATGCCAGATTATAGGCGTAAAGGATATACATCAGGCAATTGACGCATTTAAAGAGTAAATACGGAAAAAACCGCTAAATCTTCACGAAAACGACCCCTTGGGAATTTGCACCCAGGGGTCATTTATTGTATAATAGTACGGAATGTATGCAGTTCGAGAATTACAGTAATTAACCTTATTTCAGGAGGTAATGAAAGCAATGATTTATTGTGCCAAATGTGGCAAAGCATTAAAGGATGATGATTTATTCTGCAGTGGATGCGGTAGTAGGGTAGAGGCGGATTTACAGGTAGAAACGAAGGGATATAAGCCCCCTTCAAAAAGAGGAACCCTGGAGTCTGAAACAAAAAACGGAGAGTCTTCCGGTTTTCATATAGAGGAAATGAGATGGGATTTGGATGGATATCCTGACGACAGCAAGCGCAGAAAGACCGACACCGCCCAGCTTAACTGGTCCTCAGTTGTAGATCCAAGGGACAGACAAAGATCTGAACCGAGAAAGATAGATGATTTCGAAGAGAGCTCCGTATTCTTTAGAAAAGAAGAAACGCCGGAGCCCATTGAAGATATAAAAGAAATAACTGAAGAGGAGCTGGCTACAATGATAGCCGCAGATACACCAAAGGTTACACCTAAGGGATCCGGCTCAACTTCCAGACTTCATAAGGAAAAGGTTCAGGCCCACAGCAACAGGCAGACCGGATCCGATGAAGGCTTTGTTTATGGAAGTATCTTTGCTTCAGGCAATGAAACAGAGAGCACACCTGAGACTTCTTCAGTAAGGGGAGGCGGAAGAAACACCTTTGTATTGGAAAAGGTGGATATTACTGATGCCATGGAAGGATTATCCTCTGGAGATAGTTACGAGGATAAGTATAAAACCGGAGAATTTGGTTTCCAGCCGGAATTCAAGAAGGACAGATTTACAGACCCGGACATCTTTGATGATGATGAGGATGACCGCAGGGATGATGAGATCGGATATGCGGATCTCTTTAACGATGATTATGAAGATAATATACGTCCCGAAGAGGGCTCTATAAAGAACAGGTTGTTTTCCGGAGTTTCCGGTCTCTTTGGCAAACTGGAAAGATTTGCTCGCTTTGATAGAGACGATGACTATTACGAAAAGGATGAAAGAGACTTTGATCCTGATGATTACGATGATGATTTTGACGTCTTTGATGTAGACGATGATTTTGACAGAGAAAACTTCCAGAAGGGAGCAACGCAGGTTTTCCAGAGAAGCTTTGAGGACCAGGAAGAAACAGTTTCCATCAAACCAAAGGCAAAGGTAGAGGCAGCACCTGCTCCCAAAACCAAGGGCCTTCCCAGAACCACTGCTGTGGATGATTGGGCAAAGGATATTAGAGAAGCCTCCAGAGAAGCTTCCATGTCCGTAAGTCCAAAACCTGCGGCTCCATCAAATCTGGAGGGACGAGCAAAGTTCTATACCTTCAACCAGAAAAGTGCTGAATTCCAAGCTCTATTGGACGAAGAATATGAGAGACTGAAGAAGAGGATTCAGGCGGAGAGTGAAGAACCCAAGTATTCAAGACCCATGCCCACCAGAAGAAGCGATGAGGAGAGGGAACTTGAATACAAGAAGATGATGGAAGAATCGGCTAAACCAAAGGAAGAAGAGCCAGAGGTTGTAGTTGAACCAGAGGTAGTAGAAGAACCTGAGGTTGTAGTTGAGCCGGAGGTAGTAGAAGAGCCTGAGGTTGTAGTTGAACCGGAGGTAGTAGAAGAACCGGAGGTGGTAGTTGAACCGGAGGTAGTAGAGGAGCCTGAGGTTGTAGTGGAACCTGAGGTTACCCATATGCCTTGGATTCAAAAGGAACCGGAACCGGAGGTTGTTTCCGCTCCAGTGACAGATTCCATCGAGGTGGAGGGTCCCGCCATTGAGATTCAACCGGAGCCGGAACCCGTGGTAGAAGAACCTAAGGTGGTGGTGGAACCAGAGGTAATAGAAAAGCCTGTTGAGATAAAGCCGGAGCCGGAATCTTTTAAGCCGGAGTTTGCCAGGGCCAGACAAGAGGTAGAGGACAGCGACGCAGAGCTTTCCGAGTTTGAACGTAGACTTACAGAGCTTGAGAATCAGGTGGAAGATTTTGCCCATGATGACAGCCGTATATATAGCGAAGGCTTCACCACCGCATATTCCAAGGGAGATTTTGTAGCCTTTGAAGAAGAGGCGGAAGAAGAACCGGAGGAACTTGAAGAACCGGAAGAGGAAAGACCTCAGTACGCCTTTGCTAGAGCTATACCTACCGCAAAGGATAAACCAACGGAAAGAGAAGAAAGAGCACTGCGCTACGGTGACATTTTTAATAATGATGATTACGATTATGATGATTCGGAAAAATCCGGCAGAGCTAAGCTTATAATCCTAGACATTCTCATTGCAGTTCTGGCAGTTTGTGTACTTATTACTGCCATCCTGGTATTCGCAGGAGATACTGCTGTGGGACAAAAACTTCAAAGCATTCTGGGTATCAACAAGACCACAGAAGAAGAGGTTGCGCCCGGTGGACAGCAAGTTGAAGAAAACACCGGCGAGGAAACAGCAACTCAAGAACCATCAATTATTGAAACAGCCATCCAGCAGCAGGCAGGTAAGAACAAAAACATTACAGAGGTTGCAGAGGATACAGCCCTTCAGTTTACAGAAGATAGAGACTACGGCATGGTTGGGGTAGAGTATGCATCCTTGTTTACTGACGCAGATTGGTATACCACAGGTGATGGAGTTACTGTTAAGTATACTCCTGAGCTGGTTGGAACAGTTATGGAGTATTACTCTTTGCTCCAGGATCGCTATAACGAGGGAAGCGACGAGGTGCTTAACCTGGTGGATGACTATGCGGACTACTATTACGAGGTGGCTGCAATTACGCCGGAAGAAGGGGTTACTTATAAGTACAACAAGCTTCAAATTGGAGAAATAAGACAGGACGGATCTGAATTCTACGTTCTTACCAGATTGGCCGAGACCATCTCCACCAGTGAGGATCCTGTGGTGACTATGCAGCTAGTACGTTTGGACACATCGGATAACAGAGTTCTTGTAGAAGAAGTTACTGACGTTCAATAGAAATATTTAAGGTGCTGAGGATATGGAGATAAATTTTTTTAAAAAGGGAAATGGAGAAGCCGGAACGGATACTCCTAAAGAAACTCCTAAGATAAAGCCTATTAAAAAAACAGGTGGTGGGGGAGTTAAGGTGAGAAAAGGACCGGCAATCATCATACTAATCCTGGTGGCTTTGATTAGCATATTCCTGCTGGCCATCAACTTTGTTACGGATTGGATGTGGTTTAGCGAGGTTGGATATGTAAGTATCTTTATTGCCAAGATTACAACCCAGCTTAAATACGGTATCCCTATCGCCCTTGTTCTTGCGGTCCTTATGGCCCTTTATCTTCACGGCCTTAAAAGGGGATACTTCAAGAAAATCGTTTCCGGTGAAGACACAAATACTAAAAGATTAAACCTCTATACCAATTTGCTTTCCCTTGCTTTTGGTATAGTGGTTTCTGTCTATTTTGTAAGATACATGTGGTTTGAACTGTTGCAGTTCCTTAATGCAACTGACGTGGGCATTACGGATCCCTTGTTCAACCTGGATGTGTCTTTCTATCTATTTAGATTTGAATTCCTAAACAGATTAAATGAACTGTTGCTGGGAGTAATAGGTCTGTTCTTTGCGGCCACCTTGGTGTATTACATGATTCTTCTTGTAATGCATAGCCCCGACGTCTATGAAGAGGATGAGGCTATTCCAATTGAGGACGATCCAAAGGTAAAGCATATTTTCGGTAAAGACTTTGGCAAGAAGAATAGTGACCAGAAAAGAGTATCCAGATCCAATCTAACGGGACTTGTTCAAATTGGATCCTTCCAGCTGACAATTTTGGCCGTTGTATTCTTCGTTATGCTGGGAATCAAATTTCTGCTGATGCAATTCGATTTGCTTCATGCCCATACCGGTGTGGTATACGGAGCAGGCTATACAGATGTGAAGGTTACTCTTTTGGCCTATAGAATCCTTATGGGACTTGCTGTTGTGGGAGCTATTCTCTCTTTGATTTTAATACCTCAGAAGAAGTTTAAACGGATTCTGCTTGTTCCGGCGGCTATGGTGCTTGTCTTTGTTATCAGCCTCTTTGGCGGTGGACTTGTTCAGAGCATGATTGTTGCACCGGATGAAATCAATAAGGAATCTCCTTATCTTGCCAATAACATCAAGTATACTCAGTATGCCTATGGTATAGATGACGTTGATGTTAGGGACTTTGCTGCAGCCACATCATTAAATGCAGACAAAATTAATGCCAACGGAGATACTATCAACAACTTGAGAATAAACGATTTCCAGCCGGTACAGACCTTCTACAACCAGACTCAAAGCATAAGACAGTACTATACATTTAATGATACCGACGTTGACAGATATGTTTTGGACGGTGAATATACTCAAACCTATCTGGCAATAAGAGAAATCGACGAGAGCAAAATAAACGACACCTGGATTAACAGACATATTAAATATACCCATGGCTACGGCCTGGCCATTTCCAGGGTTGATACAATTACAGCCAGTGGACAGCCGGATGTAATTATGAAGGACATTCCTCCCACCAGCAGAATATCCGACCTTAATGTGGATAGACCTGAAATCTACTTTGGAGAATCCACAGAGGATTATATAATTGTTGGAACCAACGAGGAAGAATTCGACTATCCTGATGGTCAGGACAATCGCTATACTGCCTACGAGGGTACCGCCGGCATTAAACTTAACCTTCTGAACAGATTGATGTTTGCCATCAAAGAAGGAAGCATGAAGCTGCTGGTTAGCACCAATGTAAACAGCAATTCAAGAATAATTATTAATAGGGAGATTACTCACAGAGTGGCAAAGATTATGCCATTCCTGGCCTACGAGGATGACCCCTATGCAGTTACAGTAGACGGGAAAATATACTGGGTGGTGGATGCATATACCACCAGTTCATACTATCCCTATTCTGAACCCTATAGCGGAAGAGTGGGGGATACCAACTATATAAGAAACTCCATTAAAATCATCGTTGATGCCTATAATGGAACGGTGGATTTCTATGTGGTGGATAAGGAAGATCCTATTGCCCTAACATATCAGAAGATATTCCCGGGTAAGTTCAAGGACATTGATGAAATGCCTGAAAACCTGCGTCAACACATTAGATATCCTCACGCCCTGTTCCAGATTCAGGCGGATGTTTATGGACGTTATCACATGAACGACGTAAAGGTATTCTATCAGGATGAAGACAACTGGGACGTTGCTCATGAAATCTATGGAACTGAGGAATCAAAAATCAGATCCAACTATTTTGTTCTTAAGCTTCCGGGAGAAAAGTCTGCAGAGTTCGTAAGCACATTGCCCTTCTCTCCAAAGGGTAAGCAGAACATGACGGCCCTTCTCTTAAACAGAAACGATGGGGAGCACTATGGAGAGCTGGTTCTCTACCGCTTCCCCAAGAGCAAGACGGTTTATGGACCTATGCAGATTGAAGCTCAGATTGACCAGAACACAAAGATTTCTCAGGACTTCTCTTTGTGGAGTAATGCAGGATCCAGATACAGCAGAGGTAATCTCTTTGTTATTCCTATAGAGGATTCCCTACTGTATATTGAACCGATTTATCTTGAGGCATCCAATACGGCCATACCGGAAGTTAAGAGAATAATTATTGCCTATGGAGATAGAATTGCCTATGAGCCAACTTTGACGGAGGCCCTTAAGAGTCTGTTTGGTAGTGATGTAACCGTAGGAAATCCAAGTGCAGGATCCTCCAATGGATCCGCTACACCATCCTCCGGAGAAGAATCCCAGGAATCTCAGGTTAGCAATCTGACTCCTGAGGAACAAAACGAATTAATAAACCAGGCAACTCAGGCATATGAAAGTGCACAGTCTGCTCTTCAGAGTGGAGACTGGGTGACCTATGGACAATATATGGCTCAGCTGGAGGAGGCTCTTTCCCAGCTTAGCGGAGGAAGTATAAGTTCGGGAGTAAGCACCGCTGCAGACCAGATGCAGCCTCTTGAGAACTTGGAAACACAAACCGACAGCCAGGATTCCGGTGAAGGAACGGAACCGGCGGAAGGAAATGAAGGATAGAATACAGCAGAAAGTGGTGATTGATAATGCTTAGCTTTGATATTGAAAAGATGCTATTTATCATTCCTAAGGATAGTCATAAGAAAGCTGACATTAAGAAGATTTTAAAGGCCCATCCGGAAGTACAGTATGTATCCATGGTGGGAATCGATATCGGTGGTCACGATACTGACGAAAAAATTCCCGTGGAACTTTTTCTGGCGGAACTGGACAGTATGCTGACCAAGGGTGTGCAAACCGACGGCTCATCGGTAGCTCTTCCGGTGATTGCCACCTTGAATAACGCCAAGGTAGATATGATACCTGACCTGGATGTTAATTGGTATGTGGACTATAACTATCACAATATAGATCCCAAGACCGAGCTTCCGGTGGGAACTCTGAGAATTCCTTCCTTCTTAGTTCACAACGATAGCTTCTACTGCGGATCCAGAGTAATGCTTAAGGATGCCATCGAATATCTTAAGAAGGAAATATTAGCAGAAATGAAGGCACATCCCTATGTGTTCAAATACATCAAAGGGATAAAGAATGTGAAGGAAATAGAGGATATAGTTTTTACCAGCGCCACAGAGCTGGAGTTCTGGGTGAAAACTCCCGATGACAAGGGTGACAGAGAACAGCTCTTTACATCGCAGGTATTAAAGGAACAATATTGGAAGAGAACCTATGGTGAAGTAAGAACCGCCTTGGAAGACACTCTGAAACTTCTGGATAAATATGGTCTTTCAGTGGAAATGGGACATAAAGAAGTTGGTGGAGTAAAGGCCAGAATGGGCAACAGTGGTCACTATGACCATGTTATGGAGCAGCTGGAAATAGATTGGAAATATTCCGATGCCATTCAGGCGGCAGACAACGAAAACCAGGCAAAGTATGTTGTAAGAGATATATTTACCATGCATGGTCTGGACGTAACCTTTATGGCAAAGCCCTTCCCGGGAGTTGCGGGAAGCGGCGAGCATACTCATTTGGGAATTGCCGCTCGTTTAAAAAGTGGAGAGATGGTTAATCTCTTTTCACCTGCAGATATGAAGAAGGACTATATGAGTCCAATTGGCTTTGGTGCTCTTATGGGTCTCCTTAAAAACTATGAGGTGGTTAATCCCTTTATCAGCTCCAGCAATGATGCCTTCAACAGGCTTAAGCCCGGATTCGAAGCTCCGGTATGTATTGTAACCTCCCTTGGTAAATCAACAGAAGAGCCTTCTAGAAATAGAACGGTTCTGGCAGGCCTTATAAGGGAGTTGGATAATCCTCTTGCCACCAGATTTGAACTGAGGGCACCAAATCCAAAGAGCAATACCTATCTGGTGCTTACGGCTGCTTATATGGCTATTCTGGATGGTATAAAGGCAGTTCTGGAAAATGAAAAAACTCCTTCGGATTTGGAAAAATCCATTTCAAAGAAATACGGTGAAAAGGATTTCTATTTAGAGAAGAATCGAGAGTACAGGACGGAGAAAAATGTCTTTGATGATTTCAACCAGGAGGAAAGGGACAAGCTCTTCGGAAAAGCGCCGGAAACAGTTTGGGAAAACATAAGTGCCTTTGATAAGTATCCTGAGAAACTGGAAATATTTAAAGCCGGCAACGTGATTTCGGACTTGGCCTTGGATTCATATAAATATCAGGTGGTGAACCAGTGGAAGACAGAGGTTCATGACAGAATCATTCCCTCCAGGATGGCAACTCTGCGAGGCTGTGTCAAACTTCATTCCAAGGAAGAGGCAACGGACTTTGATGAAGCCAATTGGAAGGAAATAGACAAACTGAGAAAAGAACTGGGAAAGGACAGCATTTCCAAGAAATGCCTTCTAACCAGAGCAAAGGAAGCCCTGGACAATGGCGATTACGACATGGCTTCCAAACTGCAATTGGAAATACAGAAGAAAGTAAACCAATTGCTGGACAAATATGCTATCTATACTAAGAACATTTTTTAAGAGGTGACTATAATGCTGGATATTAAAAGAATTAGAGAAGACTTTGAAGGAGTAAAAGAGAGAGTGGAGTTCAGAGGCAAGGGAGACTTTGGTCTGGACCAGGTGAAATTCTTTGATGAAAAAAGAAGAGCTCTTTTGGCTGAGGTAGAAGCAAAAAAGAATAAGCAGAACACTGTGTCCAGGGAGATTCCCAAGTTAAAGAAGGAGGGCCAGGACACAACCAAGATTATGGCAGAGATGAAGGAACTGTCCGATGAAATAAAGCATCTGGACCATAGGCTTGCTCAGATAGAGGATAACCTAAGAATTGCTCTTCTGAATGTACCAAACACACCTTATAAAGATGTTCAGTATGGTGAGGACGACAGCGCAAATGTGGAAATGCGCAAATTTATGGAACCCACAAGCTTCAACTTTGAACCAAAGCCTCACTGGGATGTAGGTGAGGATCTGGGCATTTTGGACTTTGAAAGAGCAACCAAAATATCAGGTACAAGATTCACCATCTATAAGGGCCTAGGGGCTCGCCTGGAAAGAGCCTGCATTCAATTTATGCTGGATATTCATACCATTGATCAGGACTATACAGAAATACTTCCTCCCTTCATGGTAAACAGAGCAGCCATGACAGGCACAGGTCAGTTACCAAAGTTTGAGGAGGACATGTTCTTCCTCCCCCAAAAGGATTTCTTCCTTATTCCTACTGCTGAGGTTCCTGTAACCAATATGAGAGGAAACGAGATAATGCAGGTAGAGGAGCTTCCGGTATACTATACTGCTTATACACCTTGCTTTAGAGCGGAAGCAGGTTCCGCCGGTAGAGACACCAGAGGACTAATCAGACAGCATCAGTTTAATAAAGTTGAATTAGTTAAGTTTGTGGAACCGGAGACATCCTATGATGAACTGGAAAAACTAACCGGAGACGCAGAAGCAGTTCTTCAGGCCCTCAACCTTCCTTATAGGGTAGTGAGACTTAGTTCCGGAGATTTGGGCTTTAGCTCCGCCATGACCTACGATATAGAGGTTTGGATGCCCAGCTACGGAAGATATGTGGAAATCAGCTCCTGCAGTAATTTTGAGGACTTCCAGGCAAGGAGAGCAAACATAAGATTCCGCAGAGGAAAGGAAAAGCCGGAGTTCGTTCATACATTAAATGGTTCCGGTCTTGCCGTTGGTCGTACAGTGGCGGCCATACTGGAAAACTACCAGCAGGAGGATGGAAGTGTAATTGTTCCGGAGGCCCTGCGCAAATACATGGGAGTCGATGTTATTACCAAATAAACAAAGTCGACAGCATTACAAAACAATATGATAGCTTACATTAAAAGATTCTTCAGTAAAATATTTAGCCGACTGGTCATTACAGCCTTTATAGTTTTAGTGCAAGCGTTGTGGCTGGTTGCTGCTATCACCAGACTAAGTGAATACGGCGAGATTACCTCTGCCGTATTTACTATTTTGGCTGCTATTATGGCTCTCTTTGTTATATATAGAAACGATAGCGGCGCATACAAATTGGGATGGATTCTTCTAATATGCCTGGTTCCTATTTTGGGAACTTTGATGTATGCCTTCTTTGGTAACAAGAGACCATCGCGCAGGCTTAAGCGCATAATAGAAGAGGTGGAGAGTAAACACAAGGATGAACTTAGACAACAGGAGAGACTGGGGGAGCTTAGTAACAGCAGGCTTCAGAGAACCGTTGATTATGTTGCAAAGGAAGGACCTTATCCCGCCTGGTCCGGAACAAAGTCCAAATATTATAGCCTGGGAGACAAGGCCTTTCCCGACCTTCTTCAGGACCTAAAAAACGCAAAGCATTTTATCTTCATGGAATACTTCATTATAGAAGAAGGTGAAATGTGGGCGGAAATATTCGACATCCTGAAGGAAAAGGTTAAGGAAGGTTTGGATGTAAGAGTTATATATGACGATGTGGGTTCCATGGACAAAATTCCCTATGGCTTCCAAAAGAAGTTGGAGGCAGAGGGAGTGAAGGTTGTTGTCTTTAATCCTGTAAGGCCTATTCTTAATTTGGTCTACAACAACAGGGACCACAGAAAGATTACGGTAATTGACGGATATATTTGCCATACCGGCGGATACAACCTGGCGGATGAATACATAAACAGAGTTGAAAGATTTGGACATTGGAAGGACAGCGGTATTCGTTTGGAAGGCGAAGCCGTTTGGAATTATACAGTAATGTTCCTAAACATTTGGAATGCCTATAGAAAGACAGATACGGACTACAGTCCCTTTGCTCCCCATGTTCATCATCCGGAGGTATTCGATAGCGATGGAATTGTCCAACCCTTCTCGGATTCTCCATTAGATGATGAGAATGTTAGTGAAAACGTTTATCTGGAAATAATAAATCAAGCAGAAGAATATATTTATCTATATACACCTTATTTGATTCTGGATGCGGAAATGCTTAGCTGCTTGCAGCTGGCTGCTCGCAGAGGTGTCGATGTTAGAGTGGTAACGCCGGGTATACCCGATAAGAAGCTTATCTTTAGATTGACCCGATCCTATTATCAACCCCTTATGAAGGCGGGGGTTAAGGTATATGAATATACTCCCGGCTTCATCCATTCCAAATCAATTCTTGCAGATGATTTTATAGGGGTTGTGGGCACCATCAATATGGACTACAGAAGTCTCTATCTTCACTTTGAATGTGGCACAATGATGATCGGATCGTCGGTCCTTAGGAAGCTAAAGGAGGATTGCCAACTGACCTTTTCCAGATGTCACAGAATATCAGAGGAGGATACCCGCACAGGATTCCTGGGGCTTCTCTTTGATGGGGTGCTTAGAGTATTGTCGCCTCTGCTTTGATAAAAAATCTGTAGGGCTATGGCCCTTACCCTAGTTATGATGAAAGAAACCAACGGAAAAAGTTTAATTGAGTTTTTAACTGACCGTGCCGCCAGGGACATGGTTTCTTTTCATATGCCGGGGCACAAGGGCATAAGGTTCTATGAAAAGCTGGGATATGATTCTCTTTTGTCAAACCTTGTACCCCTCGATATTACTGAGATTAAAGGGGCGGACAATCTTTTTCAACCGGAGACTGTAATACGGGACGTAATGAATAGATATAAGGCTCTTTATGAATCAAGGGAAACATTTCTTTCCGTTGGTGGAAGTAGTGCCGGTCTAATTGCATCTATTCTGGCCGCTGTTCAGGTGAAGGGTGAAGACTCCTATGTTGTAATGGCAAGGAATTGTCACAAGTCCGTCTACAACGGTGTGAAGCTATCAAAGTCAGAGCCACTTTACATTTATCCGGAGATTATAAGTGACCTGGAAATAGCCGGATTCATTTCTCCTATTAAGGTGGAGGAGATTTTAAGGGAGTCAAAGGAGCAGAAAAGAAAAATAGCCTGCCTGGTTATAACCAGCCCCAACTATTATGGAATATGCAGCCCTGTTAAGGAGATATCCGATATTTGCAAAGAATACCATGTGCCTCTTATTGTGGACCAGGCCCACGGCGCTCACCTAAAATTCATGAGCAAAGTAGGGGATGTACCACCACCGGCAGAGGAGCAAGGTGCTGATATAGTTGTAAATAGCACTCATAAAACCTTGGCCTCCTTTACTCAGACTGCCATAATCAATGTGATGGGAGATAAAATACCGGTGGTGGTGCTGGGGGACAAGCTTCAGGTAATAGAATCCTCCAGCCCTTCTTACATACTTATGGCCTCCTTGGAGTTAAATGCAAGGATATTAGAAGAAAAGGGGAGTATTCTTCTTAAAGAGTGGTGGGATAATCTGGATTATTTTTATAACAAGGTGAGGGAGATACCGGATCTTAAGTGCCGGGTTCACCCCCTGCAGGATCCCACCAAAATTCTAATGGACCTTAGGGGTAGAGGCTATAGAGGAGATGAATTTGGGGATGCCTTGGAGGACCTTGGTATTGAAATAGAGCTGTGGGACAACAATTTGGTTATGGCCATGACGGGCATAGGAAACGAAAGGGAGGATTTTCATAAGCTTATTAAGGCTTTGGAAACCATTCCGGAAAAGTCCTTGGAAAATAAGAAACTATCTAAGATAGGCGATGAAGAAAAAATCATAAATGACCTGGTGGGAAGAAGGGCTTCTGCCTCTATTATTCCTTATCCGCCGGGGATTCCTTTGGTTGCAGAGGGAGAGGTCATAGAAGAGGAAGACTTAAGGAAGGCCCTGGACCTGAGACGGAGAGGAGCAAAGGTTATAGGCCTGAATTTAGACATATAATCCTTAAATAGCAGGTAACACAAAGGTAATGTGACTATGATAGAATGTACATGGTTAATAGTAAACCTCAAGTAGGGAATCTATACTAAGGCATTAGGAAACGGGAACGAGGTAGCAGTGGCTACCTCGTTTTCATAGTATGACGGGCATGTCATAGGTCTACGGTGTAAGTCCGTAGGAGCGTAGTCATCGACGAATCCAATAGCGACTCCCAAGGTTCAAGCCGTGAGGCTTGGGCGAGAGGAAGGGATAGCGAAATCGTGGCCTGACGAACA